>JBDHYH010000014.1:0-47857 GCA_039811325.1 Chitinophagaceae bacterium | reverse complement strand
AAAAACCAAAAATCCGATATCAGTCAACTTCTATTTTTTTTAACCTAAAATAAAGGCCGATACCTACGAAAAATACACATCCTTTGAAAACCAACACAAAAATTTAAGCCTGAAAAACCTCTAAAACCCCAGGATTAAATGAAATGAAAAAAGCTTCTGATAAATTCAGGAGCTTTTTTTATTCGCCTTCTTCATTTTGAAACAACCTGCCTGTATGACCTGTTTCCATATCGGCCTTATAATAAGAACGGAAGAACTCATCAGCCGACAACTGCCCACTTCCCTTAATTGAAAAAATGACAAGTAATACCAGCGTAATGATCGACAGTACCAGTTCAAAATATCCCGGCTCCGGCATCCTGACTTTTACAAAAATGATGGACACCAGCATAACAGGAATCTGGACAAGTGAAGATGAGAGGGTAAACAATCCACAACCAATGAACATTCCGCATAACAATGTGAGGTAGCCAATGATAAATGACAACAAATTGGCACTACTGTTGAATGCTCCCACTCCGGTTTGCCCGATCAGGCTCTGCAATCGTGTAATGTCTCCTATGAAAACAATGCCTTTTCCCACAAGTATGAATCCCAGGATTATTATGACCAATGTCAGGCAGTATGGTTGAATGTTTTATTCTCCGTTACATTTGTCCCTTTCATAGCTTTAATCAAAATTTTGCAGTAGCAAAATTTTGATGACCGAAGCGTCCGATGCAGATTTTGCAGCCACCAGCAAAATCTGGGTTTCATAGTTTTGTAAGAATATCAACCACAAACATTATGCTCATAGCTTATTTTAAACTGAAAAACAGAGGAATATTTTTCCTGATTTCGATCATCATGTTTTCCGGATGTTCCGGTCCCAAAAAGGTTGCTACCAATGCCAATTCTTTTCGTTTGAAATTTCTGAATGAATACGATATTCCTTATGCTATGCAATTTGATGGTACAACAGTTGGTGGGCTTTCGGGAATTGATTATGATGCCAGTTCCAGGGTATATGCATCCATCAGCGATGACCGGTCCGACATTAACCCCGCACGGTTTTACACCTATCAGGTAATTATCAAAAATGAAAAAATAGATACTGTCATCTTCAAGGATAAAAATTTTCTACAAAATGCAAAGGGTACACTATTCCCACCATTCAAAACAAACAAAGCACAGTCTGTGGACCCCGAAGCATTGCGATTCTTTGGAAGCAGTGCTATCATCTGGAGTGACGAAGGATTGAGAGAAGTGCAGCCCAATGATACGTTATTAATTAACCCTAGAGTGTTTCTTGCAAACCGGAATGGCAATTTCATCGACACCTTCCAACTGCCTCACCAATTCCACATGAGTGCCGAGGAAAAGGGCCCGAGAAATAATGGTGGATTTGAAGGGCTTTCCATCTCGCGTGATCATCAATATGTATGGGTAAGTACTGAAGAGCCTTTGATCAGCGATGGGCCTCGTGCGGGCATCAGTGATTCAACGGGCGTCGTAAGGATCATAAAATTTGATATCGCTACTAAACGCGCAGTAGCACAATATGCCTACCGCATTGATCCTGTGGCACACCCGGTGACTCCTCCTTCGGGTTTCAGGGTAAATGGCATCTCAGACATTCTCTTCCTGGCCAACGACCACCTGCTCGTAGTCGAACGCTCCTATTCTACTGGCAGACTGAGCTGTACCATTAAAGTGTTTCTCACGGATATCAGAGAAGGCAAAGACATCAGTAGTTTCGAAAGTCTTAAAGACACAGCTATACCCGTATTGCCTAAAAAATTATTGCTGAATATGGATTCACTGGGAATATTTATAGATAATATTGAAGGCGTAACATTTGGTCCGCTCCTGGCTAATGGAAAGCAATCACTAATCTTTATCGCGGATAATAATTTCAACTTTTTTGAGAAGAGCCAGTTGCTGCTTTTTGAACTAAGCCAATAAAAAAATTGCCGAAAGGCATTGCAGCCATCCGGCAATAAAGAATATCAAGACAATTGGTTTTTGAAAAAAATGTCATCATCAATTATCAATTGTCAATTAAGTTGTCACATTTTCGCCGGTTCCTGCTTTTTCGGTGGCTGATTTTCGGGACGTTGATTGCCGTGGTGACATGTATAACAAGTAACATACTTCAGCATATATTGAACGGAAGCTGTATCACTTGGCTTTTGAAAAGCACTGTCGAGGGATTCTTCTATCTGAACAAAATGGTTTTTGTTGATATCAATAGTCATCTCCATCATTTTCCTCGCAATCAACTTTTCAGGCTTGGCATCATTGGCAAAATCCATCTTTCTTGTTTCTCCATTCCATACATGACAATAGTTACACTTCACATTGAGAGACCTGGTAAAGTGGTGCATGACACTGTCAAGCCCATCTTCCGAAATATCCTTGGGAAGTATGTGCAGGTTTTTCCATTCGGGTTCATTGATAGAAGTAAATGCCTGTAATCCGAAGATGGCAGCTACCACCAAAGACAGGGCTAAAAATTTTTTGTTCATTAGAATTATTTTTTCGAAAGTAATATTTTTTTCAGATCGTCATAATTTTGTCAGAATTAAAGATGGTGAATTAACTTTTTCAACCAAGTGTGAATAACTAAATTAGTACGTGTAATTTCTATTCGATATTTTCATTCCGTACTATTGAAAACAAATTAAATTCTTATCATTTGACAGAAACGATCATTAACCTCGACACCATTAACCCCATTGAGTTTTTCGGAGTTAATAATTCAAAACTTGACATTCTCAAAAAGAAGTTTCCCCGCCTGAAAATCCTCAGTCGCGGCACTCAACTAAAACTTTCAGGTGCACCCGAACAAATAACTGCTGCTAAAGAAAAAATCGAACTGGCGGTACAATACCTGGAACGTAACGGCCAAATGAGCGACAATTACATGGAGCAGATACTCGGTGGCGATGATGAAGGTGCCATCGACAACTTCCTGGAGCGGCATCCGAATGAGGTACTCGTATTCGGGCCAAACGGCAGAACAGTGAGAGCTCGTACTGCCAATCAGAAAAAGATGGTAGAAGCCACAGACAAGAATGATATTGTATTTGCCATTGGGCCTGCAGGTACCGGTAAAACCTATACTGCTGTAGCGTTGGCCGTACGTGCACTGAAAAATAAACAGGTAAAAAAAATCATACTGACACGGCCTGCAGTTGAGGCCGGTGAAAGCCTGGGATTCCTGCCTGGCGATCTCAAGGAAAAAATTGATCCATACCTCAGGCCATTGTATGATGCACTGGATGACATGATCCCGGCTGATAAGTTAGGTTATTACATGACTACAAGAACTATCGAGATAGCTCCATTAGCCTACATGCGTGGACGTACGCTGGACAATGCTTTCATCATTCTTGATGAAGCACAGAATGCAACCGACCTGCAACTCAAAATGTTTCTCACGAGGATTGGCGCTAATGCAAAAGCCATCATTACAGGTGACATTTCCCAGATCGACCTGCCACCAAAAGTGAAGAGCGGCCTCGAAAAATCTGCAAGGATTCTGAAGAACATCAGTGGCATTGGCCACATTGAATTAGACGAAGAAGATGTGGTAAGGCATAAGTTAGTAAAACAAATTATCAAGGCGTACGAAAAGGAGAATGAGCGGGAAAAAGAACGACATGCTCCTCATGAATAAAAAATTTTCATTCAAAAGCCGCTGCAGCGGCTTTTGATGTTTTTAAAACACCCATCGCCTGCACGATATGACGGTCGTTGTGATAGATGACTACCCGCAACGTATCGCCCAGCCTCAATTTCACCCACCTGGAAATAGAGATGGATGTTTTTGTTCTGTTCAGGTCTATTGAAGAGGCGGCTTCTAAAATTTTCAACAACTCATTCAACTGCCGGGTAAAAGTATCAATAACAGTAATGTCCAGTCGGCTGCCGGCAGGATTCATGTTTTTGAAAGTCTTCATCTTTTTCATACCAGGTTTCGGCACCATCATCTCAGCAAAATAATTTCCCAGCAATCCACTCTTAAAATCCTGAACATCCTGGTGGCTGCCATTCCTAATGCGCTTTTGTATTTCTGGAATATAGAAATTGCCATATCGCACCAGGTGTTCGATACATTCCAAAACACTCCAGCCATCCTCAGAGGGTTTGAAGTTTAATACCTGTTCAGGTAGTCCCCGCAGGTCCCTTGTGGCTTCCAGATGATATCCGGTTATTTTCTGAAGCTGATTCAACAAAACCGCCTGTTCTATTTTCATACAATAAATTTTATGCAAAGAACAAAATTCTCTTCCACTCAAAAATTGATTGAGATCAAGATTTTCTTAACCGGGAAAGTGTTTCGGGCGCCATCCGGAGGTAAGATGCGATATACTTATGAGGCACTTCCTGAAACAACCGAGGACTTCTTTCCACAACACGCCTGTACCTTACTTCAGGTGATGCGGTAAGGATATCTATCTCTCTTTCCAGTTGCTGATACACCAATGCGATCAGTAATTGATCCCAAATAAGCCGGGCATCCGCATTTGCGGCACAAAAGGAATTAAAAACATCCTTCGACACGATACTTACTTCAGCTTTACGGAGCGCCTCGATATTGAACAATGTTGGTTTTCCGGAAATGTAGCAGTCCAATGCAGCAATAAAATTATTCGCATATCCGAATCGAATAGTTAGTTCTTTATCTGCATCACTTACAAAAATTCTGAAAGTGCCTTTTCTAATAAAATAAATATTGGCATCAATGTCACCTTCCCGCACCAATAATTCACCTTTGGTAAGGCTGCGCTCACGCTCCCAAAGTCCTGCAAGGGAGATCGCATTATGCAACTGCTGCATTAAGTCCATTGGTTATCATTTTAGCTCACAAATCTTAAAATTAGCAATAACAAATAAAATTTACATTTGCCATTACAAAAATCAAAACAATGAAAAAAGTATTATTGGCGTCACTCATCCTTTTTACCATAGCAGGGTGCAATAGTTCCGGCTCTTCAGGCAATCCGAAGGAAGTACTCACATCATTCTTCAAAGCGCTATCCAAAAAAGACATTGCGACAGCAAAGAAATATGTAACTGCAGATAGTGAAGGAATGCTCAGTATGATGGAGATGGGGATGAACAGTGCGGATGCTACCGGCGCTACAGATAAATTCAATCCGGATATGATCACAATCGGTGATGCCAAAATTGAAGGCGAAGAAGCTCATGTACCTGTTACAGAAAAAGCAAGTAACGAAACTGTGAATTTCATTTTGAAAAAAGAAAAAGGCGATTGGAAAGTAGCATTCGATTTCAATACGCTTGGACGCATGGCACAGGAAAAAATGAAAGAACAGGGATTCAATGGCATAAACATGGATTCTGTAATGAACGCTATCCCAAAGGACCAATTGGAAAAAGGAAAGCAAATGATAGACAGTATATCAAAGGGGATGAAAAATATATCGCCTGAACAGTTAGAACAGGCAAAAAAATTGTTGGAGAATCTACCTAAAGAAAACCATTGATATGAACCGGTTAATTCTTCTGATCATCGTGGTTGTTATTCTCACTTCATGTTCCCCAGATAAGATAGACCGAAGTGATCCGCTCACTTCAGGTCGTGGATTTATTGAAGCTTCCCTGAAAGGCGATTATGTCAAAGCGGAAAAATATCTGTTGCAGGACAGTACCAATGATCAATACCTTGACAGGCTCCGTGAGTTCAGCATGAAACTGACACCGTTGGAACGGGAGAATTATCGTGACGCAAATATCATCATTGACAGTACTCATTCGCTGAATGACAGTACTGACATCATCTATTACAAGAATACGTATAAGAAAGAACCTACTCAACTTCGAATTGTAAAAAAAGGCAACGACTGGGTGGTCGATTTCAAATACACTTTTCTGCAGGGTAACGAAGTGCCTTAAAAAGAATGCTATGAAGTTAGTGTTATTGGCAGGTTTAGGAAGTTTTATCGGGGGCGCAGGAAGATACCTGCTGTCACTTCCATTTCAGAACAAATTAATTTTTTATTTTCCGTTTGGAACACTGTTAGCGAATATAGCGGGATGTTTTCTGATCGGAATCTTATTTGCACTTGCGGAAAAAGGAGTGATTGCAACACAGGGAAGGGTATTTCTGATCACCGGTATACTGGGTGGCTTCACTACCTTTTCATCCTTCAGCCTGGAGACGGTTGAAATGTTCAGAGACGGATATCTCATGAAAGCATTTTTGTACATATTCATCAGTGTGGTTGTGGGGTTACTTGCCACATTATTTGCCATTCATTTAATAGGAGACTAATGAAAGAAAATCAAAAATTTATTGCCAATCCCTGGCATGGTGCCAGTTTTGGCGAAAACGCACCGGTTACAGTCAATGCATTGATTGAGATTCCGCAAGGTTCAAAATCAAAATATGAAATAGATAAGAAAACCGGATTGCTCAAGCTGGATCGCATCATCTATTCATCATTCCACTACCCGATCAACTATGGCATTATTCCCCAAACGCTGGGACAAGACGGGGATCCTTTAGATATCCTTGTAATGTGCAGTGAATCCATCCATCCGCTCTGCCTGGTAGAAGCCACCATCATTGGCAATATGCAGATGATAGATACCGGGCTGATCGATGATAAGATCATTGCAGTAGCAGCTAAAGATCCGGGTGTAAATTATATTGACGACCTCAGTAAGGTTCCTGAACATTTTCTTTCCGTGCTTCGTAATTATTTTGAGCAGTACAAAGTGCTCGAGAAAAAAGAAGTGCGGATTCACGATTTTGAGCCAAAGGAAAAAGCATACCAGATCATCAACGAATCAATTCAGCGTTATAGGGAGCATTTTCTCTGACATGATCAACTGTCGGAGCGATGTTTCCTGTCGAGGGCAATATTTTCTATCGTCCAGGTAATCCGTGTTTCCTGTGGATATTTCCGTACCAGGCAATGTTGCTTGCTGCATATCCGGCAGCTGTAGTCGAGGCACGGATCAGTATGTACAAACATTTCTACTTTGGTGCCAAATTCTTCTGCTATGACGGTACCGAGCCTTTCCACCTCAACATGTGCTTCTCTCACATTGAAATACCACGGCACTGTAAGGTGGCAATCGCAATGAAGCGTATTTCCAAATTTTATGAAGCGCACATTGTGAAGGTCTATCCAGTTTTCATTTCGCTTTTCATTGAGCACCTTTACTATACTTTCCAGGAGTTTAGTATCTGCTTCATCCATGATACCGCTGATTCCGGGCCTTAATACTTTAACACCCATTACCAGAATAAATAATGCCATCACCATGGCCACTATGCTATCGAGATATTGGATGCCGGTGATATGTATCAGCACAAGCCCGATGATGATTGCCAAAGTTGACCAGGTGTCTGTCATCAAATGTTTTCCGGCTGCAATCAATTGTACTGATCTGTTTTTCTTCCCTTTGGCAACGCAATAAAAACCGGTAGTATAATTCAGGATCGCTGTACTTGCCATCAAGACGATACCGAGATTGGTATCTTTCACGCTGTGATCGATAAACAAATTTTCTATGGCCTTATAAATGATGAACACGCCTGCCAGCAAAATGAATATACCCTCAACTGCAGCCGAAAGATATTCTGCTTTACCATGTCCGTAAGGATGGTTGGAGTCTCTCGGTTTTGCACTCAGCAAAAGGCTATAAAGACCAACACCACCTGCCAGGATATTGACCACACTCTCCAATGCATCGGTGAGGATGGCAAGGGAAGAGGTAAGTAACCATGCAATGATCTTGATTCCAAATAGCAAGACGGCCAGTACAAGAACAAAAGTCTGAATCCTGATATTTTCACGTGTATTTGTCAATTGAATGCTTAACTAAATAATGAATAATGGCAACTCTTAGCAGTTATAAACCTTTCACCATATTTTTCATGGCAAATATAAATGAACGATTACATTTGCTGCTTGCGTAAGACATTAACCATATTATTGAATTCACTCAGGCTCACATTCCAGGAGTTGCGGGTGAACAAATTGCGTACATTTCTTTCACTTATTGGAATCTCCTTTGGAATTTTCTGTATCATCGGCGTACTGGCTACGGTAAAGAGTCTCGAGTTGAATATTCAAAACCAATTAAAGTCCTTAGGCACAAATACAATTTATATAGATAAATGGAATTATGCGGGAGGGCCGGATTATCCCTGGTGGAAATATGAAAAAAGACCAGAGCCTAAATACCAGGAGGTAGGTTTTTTGAAAGAGCGTAGTTTATTGGCTTCACACATTGCTTTTGAAACTAATTCCCAAATGAACATTTCTTACGAAGACGTAGCGTTGGAGGGAGTAAATGTTACAGGTTTTACAGCAGAAAGAATTGAGATCAACCCTCTGAAAATAGAATATGGCAGGTTCATTTCGCAAAGTGAATTTTCCTATGGCAGTCCTGTCGGGATCATTGGATATACGAATGCTGAAAATTTATTTGGTGATGCATCTCGCGCTATTGGAAAAACCGTTAAAGTAAAGACCAAACAGGTAACCATTATTGGCGTCATCAAAAAATCAGGGCTTAGCATGATAGGTGATAATCCTGACATGGGGTTCTACGTACCGTATCGTTTTCTGAGACAAATAGTAGATGATGACAATGCAAGCCCTAAGATCATCGTAAAGGCAAAGGAAAATGTAACTTCTGCGGCATTGTTTGATGAGTTGACAGGTATCATGCGGTCTATCAGGAAACTATCCCCTACCGAAGAAGAAAATTTTACACTGAACCAGATCAGCGCATTGAGCGACCAGGTAACATCTGTCTTTGCAAGCATCAGCCTGGGCGGATGGGCCATTGGTATTCTAAGCCTTGTCGTAGGGGCATTCGGAATTTCCAATATCATGTTTGTAACGGTCAAAGAACGTACACCCATTATCGGGTTGAAAAAAGCTATTGGAGCAAAGAAGAGAAGCATTCTATCTGAGTTTCTGCTCGAAGCCGCAATTATATGTATTCTTGGCGGCCTGATGGGACTCGTTTTGGTATTTCTGCTTACACTGTTGCTTTCAAACCTGATGCAATTTCCAGTTTATATTTCCGGTGGAATCCTGAGTCTGGCTATCAGCATCTGCATCATCGTTGGCATCGTTTCAGGTTTCATTCCAGCTTACTCAGCATCAAGGCTCGATCCTGTAGTAGCCATCCGCTCTAAATAAGCTCTTACCTTTGCACCTTTCTATTTCAAAAAAAAGGTAAATCAATGGCATTGATACTGGCTCTTGAATCTTCATGCGATGAAACAGCCGCATCTGTTAGCGAAGATGAATACATTTTGAGTAATGTGATACGAAGCCAGCAAGTTCATGAACAATATGGTGGTGTGGTACCTGAGCTTGCATCACGTGCCCACCTGGAAGCAGTGGTACCCGTTGTTGAGCAGGCGTTGCAGAAAGCAAACAAAAAGCTTGAAGAGGTTGATGCTTTTGCGTTCACACAATCACCCGGTCTTATTGGTTCCTTACTTGTGGGTGCCGGATTTGCAAAATCTCTTTCTTTTGCGTTGCAAAAACCGTTGATAGCTATCAATCACATGCAGGCTCATGTGCTGGCAAATCTCATACGGAAAAAAGGCGAGGATCATGAAGTACCAAAATTCCCGTTTCTGTGCCTCACAGTAAGCGGTGGCCACACCCAGATCGTGTTGTGCCATGATCCATTGCATCTCGAAGTGATTGGTGAAACGCTCGATGACGCTGCAGGAGAAGCGTTTGACAAGGCTGCGAAAATGCTGGGCCTCCCCTACCCGGGTGGACCATTGATCGATAAACATGCTTCTAATGGCACTCCGGTCTATTCATTTCCTGAACCTCGAATTGAAGGACTGAATTTTAGTTTCAGCGGATTGAAAACTTCCATTTTATATTTCATCAGGGAACATCAATCAAAAGATCAAGATTTTATCAAAGTACATATGAGCGATATCTGTGCCTCCATACAAAGGAGAATTATATCCATATTGCTGAATAAATATCAGGCAGCAGCAGAGCAGACCGGTATTACCGATTTGTGCATTGCAGGCGGTGTAAGTGCTAATAAAGGATTACGCAAAGCGTTTCAGGAGCTTGGAGAAGAAAAAGGTTGGAAAACATTTATTCCGGCATTCGAATATTGCACGGATAATGCTGCTATGATTGCAATTGCAGCTTATTACAAATTCAGGGAAAAACAATTTGCACCACTGTCTGTAGTTCCTTCAGCAAGAATTTGAACTATGTCAAATGAATATTTTAAATTCAAACAATTCACAGTCCAGCAGCGTGCATGCTCAATGAAGGTTTGTACAGATTCGTGTGTATTAGGTGCATTTGCTGGTTCAGAAATAAACAGGCAACATTTGATACCAAGAAATATTCTGGATATCGGAGGAGGCACCGGCTTGCTGAGTTTAATGGTCGCACAAAGGAGCAATGCTTTGCTTGATAGTGTAGAGATTCAGGAGAAATGTTTCATACAGATGAAAGAAAATTTCAGCAATTCGCCGTGGAGTGAAAGACTGAATGCAATTCACTCGGATATTCTTCATTGGAACTCAGGAAAAAAGTACGACCTGATCTTGTCCAATCCCCCGTTTTTTGAAAATGATCTGAAAGGAGAGGATACGGGAAAGTCAATAGCCATGCATGATTCAGGACTGCTATTAAATGAACTGCTCCTATGCATTCGACAGCTCATTTCTGACGGAGGATCATTTATTGTGATGATTCCTGCTTCAAGGCAAGAATACTTTGAAAAAGAGATTTCAAAGAATGAAGCCACAATTACATCCTTGCTGGCATTGAAGCATCGGGAAGGTAAGCCTGCATTCCGAATCATTTATTCCGGAAATTTTATTATGAAAGCAACTAAGATCATTAGAGTAGAACTGACAATCGAAAACAAGAACGGATACACGGATGATTTCAAAAATCTACTGAAGGATTACTACCTGAATCTTTAATTACAGAGAGAGAAACCAAACTGAAATTTTGAGCAGCAATTTTTATGCGAAGGCCTGAAATGTAGGGGCAGCATCATAATTACAAACTTTGTATGTAATATTGAAAAATTACCTGGTTCATTATTACAAAAAAATTCCCCTGCAAAATCTTACAGGGGAATTTTTGCATCAATCAGTTCTATTTCTTCTGAACCTTCAGAGTTACTATTTTGTCACCGTTAGAAACCTGTAAAAGATAAATTCCGGAAGCAAGTGAATACCGGTCTATAGGTAATCTAACAGTTCCCGAACGTGAACCTAACTGCCACATAGCTATCCTTGCTCCTGTAGCATTATAAAGTACTGCAGCAACCGGGCTTAGTTCGGAATTGTTTACCTGTATCGTGATAGCATCCTTCACCGGGTTACTTTCCAGGGTTACAAATCTATTCGCAGTATGATTCGTAATTTTAATTACACGGCTGTATGCAAACTTTCCATCATTGTCAATCATCTTAAGTCTATAGTAATTTGCGCCATCCGCAACCTTCTTATCGATAAAGCTATAATCAAAAGTATTTCCTGTTCCTTGCAGAGCAAGGACATTCTGAATGGTTGTAAACGACTGGCCATCCTCACTTCGCTCCACATCAAAACTGCTGAGATTTCGCTGCTGATTTACCTTCCACTGAAGTTCAGCTTCCGATCTGTCATTGAGCCTTCCTGTAAATGAAACGAGATTCACAGGCAATAGTACCAGGTTATCAACAAGGAAGAATCTGGAAAAGCCTGTGAAATCTGCTGTAAATACGGCATTGCTACCCAACATTGCAACAGTAGGGGTAACGATTACCGTATTTGATTCATTAACTTCTCCCATAGTGGTCGCAGATGTTTTTGCAATTCTTAAAGTGCCCGGAGCTCTTCCATCAAGTTCTGCATCTGTAAAATAAAGGGAAATTGTATAACCGGTAATGCTTCCATTGGCGGCAGGCGTTACCTCAAAAACTTTGGCAGAACGCGTTCCCGTAAAAAGAGATTGCCATGTGTTACCTGCATTTTCTACAGTTACATTCACACATCCAGGCTCTGCATCTAAATTTTGAATCCTGGCAATGATCTTATTCGTACTGCTGTAATAATAGTCATCACTTCCAACACCAAGATATTCAGTGTGGGAACCTGCAGCAGATGTTTCTACTTCTGTACCTGTTACATCTAAACCAAACCGTGCTATTGGCTTCGCTCCATTTCCATAATAGTTTACAGTTGAGAATTGAGTACCACAATCAATTCCGGACTTCAAAATAAAATTGGCCTGACCGGCTGCTCCTCCATCGCTGTAACCACCAATAGCATCACTACCTGTTCCTGTTGCAGAAACATAACAGTATTCTACTACAATATTGCTAATACCATCCCATATATAAGGCGTAGAGAAACTAAAAGTGTTCCATCCTGATATTGTACTCAAGGAAGGATTTGAATATACTGTCGTAAAAGAAGAACCAGGGGTAAAGGACCCGTCCACCAGATAGTCTAATGAGCTTTTACCTAACCGTATGGTTACATCATTAAAACTTCCGGTCGTGTTCTTTGAATTTACAAAGAGTTGCAATGAATTTACTGATCCTGCAGTAAGGCCTGCAGCCGTCAGTTCAGATGCCTTGTATAAAAACTGGCCCCGCTGTTTTTGATTAGCTGAATTGAATGGATTGGCAAGAGTAAAGCCAATCGTTCCAACCTGATAGGTGCTGGAACTGGTAGCCACAGGAGCCTTGTCATTATCAGTAATGGTAATAGTAAAAGTGGGATATATAGAGCTCTTTGTGGCATTTCCTGAGGTACTGACAGAGAAATTAAGAATTGCTGTTTCTGTTGATTCAACGCTGGCGTCATCATAAACGCGTACAGTAAATTGCTGAGCAACTGTACTGCCTGCCGCGAAAGTCAACACATTATCCGGAGTCACAAAATTACCGTTCGTCGTAACTTCGTAGTCAAGGCCCTTCGTAGCATTGCCACCAAAAGAAAGCGTAACATTTGCCTGGGCAGTTGGCGCCTGCCCAATCGTCAATTGATAAGTATAGTCAGTATAATTTCTGCAACCGGTTTGTGCGCCGGAACTTTCCACCGTAGTTGCTGATGGTATGCCGAAACTGATTTCAGGTCCACATGGCGTTAAAGCAGGAGAGGAAAGAAAACCCGACCTGGAAGGGAGCGCCAAAGCTGCCTGTACACGCGCCTTCTGACCATTGGTGAATAAAGTATAGCAGAAAGTGTATCCCATAAAATTGCTTTCTGTATTCTTCGTGTAATTGGTACCTGTGCAAGAGTTGATCCCTGTACGACAGGTAAAATTAATCACTCCGGAACTATTTGCATTCATTGAAACAGGGTCCGTATCGCACACACCGTCTCCATTTACTGTACAATCTGTATTCGGAGGGCATTCGGTGTTTACACTTGAACCTTCAAAAACATGGCCCAGATTGAATGCATGTCCTATCTCATGAGGTAAAGTTTTTGCACCGGTTTTCATTTGTGTCGCCAGCATTACGGTTCCATCCACATTACCAGGAGCGCCGGCAAAGTAAGCAAAACCGGCAGTAAATTGTCCGGAAGTACCATCTTTACTATCAATTTTATTCACGACCCAGATATTGTAGTACTGAGCAGGATTCCAACGTGCATAATCCTTTAGCGTTACATCTGGAACTCCATCAGAATTTGAAACATTTACACCCCTGGATACATAATTTGGAATGCCCGATGCATCTATTCTTTCTATACCATTTGTATATCCGCATGAGGGTGTCCTTTGGGCTAACGCAAATTGCAATTCCATATCTACAACACCACCCCCCTCCACAGGTGCTTCCATGCCAGGATACGTACCTGCATACACCTGGTTGAGGTAGTTAATGGCTCCCATGATTTGTGCATCAGTAGGATTGTAAATACTGCCAACCGGACCGCCGGTATGCATTACGTGAACTACGACAGGTATGACGTAGGTTACTTTTGGTTTTCGTGCATTTTCAGGATGTGCTGCTATAAAATTCCGAATGAATTGTTCTGTTTCATTGAAATTCCTGGCATACTCAGGATTAGAATTTTTTAGTTCCTGCATTTTCGTATCAAAGCCACAAATTGGCTGTGAACTTGCAGTCATAGAAATAGAAATACCAATAAAGAGGGAAAATAAGAGTTTTCTCACAAGACGGATTTAAGGGGGTGATAGAATATTAATGAATGAATTTTGATTGTTTCTCTTCGGGTTTTGGATTTGAAAGTTCTTAGGTAAATATATAAACTTTCTTCACAATTTAATATTTTTTGAAGTAATTCGTCGACAGTTTTTCAGATGCAAATTTCGTTTTGGTTACCCACAATGAAAGGAGACGTTTGATTATATTGAAAATCCCTCTTTGCTAAAGCCCGGCATATTCTTTCATATACTCATATCCTTTGGTCAATTGACCTTGTTCTACAATGGTTGCTTTTTTCAAAATTTCTGACCCACTCTCCAGGTCATCTACAATAAATTTTATCAACTGTTCTCCAAAATACCGGGATGCATCCCGAGGTAATTCATTTGGCAGATTCCCAACAGCTACAACATCTACAGCATCATTCTGAAAAGGTGAGGTTTTCGTTCCTGTTTTCCTGTTGACTCCGTACACCATTTCTTCAATGGTTACATCACCAAGATTGCAGGGTACCGATCCCATCTTATCATCTGAAATATCAGATATGATTTGAATTCTGAAATTATTACCGGCCATGTCATCCATTTCGAAGAGTCGGGGAATTCCTTTCTCCCAATAAACACCATTCAACAAAATATCCGTTTCTGATAAGTAATTTCTGAACAGGCATTCGAAATTTTCGGGATGAAGATGAAATGATTCCCGATTGTATTTACCTGAACCTTTTTCAGCATACAGGCTTTCGCCTTTCAGATTAGTGTACACGGGATACATGAATTTATGAGCGAGAAAATCTTCAGGCTCTACCTCATGAATCCCCATCAGGTCCATCACCTTCAATATACCATGTGCTACACGACCGCTTCCGGTTACTACAATTTTTATCGAGGGCAGTTTCAAACCAAAATAAGAACTGACTAATTTTTCAAACCCTTCCTGTTTATACACTCTTTCCAATTGAAAGGCTGCAGTACGTTTGCCAAATGCAAGCATACCATTGTGTGCGCCGACTACGCCTGCAAAAAATCCAAAACCGAGCAACCGTGTACCGTCTTCATGTTCCAGTGATTCATAGTCTATGAGTGTTATCTTTCTTTCGATGATGGTACGCATCATTTGCTGATTGTAAGGCTGAAGTTTCTTGGTGTGAGAAAAGAAGAAATATTTTTTTTGAGGGATGAGCATGTCTACAGGTATTTCCTTGATGCCAAAGAGAATATCCCGGTCCGAAAGATCGTTTACGACCGCAATACCTTCTGAACGGTAGGCATCATCAGGAAAACACCTGATGGATGACGATTCTACTTTGATATCAAAATTCTTGTGTTCCTGCAGCCATTTACATTGTTTTGGGGTGAAGGCTACCCGGTTGTCTGATGGCACTTTGCCTTCTTTGATTAAGCCAATCTTCAATTCTTTTCAATTTTAGGAGAGGCAAATTTAAAGAAAATGATGGCCACGATTGCAAGAGTTTAATATTACCGGTTCGAAAGTTGTCTCTGAATGTATTTTCCCACCATATCAAATTCAATATTCACCTGTTGATTTTCTTTTAAGAATTGAAAATTCGTATGTGCATAAGTGTAAGGGATGATAGCTACCGAAAAAGTATCCTCATGCACATCAAAAGCTGTCAGGCTGGTTCCATTGATTGCCACTGATCCCTTTTCAATGATCAGAGGAGCAAATTTCTTATCAAATAAAAATGAAAATACATAGCTGCCACCTGCGTCTGCAATGGAAGTGCACAGGGCTGTTGTATCCACATGCCCCTGTACAAGGTGTCCATCAATACGGCCATTGAATCGCAGCGTTCTTTCTAAATTTATTTTATCACCAACTTCCCAGCTACCCGCGTTTGTTTTGGTAATCGTCTCATTAACCGCCGTAAATGTCAGCTGGCCGCCTTCAACCCTTTCGACTGTCAGGCATATTCCATTACAGGAAATACTGTCATCTGTTTCGATCTCATCCAGAAGCGCAAAGATTTCGAAAGTTATATTCTGATCCCGCGACTTTTTCTTTTCGATAATGCCAACATCCTCAATGATCCCTGTGAACATGCGTTGTTATTTTCATCTATGTTACAAAAGTAAAATTACATTGACAAACATGGAACAATATTCAGGGAGGCCACATTCATTATATTTCGCTCCGGATCAGGAAAACCTATTTGTGTCAAAAGAGGCTATAGAAAACTCTGTAGGTTTGTTTTCAAGGAGGTCTGCTATGATCTTGCCGGTACCCGCAGCAGCCGAAACTCCCAGCATTGCATGGCCTCCTGCTACATACACATTTTTCAATCCATCTAATGCGCCAATATAGGGAAGTCCGTCAGGTGATACCGGCCGTAGCCCGGTCCATATTTTTTCAACAGGAGGAAAATCAATTTTTAACCCCGGATAAAATTTCTTTACTGAATTGTAAATTCCTTCCATTCTTTTCACCAGCACTTTGTCATTCAATCCACTGAATTCCATGGTGCCGCCTATCCTTAATGTGTGTTTCCATGGTGTCATTGCACACCTTCCGTCCACGAGTATCGCAGGATATTTAATATTTTTTTCTACATAGTCATAAGTAGTACTGTATCCTTTGCCTCCTTGTATCAGCAGTCCGTACCCCATTTTTTTTGATAGCTCGCCAAGCCAGCTACCCGGTGAAAGCAAAATATAATGTGCAGAAAATTGGCCTTTATCTGTTAGTACGGTTTTTATCTCTTTACCATTTCTTTCGAAACCCGTAACCTTTGTTTCCAGTTGAAATGTTGCTCCTCTCTCATGCAGTTTTGTTTTCAATGACTGCATGAACTTTCCCGGATGAATATGTGCATCATCGGTAAACAATACACCACCATAAATATCCACCTCCACATCAGGTTCGTGTTCCTGCACTGCTTTCCTGTCAAGAATGACCGTATCCAGGTTGTATTTCTTTGCACCTTCAGCAACTTTGAGTTCTTTCTCAAAGGCAGCCTTTGAGTGGCACATCATCATACAGCCTTTTGCTTCCATGTCAAAAACATCACCGAGGTCTGCATGAATGTCGTCCATCAATCGGCGGCTGAGTTTCAATAGTTCCTCAAGTGCAGGAGCATTCTTATCCACAGTGTGTTGATTGCTGCTTCGATAAAACTTTAATGCCCATTTGAAAAATGAAAAATCAAACCTGGGTTTAATATAAAAAGGGCTCTTGCTGTCAAGCATATAACTAAGCCCTTCGGCAACAATACCAGGGCTTGCGATTGGCACATAGTGGCTTGGAGATATGTAGCCCATATTTCCAAAAGAACAATTGTCATCGATGGTGCCTCTGTCAATAATAGTTACATCAAATCCTGATTTTTGCAAATAATACGCAGATGCCAAACCGTTAACACCACCACCGATGATGATTACAGATTGATTTTTCATATAGAAAGTTTTTAAGTTGTCACAAGTTGATTCCTGAGCAGGTCATCCAGGGTATCCCTTCTTCGAATCAATTCATCTTTCCCATCGAAAATCATCACCTCTGCCGGGCGAAAGCGGCTATTGAAGTTAGATGCCATTTCGAAGCCATAAGCACCTGCATTTCTAAACACCAGGATATCTTCTTCACGAATTTCAGATATATCCCTGTCCCATGCAAAGGTGTCCGTTTCGCAAATGTTTCCCACCACTGCATATTTTTTCTTAGCTCCGGTAGGGTTACTGATATTATCTATCTGGTGATATGATCCATAAAACATGGGACGGATCAAGTGATTGAACCCGGTGTCTAATCCGGCAAATGTGGCAGCAGTCGTTTCTTTGAGTACATTAACCTTTGCCAGCAAAGATCCAGCTTCACTTACCATATATTTTCCAGGCTCGAACCACACCTCAAAATTTCTGCCTTGTCGTTTTTTCAAGTCAGCAATAGATTGCTTTACTTCTGTTGCAAGAAGAGCGATATCTGTTTGTACATCGTTTTCTTTGTATGGCACTTTGAAGCCTCCACCAAGATCAAGGCACTGGAGTTCAGGAAAGTATTGCGTGATTCCCAACATTACATTTACAGCTTTCATAAACATACTTACATCACTGATCTCGCTGCCGGTATGAATGTGCAGTACAGTGATGTGCATCTTGTATTTCTGTACTACGTTCAGAATCTCTTCCAACTTGTCTACCGGGATTCCAAATTTACTTTTATCATGTCCGGTTGATATCTTCAAATTGCCTCCGGCCATAACATTTGGCCTTAAACGAATCCCAACAGGTGATGAGTGGCCGAATTTTTCTCCAAACTTTTCAAGATTAGAAAGACTATCGATATTAATACTTACACCCTCGCGTTGGGCCTCCTCTATCTCAGAAAAATGGATGCTATTCGATGTATAGAGAATTTTATCTGCGGGAACTCCGGCATAACGTGCCAGTTTCAATTCATTGATGGAACTACAGTCAATGGAGGCGCCAAGAGAATGTATAAATTTGAGAATATGAATATTGGTAAGCGCTTTGCTGGCATAAAAAAATCGAACTGGCAACCCTGAAAATGCATTGATGAGTGACTGGTACTGGCCTTTTATCTTTTCGGTATTATAAACATAAAGCGGAGTGCCATATTTGCTGGCCAGTTCTAACAAAATTTCAGAAGTAATGGTTTCTTTCATTTTTTGCCGGGCAGTTAACTTTGTTGGCCGGAGTCAATATTATCTTCGGGATTTTCTAACTCGGAATGAGCTTCCTTTTCTTCAAAACCAGTTTCGCTATTCAACGCTTCCTCCGCTGCTTCGTCCTTGCCTGGCATGCCAGGTTTTTGCTCTGCGATTTTTGTTGCTTCTATGATTTCTTTATTCAGCACTTCCTGTATTTTGGGTAGTTCCTCCGAAGAATTGATACCAAAATAGTCCATAAAGGATTTGGAGGTGGTATAGACCAGAGGCTTACCAGGTGCTTCTTCTTTTCGTCCTGCAATGATGATCAGTTCTTTTTCCAGCAACTTCTGTACTGCATAATCACAATTCACGCCCCTGATCAACTCTATCTCAGATTTTGTTACCGGCTGTTCATAAGCGATGATTGAAAGTGTTTCCAAAGCTGCAACTGAAAGTTTTTTCAGGAATTTATCACCGAACATTTGTGCTATGGTAGCATGATATTCCTTCTTGGTCAGGAATTGCCATCCACCGCCAATCCTGATTATTTCAAAAGGATAAAATTCGGAGTTGTATTTCTCCCTGATAGCTGCAATAGCCTCCTCCACTTGTCCGGGTTCTGCCCTGTATTCCATGAAGGCCAGCGCCCTGTTGAGATAATCTTCTATCTCAGGCTCAGCAATCGGTTTATCACTGGCAAAAATCAGGGCTTCAATATGAGGGAGTATTGCAGATAATTCCATTGTGTATAGGCTATCCTTGCAGAGCGGCGGCACCGCTTACTATTTCTGTAAGTTCAGTGGTAATGGCAGCCTGCCTTGCACGGTTATAACTGATTTTAAGTGTCTTCAATAATTCGTCAGCATTTTCTGTAGCCTTATCCATAGCAGTCATCCTGGCTCCATGTTCGCTGGCATTGGCATCCAATACGGATTTATAGAGTTGAGTATTCAGTATCTTTGGCATCAGTTCTTCGAGTAGATCTTCTTTGGCTGGCTCAAAAATAAAATCCGCTTTTGCCTGTCCCTTGGTTTTCTGCGCCTTGGCTACCGGTAGAAATTGTTCTGACCTGAAACGCTGAACGGCCGCATTTACAAATTCACTATAAATTACCTCAACTTTATCAAAATCACCTTCCGAGAAACGTTGCATCACATGCCCGGAAATCCTTGAAATACTTTCAAAGGACAAATCGCTGAAAATGGTCCAGAACTTATCGATTACGTTATAATTATTCTTGGAAAAGAATTCATAGCTTTTTTTACCCAGGGGAAGGATGGTAACATTTCCTTTCTTTTGCTGCTCCGCATATTTTTCAGCGATAACCTGGCGGGTCATCTTGATAATATTGCTATTATAGCCGCCACAAAGGCCACGGTCGCTCGTAATAGCTATAAGGAGAACCTTCTCTTCCGGTCTGCTCTTGGCAAGGGATACATTAATATCTCCTTCTGCATTGGAAACAATATTACTGAGTACGCCCTGTAATTTGGTAGCATAAGGCCGCATTTGGATGATGGCATCCTGGGCGCGCCTCAATTTGGCAGCACTCACCATCTTCATTGCCTTGGTAATTTGTTGGGTGTTTTTTACGCTTTGAATGCGATTTCTAACTTCCTTGAGAGCACCACTCATATTTTTTTCGATTTACGGGCAGCAAAGGTAAGATAATGAAGCAGAAAAACCATGCTTATTAAAATGTGAAAAGCCCCTGAAAAAGGGGCTTAAATTCTGGCGGTCATTTGGAATTAGAATAATAAAACTTTTTCTTGATGACTTTGAGGGGTTTGTTTTTTTAAAGGATATTTTTCGGTCTTTCTTCAATCAGTTATTGGATACAAATTTACCTCTAATAAACAGGAGGCTTAGGCCGCAAGAGGTATAGAAATACCTGTATGAGACATTTCTTACTATTGAAAGAATAGAAAATTTGATGTCAGGAGATGTGAGAAACGTCTTTGGGAAGATATCCGAATTCCTTCTTGAATGCAGCCGAAAAGTTGCTCAGGTTCTGATATCCAAGCATTTTGCCTACCTCAGATACTGAATACAAATTTGATAAAAGCATATCTCTTGCACGTTCCATTCTGTTCTTTTGGAAAAATTCAAAAAGACTCATTCCGAATGCTTTCTTAAATACCTGCTTCAGTTTGGTGCCACTCATCAGCGCCATCCGGGCCAGCATGTTGATACTTGGAAACTGTTCACGGTAATTCTGAAGTAAATACTCTTCCACCATTAGAATGTTGTGAACGTCGCGGGAAGATACCGGGAGAATATTTGCTTCTAATCCGTTTTTGAAAACATCTTCCAGGAAGGTATCCAACAGTTGCATCACCCGGCATGATACATAGAGTTCGGGAATGGGGGAAGGGATTTTTTTGGAAAAAATTTCATTCAGCAAAGCTACAGAATGTGGTTTTATTAAAGTCTGGAAGATATCTTTCTGCCTGAGTATTTTCAGATTCAGCCGTGGGCTGATGGTTAACCTGGTCTTGAGCCATTCTTCGCTGATCTGGATAGTCAGTCCTTGCACGATTGTGTCTTTTGTAAGTGTCAGGTGTTGGTTCGCAAAACTATTGGTCATTAGCATCGAACTGTAGTCTTCATCAAAGTTTTCAATGACATCCCTTTCATTAATCCTGACATGTAATTGCCTGCAATTGGAATACTTGTAAAAATAGATGATGAGATAAAAATCTTCCGATGGCGTTCGGTCAAATTGGAAGTCGGCATTCAGCCTGTATTCAACCAATCGGTAGGTGAAACCTTCTTCAATTTTGAGTACTTTGGCATAGCCCGTTGCAAATGACTCGGGATACTGAATAATATTTTTATCCGGATGAGTCTTGAGATGATTTGCAAAATCTCTTATCCATTCTTCAAGGTCGGGAGTCCTCGAAATGTACTTTAAATGATCCTTTCTTTTTCGCAGGGGCATAAGTCTGGTTAAACCAATTTTCATTGATGAAAAACTATTCTAAACAAAGAAGCTGATGTTTGTTAGCCCCGGTGCCTTACAATAGTTGTTTTTCTTTTTTTCTTTTCATTTGGTTTATGAGGGAATCCAGAGCAATATCGAAACTTTCTTCAAAAGACTTGGAAGAATGCTTTACAAAAAAGTTATGCTTTGGAATAAATACCTGTAATTCTACTACTTTGTCTTTTATTTTGTGTACCACATTGTCAAGCACGAGGAACACTTCAACCTTGACAATCCGGTCATGAAACTGATTCAACTTTTCTAATTTCTTTTCAATATATGTAACCAATTTTGAATCGGCTACAAACCGCTGTGTTTGAATGTTGATATTCATGAACATCCATTTTTTTTGAGGTGAACAATTAATTAAAGAACTGGAATCTAAAAGTATTCAAATTCAAAATTGAAGTTACAACCTACTTATCAATTTTCAAAAGTTTATGAAGATTGTCCCCTTCAGGCCTTGGGATGAGCCTGTTTGTGCACTTCTTTGAGTTTGCTGATGGCAGTATGAGTATAAACCTGGGTAGCGGCAAGGCTGGAATGGCCAAGGAGGTCTTTGATGGCATTTATAGCTGCACCATTGTCGCTCAGGTGGGTTGCAAATGTATGTCGTAATACATGAGGGCTTTTCTTCTTGAGTGTAGTTACAGTACCTAGCGTCTGGTTGACAATCTTATAAACTGCTGCAGGAGTCAATGGTTTGCCTTTTGGGTTAACAAGCAAAGTCAAAGCCGGATATTCAAAGTTTCTTTTCTTAGCCGCCATATAATCCCTGATAGAATGCAATACCTCTTTCTTCAAAGGAATAATACGTTGTTTGTTACCCTTACCAATAACCCTGACGGCCACATTAGAAGAATCTATCCTATCTTCTGTCAGCCCGGTGAGTTCACTCACCCGCATGCCTGTAGTATAAAAGAGCAAAATGATCAGGTATTCTGTATCACCAGGGAATCCTTCAGGAAAATAACTACGCTGCATTACCTGTTTCATTTGGGATTCATCCACGAAAGATGGCAGGGTCTTTTTAGTCTTCAAGAAGGAAAGCGTGGCTGCAGGGCTGGAGGTAATTATCTGCTGGCGCAATAGGTATTTAAAAAATGATCTGACACCGGATATTTTCCTGTTGATCGAACGAGACTCCATGCCAGTATCTTTAAGTGAAGCCAGCCATGATCTGAGCATGGGCAGTTTTAATTCTGTAATTGTGGTGTCGGGGTAATATTCAATGATGAAACCTTCCAGGCCTTCAAGGTCCTTTTGATAGCCCTTGACGGTGTGTGGTGAGTACCGTTTCTGAGTTGATAAATATTGGAGAAACCTTTCTATGTATTCATTAATGGGCATAAAAAAACCGGTAGCTGTAAAGATAAGCTATCGGCTTAGAATATTTTTGAAAGGAGGTGATTACTATAACTCTATCTTGCCACTGGCAATCTGCTGCTTGTAAACAGCCTTCAATACTTCCTCACGGCGGCGAACAGACGGCTTAGTGAAAGCCTGGCGGCTACGCAATTCTAACAATACGCGGCTTTTTTCGAACTTCTTCTTGTACTTTTTCAGCGCCTTGTCAATGTTTTCGCAATCTTTTGAGTCAATTATCAGCATAAAAAATGTATTCCTTTATTTTTTTGGACGGCGAAGATAGGGTTATTTTTTAAATATGGGAATTAATCCTCTAATTTTTAATAATTATTTGCACTCGTCACCTTGTCCTGGATAAATATTAGAAAGTGCCGTTTCGTAGCAAATGGAAATGATAACCAGAATTTAGTATTTTACGCTACAATCAAATAAAATAACTATGCTCCAATGGCAAAAAGGCATCGTCGAAAAAGTGCTTGACGAAACTTACAACACGCGTCGTTATTTTATCCGGTTGCCCGAGGCAGATAAGTTTTCCTTTCGTGCAGGACAATTTGTAACGCTTGACTTGCCCATTGCAGAAAAACCCGCAGCCCGTTGGCGCAGCTATTCTATCGCGAGTCCTCCATCGGAGGATAATGTCATTGAGTTATTGATCGTATTGCTCGAAGGCGGCGCAGGGAGCACTTATATCTTCAATGAGATACGCGAAGGATCTGAGTTTGTTGTACGCGGGCCACAGGGTGTGTTCACACTTCCTGAAAACATTGAAAGTGATTTGTTTTTTATTTGTACCGGAACAGGTATAGCACCTTTCAGAAGCATGCTGCATCACATTCGATCAAACCAAATTCCTTACAAGGATATTTATCTCATATTCGGTTGCCGAAAGCAGGTTGATCTCTTGTATCATCAAGATATGAAGTTGCTTGAAGAAGACCTGGCATCATTTAAATATTTACCAACCCTCAGCCGGGAGCAGTGGTCCGGGCATACCGGTTATGTGCACAGTATTTACGAGGAAGTAATCAGTAAGAAAAAGGGAAATGGTAGTGAGCTACATCCTGCACACTTCTACTTGTGTGGATGGAAATTCATGATCGATGACGCCCGAAAAAAAATTGCTGAAATGGGATATGATCGTAAGTCCATTCACTTCGAACTGTATGGATAAATCCCTGCTTTTATTCCTTATCTTTCGTGCCAAAACTGATTAGCACATGTTTAATAGCGAAAACAAGTATGTACGGGGTATGCTCGCGTCGATTGTGATCGTTGCGTTATCTGCATTCAATTTTATCCGGATAGAAGGGCATGAAGATGTCAGGGCCGTGATGATTGTAACACTGCTGGCTTGCGGAGTAGGCATTGGCATCCTCTTCATTAACCTGATCGGATGGATCAGGTCAGGGAAGAATTGAAAATTTTCTCAAGAATTGTTCCCTGAATTCGTTTCTAAGCGATTGCCTTAGAAATAATTTCCTTTACATCTTTCAAAGAGATCCTTTCCTGCTTCATACTATCGCGATAGCGAATGGTAACAGTATTGTCTTCTTTAGTCTGGTGGTCTATCGTTACACAAAATGGAGTACCGATTGCATCCATCCTCCTGTAACGTTTACCGATACTGTCTTTTTCTTCATAAAAAGTATAAAAATGCTGATGGCATTCATTAACCAGTTCCCGCGCAATTTCAGGGAGCCCGTCCTTTTTAACCAGCGGCAATACTGCAAGTTTGTATGGAGCTATCTTAGGTGGAATGCGCATAACCACCCTGCTGTCTTCGCTGCCATCTTCTCTATTCCATTTTTCTTCGGCATAAGCCATGGAAATTATAGCAAGGAAAAGCCTGTCTAATCCAACAGAAGTCTCTACTACATAAGGAATATAATTTCCAAAGGGTTTACCATTTTCGTCAAGATCATTGTCGAAATACTGCATTTTCTTTTTGCTCAACGCCTGGTGTTGCTTCAGGTCATAGTCAGTGCGCGAGTGAATCCCTTCCAGTTCTTTGAATCCAAATGGAAATTCATACTCGATATCTACAGCCGCGTTGGCATAATGTGCCAGCTTCGTGTGGTCATGGTAGCGAAGCCTGTCTGCAGGCAATCCCAGGTCTTCGTGCCATTGTTTTCTTACTTTTTTCCAGTGCTCATACCATTGTAATTCGCTACCCGGACGTACAAAAAATTGCATTTCCATTTGTTCGAATTCACGCATGCGAAAAATAAACTGGCGCGCTACGATTTCATTTCTGAAAGCTTTACCGGTTTGGGCAATACCAAAGGGAATTTTCATCCTGCCACTTTTCTGAACATTGAGAAAATTCACAAAAATACCCTGGGCGGTTTCCGGCCTCAGGTATATCTTGTCCGCTTCTCCGGCTATGCTGCCGAGTTGCGTATCAAACATCAGGTTGAATTGACGTATGTCGGTCCAGTTCCCCGTCCCGCTTACTGAACACACGATATTGTTAGAGACAATGAGTTCTTTCAATGCAGGGTAATCGTCCTTTGCCAAAAGAGCATCCATTGTTTTGAGCAGGGCTGTGCCTTCTGATTCTTTTCCTTCATCAGCCAGTTTTTCAGCGTGGGCCTCTATCAGGTGATCTACGCGATATCGTTTCTTACTGTCTTTATTATCGATCATCGGGTCACTGAAATTGTCGACGTGGCCGCTGGCTTTCCAGGTGAGCGGATGCATGAAAATAGCAGCATCAATACCGACGATATTTTCGTGGAATTGTGTCATGCTTTTCCACCACTGGTCCCGAATGTTCTTTTTCAATTGTGATCCATTCTGACCGTAATCATATACGGCACTCAGTCCATCGTAGATTTCACTGGATGGGAAGATGTATCCATACTCTTTGCAATGGGCAATGATGTCGGAAAATTTATTTTGTGCTTGCATAAGGGTGCAAATATAATGCTCAGGCGTTACCTGTGATTCGGTACTATACTTTCACTCCCAATTAGTAGCAAAATCCATGCAAAGTGCTGACACATGCATTCAACAGAATACCCAGTGCATCATTTGTCCCGACCAATTTCATTTCGTGATGCAGATATTTTGTACTAAAATACAGATATCTTGCTCAATCCAATTTTGCAGAGAAAAAAAAGTAAAAACGATTGAGAAAAAGAAGAGTATTCATAGTCTGAAGTTAATAGCCAGAAGTGAACATTTCGTTTGTTGAGCCGTAACAAACAATTAGAAACTCATCTTAGCTTAACCCATTCAACACAAGGCATCTTCAGAAACGGATCCCCTATCCTTCCTTTGTTGTCATCCTAATGACAGGTATGATCATCTCTTCAAGGCTCACGCCTCCATGTTGAAAAGTATTCTTGTAGTAGTTGGCAAAATAGTTATAGTTATTAGGGTAGCAGAGATATCCATCCATCTTAGCAAAGATGTATGATGAATTCACATTGGGCACGGGAAGGCCAGCCTGTCTCGGATCGCGGAAGGCCAGTACTTCTTTCGCATCATAGTTAAGATTACGTCCGTGTTTGTACCTGAGATTGCTGGTGGTTTGTTTATCTCCGATTACTTTTTGCGGAGTATTGACTCTTACACTTCCATGATCGGTACCTACAATAAGATTTATCTTTTTGTCTGCAATCCGTTTTAGTGCCTGGTTGAGTGGAGAATGCTCGAACCAGGATGTAGTAAGACTTCTGTAGCTGGCTTCATCAGCAGCCAGTTCTTTGAGCACTTCCATCTCTGTTCGCGCATGACTTAGCATATCCACAAAATTGTAAACAATGACATTGAGGTCATTATTCAAATAGTTATGAATATTGTCAACAAGTTTTTGCGCCTCCTGGTGGTTTGTGATTTTGGTGTAACTGAATTTAAGGTTCCCCTTTACCAGCCTTTTAATTTGGGCATCCAGAAATTGTTCTTCAAAGAGATTTTTCCCTCCCTCTTCATCATCATTCTTCCATTCTGCCGGAAATTTTTTCTCGATATCCAATGGCAGTAACCCTGCAAATATTGCATTACGGCTGTATTGCGTAGCAGTTGGCAATATGGAGAAAAAGGTATCTTCCTCCACTACTCTGAAGTTCTCAGAAAATAAAGGTTGTATGGATTTCCACTGATCAAAACGCAGATTGTCTATCAACACAAAAAACATAGGCAGCCCCGATTCTAAATGTGGCAACACTTTGTACTTCATCAGCGTATGGCTCATTACGGGTGCATCGGCTGACGGATTGGTAACCCATTCTGAATAGTGCCTGCTGATGTATTTAAAAAATTCGTAGTTGGCTTCTTTCTTTTGTGTTTGAAATACTTCGATCATTTCAGGGCTTTCACTCTTTTTCATTTCCAGTTCCCAATACACAAGCTTCTTATAGATATCCATCCACTCGCGGTGATCGGGATTATTATTCAGTGCCATAAAAAGTTCACGAAAATCCTGCTGATAAGCGGTAGTAGTTTTTTGTGCAACAAGACGTTTGTTGTCAATGATCTTCTTAAGTGAAAGCCATACCTGGTTTGGGTTGACGGGTTTGATTAGATAATCTGTAATCTGTGAACCTATCGCTTCATCCATCAGGTTTTCAGTTTCATTTTTGGTAACAAGCACTATAGGAAGCCCATTGTTTTCGGCTTTTATTTTTTGAAGTGTTTCTAATCCTGTGATGCCCGGCATACTTTCATCCAGCAATACCACATCCACAATATTATCCTTCACATATTCTACAGCATCATAACCATTACTCAACGATTTGACATCGTACCCTCTTTTTTCCAAAAACAGGATCTGAGATTTCAGACTATCCATTTCGTCGTCTACCCATAATATTTTTGCTGTAGCCATGCTGTTGTAATCTTTTAGTACTGTATCACACAAATATAAATTATTCCTTTCCCAAAATTTACCTTTGCATGCCTGTACATTTATTTAACATTATACACTTTTCATGTCTTTCAGGAAAATAATCAACGACCCGGTACACGGGTTTATCAGCATCGATGATGATTTGATATTTGAAGTGATCCGTCATCCATATTACCAACGGCTCCAAAGAATACACCAGATGGCATTGGCAAAGTTGGTATATCCGGGTGCTGTTCACACACGACTTCATCACTCATTAGGGGCATACCACCTGATGACCAATGCACTCAATATCCTAAAAAATAAAGGGATAGAAATCACAGACGAAGAAAAAAGAGCAGCACAACTGGCTATTCTTCTTCATGATATCGGGCATGGACCTTTTTCGCACGCACTGGAAAATGAATTGGAGAAAAACAGGAGCCATGAAGAGGTGACATTGATGATCATGCATAAAATGAATCAGGAAATGAAAGGTGCGCTTTCCCCCGCTATTGATGTTTTTACAGGTCGAACCGAGAAAAAATTTTTGCATCAACTGGTCAGTAGCCAGTTAGATGTGGACCGAATGGATTACCTGATCCGTGATAGTTTCTTTACAGGTGTGAGCGAAGGTGTAATCGGATACGACCGGATTCTGAACATGCTGATGGTGCACAATGGTGAACTTATGGTAGAGGAGAAAGGAGTTTATTCTATAGAAAAATTCTTAGTCTCCCGCAGGTTCATGTATTGGCAGGTTTATCTTCATAAGACGGTATTGTGTGCAGAAAAAATGATGGTAAAGATCATCCGAAGGGCAAGAGAAATGGAGATACTATCGGCATCACCCGTTTTGAATTCATTTCTGAAAAACAACGAATCGCTTCCTTTCGAAAGTCGGTTGGAAGAATTCTGCCGGTTGGATGATTATGATATCGTCTTTTCCTTAAAAACATGGGCCAGCCATTCAGACAAGATACTTTCATCATTGAGCCGGGGACTATTGAACCGAAGTCTGTTAAAGATCAATTATTTTCATGAACCGGTTTCACCAATACTATTAAACGAAAAGAAAAAATTAGCAATGGATTATCTTCAGATTAATGAGGAGGATGCGGGTTATCTTGTATTCAGTGGCGAGGTAAAGTCAAGAACATACAATGCATCGGACGAACACATACATATCCTTTTCAAAAATGGAGATGTAAAAGATATTTCGGAAGTAGATCATCCACTTATCAATCAAACCTTGCTCGGCACGGTAAAAAAATTCTACATTTGTTACCTCAACATGAACATTCATGGTGAGCCATCATCCCGACATTAATCAATTCAATGGAGTTCACAGCCCGACAAATCGCTTCAATCATTGAAGGTAAAGTAGAAGGCAATGCTGATGAAAAAGTATCAGGCATTGGCCGGCTGGAGAGTGCAACCAGAGGAGAAATCGCATTTTTTGCGAATCCAAAATATGAAGAATACCTGTATTCTACTTCAGCTTCTGTAGTCATCGTAAATGAATCCTTGCAATTAGAGCATCCGGTAAAGGCTACCCTGATCCGGGTAAAAGATGCTTATTCAGGGTTTGCAGCGCTCCTTTCCGAATACGAAAAAATAAAAAGAGAGAACCTGTCTGGAATTCAACAACCGGTTTTCATTCATGCTACGGCCAAGATTGGAAACAATGTATTCATTGGCGCTTTCTCATATATTGGAGAAAATGTGGTGATCGGCGACAATGTAAAAATATATCCTCAGGTGTATCTTGGCGATAATGTGGTAGTGGATTCCAATTCAATTTTATTTCCTGGTGTAAAGATTCATCATCATTGTGTGATTGGAAAATCTGTATCTATCCATGCCGGATCGGTAATTGGGGGCGATGGATTTGGGTTTGCTCCCCAGGCTGATGGCACATTCAAGAAGGTACCCCAGATCGGGAATGTAGTGGTCGAAGATTTTGTAGAGATAGGAGCCAATGCTACCATAGACCGCTCAACGATAGGATCAACAATCATCAGGTCAGGAGCCAAACTTGACAACCTGATCCAGATAGCTCATAATGTAGAAATTGGAGAAAATACAGTTATTGCAGCGCAGAGTGGAATAAGTGGAAGTACCAAGATTGGCAAGAATGTAATGATAGGCGGGCAAGCAGGAATTGTGGGTCACATTCAGATAGCAGATGGTGTCAAGATCAATGCCCAAAGCGGCGTAAGTAAATCCATAAAGGTGGAAAATACTGCCGTTACAGGTTCTCCGGCCTTTGAATACAGCCAGGCATTGCGAAGCCAAAGTCTCAGTCGGAACCTGCCTGTCCTTGAGAAACGTATAAAAGAGCTGGAACAAATTGTAGCACAACTTACCAACAAAGCCGACGTCTGACAACCAAATCCGGCTAATTAGAATATTGGCTATAAGCTAAAGGCAATTCGTAATGTTACCATACGCTATAAGCATGATTAGCCAATGGTTTAACAAAAACCAGCGCCACTGTTTTGTTCTGAAAGCAATAGATTTCCTATTTTCGCCGCATGGGAATGAATCAGCCTAAGGAAAGCGAAAAGCATTTTCAACACACAATCAAAGAAGAAGTAACCATTTCCGGTGCTGGTATCCACTCCGGTAAATTTGTATCACTCGTAATCAAGCCTGCTCCGGGCAATTCCGGTATCCAGTTTCAGCGTACAGACCTGCCCGGGCAACCCGTGATCAAAGCAGATGTGGACAATGTGGTAGAAACCAATCGTAGCACTACTTTGGAAGCCAACGGAGGAAGAGTCAACACTGTAGAGCATTTGATGGCTGCATTGTTCGGTATGGAAATAGACAATGCGCTGATAGAAATCAATGGCGAGGAAGTGCCAATCCTTGATGGAAGTGCAGGCGTTTTTATAGAACATCTCAGCAAAGCAGGTATTCAACAGCAGCCGGAAGAAAAAATCTATTACAATATATATCACAATATCTCCCTGGAGGACGACCAGAAGAAGGTGGAAATGGTAGCGCTTCCTTATGATGGTTACCGTATCAATACATTGATCGACTTCAACAGCAAAGTGTTGGGAACACAGCATGCTGACATGAAGAGTATCGCAGATTTCAAACCTGAAATAGCTTCCTGCCGTACCTTTTGCTTCTTTCATGAATTGGAAGCACTTCTGGACAATAACCTCATAAAAGGTGGTGATATTAATAATGCAATAGTAGTAGTGGATAGTCCTGTAGGCCAGGAACAGGTACAGCGCATCTCCAAATTCTTTGACAAGAAAGATGTGAAGGTAAGTGAAGGCGGTATTCTCAACAACCTGACATTAAGATTTCCAAATGAACCGGCCCGCCATAAATTATTGGATGTTGTTGGTGACCTGGCATTGGTAGGTTTCCCTTTTAAGGCACACATCATTGCCAACAGGCCCGGGCATTCCACGAATATCCGGTTTGCAAAAAAGATAAAAGAGCACATCAAAAAAAATAAATTTCGCGAAGAGATTCCTGTTTACGACCCGAACATTCCTCCCTTCCTTGATGTACAGCAAGTGGAAAACACATTACCTCATCGTTTTCCTTTTTTGATGGTGGATAAGATCATCGAGTTGACCAACAAAAAGGTAGTTGCTATTAAAAATGTAACATATAACGAGTTCTTCTTTCAAGGCCACTTCCCAAACAACGCTGTTATGCCCGGTGTCTTGATAGTGGAAGCACTGGCGCAGGCTGGTGGTTTCATCGCCATTCCCCGGGATACAGAGGACAAATACGACACATATTTCTTAAAAATTGACAATTGCAGGTTTAAACAAAAAGTAGTTCCCGGAGATACCCTGATACTCAAAATGGAATTGATGAGCCCGATCAGGCGAGGCATCTGTGAAATGAAAGGCACTGCCTTTGTGGGTGACAAAATAGTTACAGAAGCTATATTGATCGCTCAAATTGTAAAACGAACCGAATCCAAATGATCAGTCCTTTAGCCCAAATACATCCCCAGGCACGCATAGGCAATCATGTTAGAATTGACGCCTTTGCAGTAGTAGAAAAAAACACATCGATAGGTGATGGTACGCACATCATGTCAGGTGTTGTGGTGATGGAATTTTCTACGATAGGCAAAAATTGCCGCATCTTTCCTAATGCTACCATCGGAGGCATTCCACAGGATCTCAAATATGAAGGAGAGGAAACCACAGTTGAAATAGGAGACAACACCACCATTCGTGAATGTGTAACTGTCAATCGCGGTACTAAAGAAAAATGGAAGACCACTGTTGGAAAAAATTGCTTGCTGATGGCCTATTGCCATATTGCTCATGATTGTGTGATTGGAAATAATGTGATTATTGCCAATGCAGTACAGTTAGCCGGCCACGTAGAAATTGGCGATTTTGCAAGCATTGGAGGCATGGCAGCGGCAATTCAATTTTCAAGAATAGGACCACATGCATACATCGCAGGCAGTTCAGAAATCATCAAAGATGTACCACCATATGTCAAAGCAGGCAGAGCGCCCTTAAGCTACGCAGGTGTCAATTCAATAGGTTTGCAGCGCAGAGGATTCAGCAACGAAAAAATCAACAGCATCCACGAAATATATCGCATCCTCTTCCTTAAGGGATATAATATTTCCCAGGCATTGGAACACATCCAACAAGAAATTCCGGATTCAGAAGAAAAAATTGAAATCCTCGAATTTGTACGTACCAGCAAAAAAGGGATTTTGAAATTGGCAACCAAAGATGCTTTTGAAGAGGGTGTGACAGACAAGGCCGGTCAATAATTGTACATCATGATGACCATTAAACTTAACGGTATTGGCAAGAGGTTTAATACCGAATGGATCTTCAGAAACCTAAGTTTTGAATTTGCAGCCGGAGGAAAATATGCTATCACAGGCCCAAACGGTTCCGGCAAATCTACCCTCCTCCAATTAGCAGGCAGTTACATCTTGCCCAATACCGGAAAGATTGAATATTTCCTGGATGGTAAACCACTGCCTTCGGAAAAGGTGGAAACTGCAATCAGCATCGCTGCCCCTTATCTCGAAGTAGTGGAAGAAATGACGCTGAAAGAATTTTTTCATTTTCATTTTCAAATGAAACCTTGCCTTCCGGGCATTACACCCGAAGCAATCGCTGACATTACATCATTGCGAAGTTCATTTCATAAACAAATTCGCTATTATAGCAGTGGTATGAAGCAACGTGTAAAATTAGCACAGGCTATCTTTAGCGATGTATCCCTGGTACTGCTTGATGAACCACTCACCAATCTTGACGCAGAAGGCGTATCCCTGTACCACTCCCTGATCGATGCCTATTCAAAAGGCAGGACAATTATTGTGAGCAGCAATGATGAAAAAGAATATTCATTCTGCAACAGTAAATTAGAAATAGCAGGATTTAAGTAAATAATAATAATCCCAGTCATAGCGCCCCGGCGTTTTGTCCTATATTTGTTCATCTTAATTTTTTACGGTGAAAGGAATCAGGATTGCCTTACTCATAGCCGTCGTCGTAATCGGAGACCAGGCTTTGAAATTTTATATCAAGACAAACTACCATATTGGAGAATCTCATAATGTCATTGGAGAATGGTTCAGACTATATTTTGTCGAAAATGAAGGTATGGCTTACGGATGGTCGTTCGGCGGCCAGTGGGGTAAGCTGCTGTTGACCGTCTTCAGGATGGGCGCTGTGATTTTTGGTGTGTTTTATATCAAAAATATCATTCGAAAAAAAATGCATCCGGGTTTCATCATTTGTGTAGGCTTGATCTTTGCCGGAGCGCTGGGCAACCTGATCGACAGTATGTTTTATGGTATGATCTACGAGTACAGCAGCCCGGTGGCGATGAATGTAGCACATATTTTCCCTGCACATGGTTATGCAGGGTTTCTGCATGGTAATGTGGTGGATATGCTTTACTTCCCGATCATTCGGGACGCTACCTTCCCAAGTTGGTTACCGATTTGGGGTGGTCAGGACTTTGAATTCTTCCGTCCAATATTTAATATTGCAGACGCGTCTATTTCAGTTGGAATCATCACCATACTCCTTTTCCAGAAAGTTTTTTTCAAAACTGTAAAAGAAGAGGCAGAAATTAAAAAAAAAGTAGTGGCCGGTGATTCTGTGAATGCAGTACAGTAGTAAATAAACTTTACTGCGGGACCGGACAATCAATTTTATACCCCATGAAGTCTCAATCGATAAAAAAATATTTTCGAGCTGTACTGTTGGTTACAATGGTGGCAGCAATTCTTGCATCATGCAGAAAGGAATACAGTGTGGAGAATGCCGGATCTGCAGGAACACTACCCACAGGTAACTGGCAATTCAGCGAAGCTGGAACAGAGTATGCCGGAACAATAGATACAGTCTATATCAAAAATGGTGGAAGCGTTAAGGAAATGCACCTGGTAGGAAAAAGTAACGATGGCACCCAGTCATTTCATCTGGTGATCTTTGCCAATAATTTCACAACCGGAACTTACAAGGCATCAACCTATCAAACATCATTTGAGTATGGAAGCGCTGCTCCTTTACTTTATTCGGCCGGCCAGTTGACCGGTGAGTTTATCGTTAATGTGACCTCCATCAATGCAGAGTTAATAACAGGTACATTCAGTGGTGCCGCAGTAAAGAACGGGCAAGATATCGTTCAGATTATATCAGGAGTTTTTAAGTCTGTTTTGAAAAACAATAATACAGTGCCAACATCATCAGGTGTATTAGGAGATAATAATGGTAATTGCCAACCGGTAACGATCAATGGGAATTACAAACAGGGAATCGTGATGAACCCCGGAAACACTGTAGCAGTACAGGTTACTGTATCGGTACCCGGCACCTATTACATTTATACAGATATCTCCAATGGCGTATCCTTTTCTGCAAGTGGCACCTTTGCCCAGGCAGGCCCGCAAACTATAAACCTTATGGGAGCCGGAGTCCCCGACCAAGCAGGAGAAAAACAATTTACAGTACATTTTGGCAACAGCCAATGTGCTTTCAAAGTAACCTTCACTCCCGGAACCGCACCTTCAGGAGATTATTATCCACTGACGAATCAATCTAATTGGTTGTATAGCGATGGAGTAGGAAATGAAACTACAAAAATTACCGGCGGAACATTTTCGTGGAACAGCAATAATTATAGCGTGATCGGGATTTATAATAATGTGAATGACCCAAGCCCCATCGACACTTTCGCTGTAATCCGAAAGGGAAATAATCTATACTACAGATACAACGACTACAGCAAACTGGTACAGAGCAGCCAGCCGGTGATTGTGGAAAATATTTTCCTGAAAGATAATGTGGCACAAGGCACCTCCTGGGATGGACCTGAGTTTTCGGCGGTTGTGAATAACGTTACTGTCAAATATCATTTTAAGTTCACCATCAAGGAAAAAGCTGTTCCTGCTACTATTGGTTCCTTCAATTTCCCTGATGTGATCAAGGTGACAGAGCAATTGTATTCCGGTGCTACGTATTTAGGCATCCAGGAAGAGAGATGGTATGCAAGAAATGTAGGCCTGGTTTATTTTGGTGGTGATATTTCAGGCACCTGGTCTGTCAAGAATTTTCAGATATTCTGATCATTCACCGATCCAGATTTCTTTTCCGTTTATAGCAAATGATTCTCCTGTGATTGTTGGAATTTTGCTGACAAATAACAGATTGTCATGAGTAATCACATCATTGATACCCGGCAGGGGCACTGGCTCTTATCCAAGATGGGAAAAAGAGTATTACGGCCCGGTGGAAAAGAACTGACTCAAAAACTATTATCATCTATGGATTTTTCTTCCAGCGATGACGTAGTGGAATTTGCTCCCGGTATAGGATACACAGCTTTGAAGGTACTGGAAAAACATCCCAAAAGCTACACAGGAATTGAACTCAATGAAGAAGCTGCATCCGGATTGAAGTCTAAAATCAATGGAGTGGGAACGCAGATTATTATTGCCAATGCAGCAGAGACCACATTGCCCTCAGCAAGTGTAGATAAAGTATACGGTGAAGCAATGCTTACCATGCATGTGGACAAACGCAAAGCCGAGATCATCCGTGAAGCAGCGCGCATACTGCGCCCAGGCGGATTGTATGGCATTCACGAGTTAGGACTTACTCCCGATAGCATCAGCGAAGAAGATAAATCAGAGATACAGAGAGAACTCTCCCTGTGTATCAAAGTAAATGCGCGGCCACTCACAAAGCAAGAATGGACGCATTTGTTACAGGCTGAAGGATTTGAAATAGTAACCGTTTATACCAACGGAATGTTACTCCTTGAAACCCGCAGGATCATTGATGACGAAGGATTCTTCAGAAGCCTGAAGATCGGTTACAACATTTTGCGCGATACCTCAGCACGCAAACGAATCAATGAAATGCGGTGCATATTTAAGAAATACAAACAACACATGAATGCAGTAGCTATCGTAGCCAGGAAAAAGTAGCTTCCCGGTACTCATTCACGGGATTATTTTCTGATTCATTCTAATGAGAACAATGACATGAAGAAAAAACGTATAAGGGTTATAGTCATAGGCGGCGGATTTGCAGGTTTGAATTTTGTAAAACACCTTTCAGGAAACAGTAAATTTCAGATTACCCTGGTGGATCTGAACAATTATCATTTTTTTCCGCCACTGCTCTACCAGGTAGCCTCAGCATTCATTGAGCCTTCCAATATATCCTATCCATTCCGGAGGATGTTTCAGAAGAAGGAAAACCTGAGGTTTCACATGGGCTCACTGGTGATGGTGCATCCTTCTGAAAAAATAGTAGAAACCACAACTGGTGCTTTGGTGTATGATTATCTGGTATTAGCCATGGGCACGCGTACGAATTACTTCGGGATGGAAAATGTAGCGAGTAATGCATGGCCTATGAAGACCATCAACGATGCGCTCAATCTGCGCAATCACGTCTTGCTGAGTATGGAAAAGGCAGTAAGAGCTGCCTCTATTGAAGAAAAAGAGAAGTCATTAAATATTGTAGTGGCAGGTGGCGGTCCTACAGGCGTGGAAATTTCAGGTATGCTTGCAGAACTGGGGCATTATGTAGCTGCTAAAGAATATCCGGAGATAAGAAATCTTCAGGGGCATATTCACCTTGTTGATGCCGGGCCGGCACTCTTGGGTACAATGAGCCAAAAGGCGCAAGAACAGGCTCAAAAGGTATTATCAAATCTTGGAGTGAAAATCCAGACCGGAGTTGCCGTAAAAGATTATCATAACGGAATTGTCTTCCTGTCCAATGGGGAAGAGATAAAATCCAATGTACTTATCTGGACATCCGGTGTTATTGCTAACGACGTCCCCGGGCTTCCTCAAGGTATAACAGGAAGGGGCAACCGAATTTTGGTTGACAGCATCAACAAAGTACACCAATGTGAAAATATTTTTGCATTGGGCGACCAGTGTCTTCAAACTACAGACAAGAATTTTCCCCACGGACATCCACAATTGGCACAGGTAGCCATTCAGCAAGGGAAACTATTAGCAAAAAACCTGGAAAACATAGAATCTGAAAGGGCCACAAAATCATTTGCCTACAAAGACAAAGGAAGCATGGCCATCATCAGCAAATACAAGGCTGTGGCAGATCTTCCCATGTTCTCCATTACAGGATACTTCGCGTGGGTCACCTGGCTGTTCATTCATATCATTCCATTGGTAGGATACAGAAATAAAGCGAAACTGGCGTTCAACTGGTTCTGGTCTTTCATCACTAACAATCCCACATTGCGGTTGATTATCAGGCCGGGAAAGGTAGTGCAGCAAGACATTCTTGAAAATAGTGAGCAGCCTGTGAAAGTGGCCTGATAATTTAAGAAATGTTTTGATCCTTCGCCTTAGGCGTAGTGTAAGCCTTTTCATGCAAATGATTACAAACATGTAAATGGTTTGGAGTTCTGCTTATTGCAGATGTAAATTCACCATCATTACCTGAAAAAATTCTTGCACAATACTTGTAGTAGAGAGAGAAATGCTAACGATATGATCTCAGAAACACTTAATCCTAAACAGACATTGACCGACGCAAGCCTGATCAACAACTTTAATAAGGTCAGAACCCATTCCGAAGTTATTTGCAAGCCATTGCTGACAGAGGATTATGTAGTACAACCCACTGATGAAGTAAGCCCTCCTAAATGGCATCTTGGCCATACTACCTGGTTCTTTGAAACAATGGTACTCAAACCATTTCTGAAAGAGTATGTAGAATTTCATCCACAATACAATTTTATTTTCAACAGCTATTATGAAACGGCGGGAGTACGTGTCATCCGAACAGACAGGGGCAATCTTAGCAGGCCCACCGTAAAAGAAATATATGAATACCGGAAACATGTAGATGAAGCAATGGAAGTTTTGCTCAGGGGCAAGCTCAATAAAGAACTGGCAGACATTATCATCACCGGGCTGAACCATGAACAGCAACATCAGGAATTGTTGCTCTCAGATATAAAATATATCCTGGGAAACAATCCCTTGTTCCCTGTGTATGATCCTGCGTTTGAATCAAAATCTCACAATAACGGTACCGGTTATACGAAAATTAAAACAGGGTTTTATGAGATAGGCCACAGGGGCCACGGCTTTTGCTTTGACAATGAACTACAGGCACACACAGTATACTTGAATAACTTTGAGATCAGTAATGTATTGGTAACAAACGGCGAATACCTGGATTTTATGAAAAACAGAGGCTATGAAAATTTCAATTACTGGCATGCTGACGGATGGGATTGGGTAAAGCACAATTGTATCAACAGTCCATTATACTGGCACGAAATAGATGGAGAATGGTATGAATACACTTTGAGCGGGTTGCATCCTGTGGATCTCAATGCAGCGTTGCAGCATATCAGTTATTATGAGGCCTTCGCATATTCACAGTGGAAAGGGCAAAGACTACCCACAGAGTTTGAATGGGAAGCGGCCGCAGATCATTTATCATGGGGTCTTCGGTGGGAATGGACAGAAAGTAGTTATCTTCCCTATCCCGGATTTAAAAAACTTCCCGGCGCATTGGGAGAATACAATGGAAAATTTATGGTGAGCCAAAAAGTGCTGCGTGGCGCTTCTATTGCGACACCCGAGCATCACAGCAGAAAGACTTATCGTAATTTCTTCTACCCTCAGCAGCGCTGGCAGTTCACGGGAATCAGGCTTGCAAAATAATTCTATGAGTGGATCTACATTCCTGGCAGATGTACTAAACGGGCTTCAGGCATCGCAGAAATATTTAATGCCAAAATATTTTTATGATTCCTATGGTGATTTGTTGTTTGAAAAGATCATGCGATTACCCGAATATTATCCCACGCGAGCTGAAATGAGTATCCTGAAAAACCAGGGAAACAAGATTGCTGATGCGCTTACTAAAAACAAATCAAAGATAGATGTGATTGGAATGGGTGCCGGAGATGCCGCTAAAACTGTTCACCTGGTAAAACACCTTCATTCAGGAAACCGGATTTATTCATATTATCCCATTGATATTTCATCGCACATCGTGTTGCAACTGGAAAAAAAATTTCAACGCATGTTTCCGGAATTGGCATTCAGAGGCTTCGCCGGAGAATATTTCGAAATGCTGCCAAAAGCGATGGCTCTCAGTGACAGAAAAAAGGTAGTGCTCTTCCTTGGTGGTAACATGGGAAATTTTTTGCCGGAGACAATGATGATGACTTGCAGAAAACTTTTTGAAGGTATCAGATCCGGAGACAAAACACTCATTGGTTTTGATCTAAAGAAAGACCCAAGGAAAATTCTGGCTGCATACAATGATAAAGCGGGGATTACTGCCGCTTTCAACCTGAATTTATTAAAAAGAATCAACCGCGAATTAGGTGCAAATTTTAAGACGAATCAATTTACTCACTACCCAACCTACGATCCACAAACCGGGTCCTGCAAGAGTTACCTCATTTCAGAAAAAGCACAATCAGTAAAAATTGCCGGAACAATGATCACTTTTGCAAAAAGCGAACCTATATTTATGGAGGTATCGCAAAAATTTGATATTGACGAAATCAAATCCATTGCAAAACAAACCGGATTCAATCAGAAGGAAATATTTATGGACAGTAAAAAATATTTTGCAGATGTTATCTGGCAAAAATCCTGATTACTGGTAAAATACTTCCTTACGATCAGAGAGGGCCGTTGATAGAAACTTTTGCAGAAACATTTTTTGTCGCTCATAGGAAGTTTTCAACTTACCAGCTTGTTCGCGTACGGGTGCGGTGCCATACACCAATACCGCATCAGAAGCATCTACTTTATCAAGATACTGAAATGCAATACTTATTTTCTTATCTATCCCATCCAGCATCCCTGATACTTCAATATCCGGTTTTGAAGGAATGAAACGATTGTTTCTGTATTGAATAAAATGATTCAACTGTTCTGTACATTCATTGAGCAACTTCGATGCCTCGTTGTACCACTGCATCTGTTGCTCTTGTTTTTCGCCTTCGAGATCACCTTTTGAAATTCTGTAGAAAAGATTAACAATATCATTTGTCAATCCGGCCTTATCCATTCGGGTCACTTTTGATGCCAGCCGATGCAAGGTATCATCAGCAAGGTATTGTGCGATAGAATCTTTATAATTGAAAAATTCCTTTTGTCTTTTGCTGTAGCCTCCTGATACAAATTCATCATAAGTAACAGTATGATCCATCATCTGCCAGAGTGGGTCAAATGAAAGATGCGTAGCGATAAATGTAACACCCTTCTGTTTGAAAAAATGAAAATTACCATTGCCACCGGCATCCCATGTCGGATCGAAGAGGTACCAGTCATTGCCAATCTTCACTCCACTCCAACTGTGACCCTGCCGGTCAACTTTTCCATTTTGCTTTGTGATTCCTTCAATACTTACAGCCTGAAATCCCATCCGGCTACATACATCCGAAAAAATAGCAGCGAAGTTTTCACACACACCTCTTCTCTTTGTAAAGGCAACATCAATAACTGCCCTGTGGTCAATACCATGATTGGTAGCTAATGCATTTTTCGTGTCATAGCGGATGTTCGAAGTAACCCATGTATATGCCTGCAATATTTTTTCGGATGAATCGCCATAATTAGAATTGATATAGGCAGCCAGATCAGCTGTGGTTTTGAAATTCCTTGATTGTGCTATGGAGTACAACCCAATACAAAGACAGATATTGAGCAACAGGATTTTCATAAGTACCTAAATTTCGGATTTTTTTTCTATTCAACAGCAACGCAAGTCAGAATAGAAATTCCATCCGATTACTTTCGTATCCGATGGCTATCGGATAGCTATCAGAACGCAGGCGAATGAAGTAAAAAAAGAATGAGATAAAGGCATTTAGACAATCATCACGCCGAATTCCTTCCCGCATTGATGATTCCGAACGAACAGCGCATCACTAATTTTTCGTAAGCCTTTCTTAATTTCTTATCTTCAGGATTTTCCTCCATTTCCCTTAGTTGCTGCATGGCATACTGTTGAATGGTGAGCAGTGGCAAAATGATCTTTTCACGCATTGACACTGAAAGCTCTTCTACTTCATAATCCTGCATGAGTATTTCATGTCCGGTGAGTTTGAGGATGTATTCCCTTGATAATTCGAATTCTTCATGAATCATCTTCCATATACTACCGAACTTCTTGTCTTTCTTCAGATAGGCCGTGAGAGGGAAGAAACATTTTTTCATCGCCATCTCGCAGTTGTCAACCAGCGTCCTGAAAAATAGGGAGGATTCGTACAGTTTGCGAAGTTCCGGCAGCTGACCACGCTTTTCTGCTTGCAGCAATGCGGCGCCCACCCCAAAAAATCCTGTAACATTTTGCTTGAGCTGGCTCCACGACGCTACGAACGGAATTGCTCTCAGATCTTCCATCGTCATTTTTCCGGATCCTCTCTTGGTGGGCCTGCTGCCAATGTTGGTATCGCTGTAATATTTCAGTGGGCTGATCTCGAGTAGATAATCCATAAAAGACGGATGAGCTTTAAGTGCTGCGTAAGCAACGAAACTGTCGTCTGCCAATTGCTGCACAAGCAACTCTTCTTCACTTGTCAGTGTTGTCTTTCTTTCATTGAAGAATTCATTTGAAATCCCGGCATGAAGTAACTGTTCTATGTTGTACTGGGCGGATTCAATCGTTCCGAAATTAGAACTGATTGTTTGGCCCTGGATGGTTAGTTGTATTTCTTTATTGGAAATATTTCTTCCCATAGATGCATAAAACTTATGCGTTTTGCCGCCACCGCGTGCAGGAGGTCCCCCGCGTCCGTCAAAAAACACGACTGATATTTCATATTTCTGAGATATTGCGGTAAGGCGTTCTTTGGCCTTGTAAATACTCCAATTACCCATGAGGTATCCGCCGTCTTTACTACCATCAGAAAAACCCAGCATCACGGTTTGTGTGTTGCCTCTCATTTTAAGATGATCCCTGTAGGTTTTATTCTTGTAAAGTGTTTCAAGGATGGTCTCGGCATTGTGAAGGTCATCTATGGTTTCTATCAGGGGTACGATGTCCACAGCCAGGGCATTCTTCTTCCATCCGGACATCAGGAAAAGGCCGTACACCTGCATGATATCAAGTGCACTTGTAGCGTGGCTGATGATGTATCGGTCACAGCCTTCTTCACCATTCATCTGCTGAATTGTTTTGATGGCCTTCATACTTTCAAAGGTGTCATTCAGTACTGCATCTTTGAAATCAATGCTTTTGATTCTATTCGCTTTTGAAGTAATCCAGTTTATCTTTTGATCATCTTCCCATTCGGCATATTGAGAAGGTAGTACAGATTTTGCCTGGAGTGCATTGTACAGCTTCTTGTGGATGCTGCTATCTTGCCGTATGTCCAATTTTGCAAAGTAAGATCCAAAAATATGTACTTTGATGATCAGGTTTTCTACAAGATGAACAAACAATCCGCCATGTTGTTCAATGATGATTTGCCTCATCTTGTTTAAAATTTCCAATATGGAATTTTTAGAAACCGGTGTATCCGTTTTTGGCAGGAAAACATTTTGATACAATTGATTTTCCAGTGTAGCCAATAGCGCTTCTAATCCACGGAACGTAAGGCGGCGCTTCATCTTGCGCACTTCCATGTAATAACATTTAAGGATAGCGCCCCGTAATTCTTTTGCCACATGGATTGTAGTACCCGATAGTACAAAAGGATTCCCATCGCGATCGCCACCAGGCCAGAAGCCCAGGCAGACTGAAGGATGGTTGATGTCAATTTCGGGAAACCGGCTCTTCAATGAGATCATGATATTACCACATGCCTCGTAGAATACATTTTCCAAAAACCAGATCAGGCTCATCGCTTCATCATACGGCGTAGGTTTCTGATGTTTCAAAAATGGTGTCTTTCCTAATTGCTGCAGGTAAATATTTACCTCAGGCGCTTTGTTTTGCTGAAGCGCCCTGGAAAGATCACGAATAATACCTAGTACTTCCTGCGGATAAAATTGTGTAGGATGTGCAGTCAACACTAATTGTACTGCAAATGTTTTTAGTTTATCAGCCAATGCTTTTTCCATCCCTTTCTGGCCTATCTGCATCTCGAGTTGCTTTAGCGTACCCTTTCCTGACAGATCATTGACCCTGTTGAACCCGGCATCTTCCAACGCATCAAATAGTACAACTTGCCGTTCTGTAAACTGGATAAACCTGAATAATAGATCCGCCTGCTCAGAATGTGTATCAAAGCCATGCTGATTTGAAAAGAATGATTTAAGAATATGATCCGGGCTTTTGTGCTTAGAATATCCCTCCTCACACTGACTCATAAAAAGTGAAAGCAAAATACCTGTCTTTTCAATTTTCTGAAATGGAAGTGAAGTGAAAAGGCTATTGTACAATTGAAATTTAAGTGCTACATAGTTTTCAAATTGCCGCAATCCGGGAGACTCTTGTGTGATCATTGATGAAGGATTCAAAATATTTTATTCCTTCAAATGTAACTGATTCAGGCCTTTTGAGAGAATGAGGATCGCAAATTTGGAATTTGTCGAATTTCTTCTGTGATTTTTTTTCAAAAACTAAGGCAATAGGTGATGTGGAATGATGTGATAAATTGTTTGCAATCTTTCCAACGTAGCTGCTCACGGGGTATTCGCCTCCTTGTGATTTCAAAGTCATGAATACCAGGTGATCAACATTAAGAGTCAGGAAGCATTTCAAATTATTTTGCTGCCGGTACGTTCCCCCAGTTTTCGCCACGCCTTATCCGGACAATCTGCGTTTCTGTAATCTTAAAAGTCTTTGCCAATTTATTCAGAGGCCTACCTTCATTAAGCATTTTCTTGAGTAGCATCACTTTAGTCACAGTGAGCTTTGCTCCATGTGGGCGCGAATGCAGGGTGTTTCTTCGCTCTTTCTTTTCAGCTATCACGTAAGGGCTCCCTTTTTGATGTTCATAATTTTCTTCCGGTGTCATCCACCGTAGATTGGTTGCTCTGTTATTGAGTTTTTCGTAGTCGAGATGTGCAACAATTGTTTCTTTTGCTTTTGGTTTAGGCAGAAAATAGGTGGCTACAAGCCTGTGCACCAACGCCTGGTAATTGATGGCCCTGCTTTTGAGTTCTGATTGAAACTTTTTGCTCACATTTCTCTTCAGTGCCTTCAGTTCTTTTGCAGTTTGCTCGATGGTTGTTTTTTTCTCCTTGTTATTCTTTTGTGATCTCAACTCACGTGAAAGGTTCAGCACCTGCTTCTGCAGTCGATTCAGCATTTTCTGAACCTTCTCATCTCGTGGACTATAAAATCTCATTCGAATAATTTTATAACCCTCCACCATTCCACCATTTAAAATATTTCCATCAGAAGCTTTATTGAATGTTCTTACACGGCCATAGTTAGAGACTTCCAGCCTTGAGTTGGTTTCGGATACAATTCCGGTTTTTACTTTCTTCCATATTTCTGTCGGGTAATCTTTCATCTTTCAAATATAAGACTTGAAAAATTACTGTCATTTACAAGGGCGGTAAAGTCGTCAGAATCAAACCAAAGCCAGTTCCAGCACCTGATGCATGGTCTTCACATAGGTAACGTTCAGCCCTTTGATAAATTCAGGATTGATCTCCAATACATCTTTTTCGTTCTGTGCACACATGATCACTTCCTTGAGTCCGGCACGTTTGGCTGCAAGTATTTTTTCTTTAATGCCTCCCACCGGCAACACTTGTCCGCGTAGTGTTATCTCGCCTGTCATAGCCAGGTAAGGCTTCACCTTTCTTCCGGTAAACGCAGAAGCCAGAGCAGTCATCATGGTGATACCTGCACTGGGGCCATCCTTGGGAGTAGCACCTTCAGGCACATGTATATGAATGTTTTTCTTTGAGAAAATATCCGAATCTAACCCGATTTTTTTTGCGTTGGATTGCAGAAAACTTAGTGCAGTTACAGCACTTTCTTTCATCACATCACCGAGATTACCTGTAAGTTTCAGGTCTCCTTTACCGTTATCGCTTATTGTACTCTCTATGAATAGAATATCGCCGCCTACATAAGTGTAAGCCAGCCCTACAGCCACTCCCGGCATATTGGCGATCTTGTACAATTCATTCGAATATTTTGGTTTACCCAATGCCTTATGAATATCAGCGGCCGTGATCGAAGATTTTAATTTTCCTTTTTCAAGAAACTCCTTTGCCTGTTTACGCATCAATGATGCCAGCATTCTGTCGAGTTCGCGCACACCACTTTCTCTTGTATAATCCTGGATAATTTCCCGCATTACCCTATCAGATATTTTGAAAGGAATGTCTTTGAGTCCGTGTGCTTCTTTTTGCTTTGGCAACAGATGGCGGCTTGCTATTTGTATTTTTTCTTCCGTAGCGTATCCGTTCAGGTCTATGATTTCGAGACGATCACGGAGGGCAGGTTGTATGCTTTGCAGGCTGTTAGCCGTAGCGATAAACAATACCTTGCTAAGGTCATATTCTAATTCAAGATAATTGTCGTAGAAATTATTATTCTGTTCAGGATCCAGTACTTCCAAAAGCGCAGAAGAAGGATCACCTCGAAAATCATTTCCTACTTTATCGATTTCATCAAGTATCATTACCGGGTTGCTCGATTTTACTTTGCGAAGAGACTGGATGATCCTACCGGGCATGGCGCCAATGTAAGTTTTGCGATGGCCGCGTATTTCGCTCTCATCATGGAGGCCACCGAGGCTCACCCGGATATACTTCCTGCCAATAGCATTGGCAATGCTTTTTCCCAATGAAGTTTTCCCTATGCCGGGAGGCCCTACAAAACAAAGGATTGGGCTTTTCATATCGCCTTTCAATTTCAGCACTGCCAGGTATTCAAGCAGGCGTTGCTTGATCTTTTCCATCCCGAAATGATCATGATCCAAAACTGCTTTTGCTTTTTTTAAATCATAATGATCTTCTGTTATCTCATTCCATGGAAGGTCAAGCATCAGGTCGAGATGATTGTACACCAGGGAATAATCCGGAGTAGAAGGATGCATACGTTCCAACTTTTCGATGCCTTTGTCGAAATGTTCTTTAGCAGCCTTCGGCCAATTCTTTGCTTCTGCCCGCTTGACCATTTCTTTCACCTCTTCGGAGTTTTCGCCGCCTAATTCTTCCCTGATGGCTTTAAGTTGTTGCTGTAAGAAATAATCTTTTTGTTGTTTATCTAATTCCGCTCTCGTCTTGGTAGTCACTTTATTTTTCAACTCCGCATACTGCAACTCCGTTTGCAAGAGGCCCAGCAATAATTCCGCTCTTAATTTAAGGCTTTGGGTTTCCAGCAGCTTTTGCTTCTCCGCTACCGTACAATTCAGATTGCTGCTTACAAAGTGAATAAGGAAAGATGGGTTTTCAATATTCTTTAAAATAATATTGGCCTCAGCAGGGAGATTGGGAGAAAGTTGAATGATCTGCCCTGACAATTCCTTAATGGACGAAACCATTGCTTCAAAATCTTTGTCATCGCTAAGATTGTCTTCCACCTGTAGCGCAATCTTTGCTTTGAAATAAGGTTCTTTAGCGGTAATGGTTTCCATCTTGAAGCGCTGCCTGCCCTGGATAATTACAGTAATGCCACCATCCGGCATTTTGATCTGCTTAATGATCCGGGCAATAGTTCCGAAATCTTCCAGGTCTTCTGCGGCAGGTTCTTCTATATTACTGTTCTTTTGAGAAACAACACCTACCAGTTTGTCGCCTTTATAGGAGTCATTCACCGCCTTGATACTTTTTTCGCGTCCAACCGTAATAGGAATTACTACACCAGGGAATAAAACAGTATTTCGAAGTGGTAATATCGGTATCTCATCCGGAATTGTATCAGCCAGGTTTTCATCATCATTATCATTTAGAGGTATGATAGGCAAGTACTCCACCTCGTCTTCCGGGCTCAATTGAAAATATTTATCATTCATGAAGGTCTGTCAGGTTTTTTTCGTTTCAAGATAAACGAAGTTTTGAATTAATATGTTTTTCAAGATTAATGCCACAGAGGAAATAGGGGGTGTTTTTGCCAAAAAGACTTAAAGAAGTGAAAGGATGGCAGCATCCTAATATGACAGGCTAAGGCTCCAATGCCATTCCTCCGGTCACCATTTCAGTATATATCTGACAAGGAGCATTTTAGGAAATTTCCCAAACCCTTAGATTATAATTTCGTAATATTACCGCTCTTTAATTAAGGTAAAACCCCTGTATGAATTACCAACGTTTCGATGGATTTTTGCAAATACTATCCAAAACTAAAATCTTATTTGACCTATGAAACAGGAAAATGATGAAGTGATAAAAGTAATGATTGTAGATGATCATGTACTATACCGAGCGGGTGTGCGCACCACGCTTTCTTCCAAAAAAGATGTGCAGGTAATTGGTGAAGCTGACAATGGATTG
>JBDHYH010000013.1:0-50026 GCA_039811325.1 Chitinophagaceae bacterium | reverse complement strand
AATTAGATTAAACATTTCCTATAGTCGTGATGAGTGCCAAATATACTGTATGCGACGGAAAAATAACAGAATAACTATTTCTATTAGAAAATTTCTAATACTCAACAGGTTCAGTACACTTTTTTGCCCCGGAAATGGAAATGCGGTTAGACGTCTACTATTTTGCAGTGAATTTTGATGTGTACGCAGAATTGATTGCTTTCGAATGCTACTTTTTTATTGTAACCGGGTACTTTTTCTGCCAGGAAGAAGTATTTAAGACTACTTTTTATGCCTCATTATTTTTTTTTTAAATTCTTGTAGCCATCTTTGTACCCTTTCAAACTAAAATAAAATCAGACGGCTGTACTATTATAATGAGTCTTAAAACTCCTCGCAGATATTTGTTTTCAAGAAAGATCGATGAATTCTTTATCAGCATTCATTCGGCATTTCTTTTTACTATTCGTTTTTTCAAAGAAGTGTTCCGGCCTCCTTATGAATTCAAAGAGGTGATCCGCCAGTGTTACCAGGTGGGTTATAGGTCATTGTTTCTGATCACACTGACAGGATTCATTACAGGGCTTGTTTTTACGAAGCAGTCGCGCCCATCTCTTTCAGAATTTGGAGCCCAGTCATGGTTGCCATCACTTGTGGCTATCGCCATTATTCGTGCATTGGCACCTCTTGTTACGGCACTGATCTGTGCTGGTAAGGTCGGTTCGAATATCGGAGCTGAATTGGGTTCTATGAAGGTAACAGAGCAAATAGACGCAATGGAAGTTTCTGCTATCAATCCTTACAAATTCCTGGTAGTAAGCCGGGTGCTGGCAACTACGATCATGATACCCGTATTGATGTGCTACGCAGGTTTTGTATCTATGATGGGCGCATTTTTGAATGTGCATCAAAATGAATTGACAAGCATGACCACATTTTTCATCGCAGCATTTGATAAAATCTCATTCCTCGATATTTTCTCTTCACTGATCAAGAGTATCGTTTATGGATTTACGATAGGAATGGTGGGTTGTTACAAAGGGTTTTATGCAAAGAATGGAACAGAAGGTGTGGGGCAGGCCGCTAATTCGGCAGTTGTGTTAAGTATGTTCCTGATTTTTGTCGAAGAAATATTAATTGTTCAGATTACAAATCATTTCCGGTACTTATGAGCCTCGCTTTCAACATAGGGTCTGATAACCTGGTGATCCGTATTCGCGATCTTCATAAGGCATTCGGAGAACTGACGGTACTGAATGGGGTAGATCTGGATGTTTATAATGAGGAAAATTTTGTTGTGCTTGGAAGATCAGGTACGGGTAAGTCTGTTTTGATCAAGATTATTTCCGGACTGTTGCAACCGGATAAAGGTTCTGTAAAAGTGTTTGGATATGAGGTGCCAGACCTGAATAAGTACGAATTAATGCAATTGAGACTCCAATTAGGTTTTTCTTTTCAGAACAGTGCACTTTATGATAGCATGACGGTGAAAGAAAATCTGGAGTTTCCGCTGGTACGGCATGCACGCCACTTAACCAGGAAAGAGATCAGGCACGAGATAGAATCGGTACTGGATGATGTAGGCCTGTTGCAAACCATTAACCAAATGCCGGCGGAATTGTCTGGTGGGCAACGTAAGAGAATCGGGATTGCACGCACATTGATCCTTCGCCCTAAAATCATGCTTTATGACGAACCCACCAGTGGGCTGGATCCGATCACAAGCATTGAGATCAACAACCTGATCAACCATGTGAAACATAAATTTAATACAACTTCAATCATCATCACTCATGACCTCACTTGTGCTAAATCTACTGGTGACAGGATAGCCATGCTGCATGGAGGTATGTTTATAAAACAAGGTACTTTTGATGAAGTGTTTTCTTCGGGAGATGAACGATTGAGCCAATTTTATGAATATAACTTTATACAATAAATTATGAGATCATCCAGCGCCAGCAGATCCGTTATAGTAGGAATATTCACTTTACTGGGTGTAGCTATCTTGGCCGTTACCATACTTACACTGGGTTCCCAGAAAAAAACTTTTACAGAATCCATCATTGTGAAATCTTATTTTCAAAATGTAAATGGGCTTCAAAAAGGAAATAACATCTGGTACACAGGAGTGAAAGTGGGAACTATCAGGAGTGTAACGATGGTAGAAGGTGGATTAGTAGAGGTAAAGATGAATATAGATGAAGTAGCCAGGAAATTCATTCATATAGATGCAAGAGCCAAATTATCTTCCGACGGACTTATCGGAAATAAAATTATAGAGATCTATGGGGGAAGCACCAAGTCTGCTTCATTAAAAGAAGGAGATATTCTCCAGGGCGATAAGTTATTCAGTACCGATGAATTGATGAATACCTTATCGAAGAATAACGATAACCTGTTGGCTATTACAGGGAACCTTAAGACCATTACTTCCCAGATTGCTGAAGGTAAAGGAACTTTAGGGAAATTCCTGACTGATGAAACATTGGCCAACCAGATCAACCAGTTAGCAGCCAGTCTCAATAAATCTGCGACTAATGTTGAAGTACTTAGTAGAGCAGCGGCAGATTATACAGCCAAATTGAATAAGCCAGGTTCTCTTGCCAACGATCTTGTAACAGATACTACCATCTTCAACAATCTCAGAAGTATTTCAAAACAATTAGCAGCCGTTACGGATTCGTCAAAAATGGTTATCAGCAACCTGAATGCAACCACTAATTCTTTAAAAAATGGATTGCAGGACAACCAAACCCCAATTGGCTATTTGCTCACTGATAAAAATGCGTCGGTTAAGATCAAGACCACGCTGACCAATCTGCAATCTGCAAGTAAGAAACTGGACGAAGACCTCGAGGCCTTGCAGCACAATTTCCTACTGAAAGGATTTTTTAAGAAAAAGGCAAAACTGGAGAAAGAGAATCAACGTGTGGTATTGGATACAACCGTAGGAAACTAAGGATCCCAACATAATCATTCAAGAAACTTCATGCTTCGATTACAGGCAAAGAAGACACTGTCATTAGCATTTCCGATCATCATCGGAGAGATATCACAGATGTCTTTGTCATTGATTGATAGCGCTATGGTAGGAGCAGTCAGTTATAAACAATTAGCAGCATCTGCACTGGTAAGTAGCGTGATCAACATTCCTTACATTTTTGGAATTGGTATTACGATATCAGTGTCCCAGATGGTAAGTATGGCCCATGGACAGCGCGATAGCAGACAGGTGAGTCATTATCTTTTCAATGGATTCTGGCTTTGTACACTTGCTGCTATCCTCATCGCATTATCCCTGGAGTTGGGTAAGAATATTCTATTCCATCTGGACCAGGATCCTGAGGTGGCAACCCTGGCTGTACCTTATATGCAGATCATGGGGTGGGGTATCATCCCGATGCTTCTTTTCCTTGCATTGAAACAATTTACTGACGGCCTTGAATACACGAAGACGGCTATGATACTTTCAATAGGCGCTATACCTCTCAACATTTTTCTGAACTGGTTATTTATTTTTGGTAATTGGGGATTCCCCCGGTGGGAACTATTTGGAGCAGGGCTTGGAACCTTCATAACACGCATGGTACTCTTTGTTGTACTTGCCCTTGTTGTACTCTTTCATCCTGTTTTTCAGAGGTACATCATCATCGGGAAGAGAGCATGGAAACTGCGATGGAACACCATGAAAGAGTTGCTACACATCGGAATCCCATCAGCCTTGCAGATTGGAATGGAAGCAGGTGCTTTTGCGGTGTCGAGTATCCTCGTTGGTACGCTTGGCGCCGTAGCCCTCGCAGCGCATCAGATTGCACTCAGCCTTGCATCATTTACATTCATCATCAGTATGGGGTTGTCGCAGGCCGGCTCTATTCGCACCAGCAATGCTTTTGGAAGAAGAGATCAGCCTCTTGTTGGGTACATAGGTAGGAGTACCTTGTACATGTCTTGGATTTATGGAGGCTTTTGCGCATTGATGTTTATTATTTTCAAAGACAACCTGCCATTTATTTTTAATGATAATGTTGCAGTTGTTTCACTTGCAGCCACGCTGTTATTGTTTGGAGGTTTCTTCCAGATTTCTGATAGTTCCCAGGCTATAGCATCAGGATTGTTACGTGGAATCAAAGATGTAAAAGTACCCACGGTATTTGTTGCCATTGCCTATTGGGTGATTGGGTTGCCATTTGGGTATTACCTGGCATTTCCAATGCAGTTAGGGGCAGTAGGCATCTGGGTCGGTTTCATTACTGGTCTTACAGTTTCTGCATTATTGTTATATTTCAGATTCAGGAAAATGGCGTTAGGAAAAAGAAAGGTGAAGTATGAATTGTGAATTAGGAATTAGGAGTGACGACAAATTTGTAATATTTATCCTGGTAATCGGAGCCAGGAATTTTGAAGCAACGATTTTTAACCTGAAACCTTCGCCCTTTATTCCAGCTACCAATCCTTAATCATTCTTCATTCTTCATTCACAATTAATAATTCACCATTAATAATTCCAAACTTATCCTCTCACATCCAAAGCATCTCTTAATCCATTTCCCAATAAATTAAATGCAAGTACCAGAATCATAATAGCTATACCCGGTGCGAGGGCCAGTGCAGGGTTGTGGGTAATGATGAAGTTATAATTTTCCTTAAGCATCAATCCCCAACTTGGTGTAGGTGGCTGGATACCAATTCCAAGGAAACTCAATCCGGCTTCGATGATGATGGCGCTGGCAAAGTTAGCTGCAGCTATTACCATCACAGGGCCCAATACATTTGGTAATATATGACGGATCATGATCCTTGAGTTTCGCAATCCAAGTGCTTGGGCTGCCTGTACATATTCCAGATTGGTGATGGCCATTACCTGGCCTCTTACCACACGTGCAACAGTTACCCACATCGTCAACCCTACAGCAAGGAAAATTTGCCAGAAGCCTTTACCCAAGGTTAGTGTGAGTCCAAAAACCAGCAACAATGTAGGCATACTCCACACTACGTTTATGAGCCACATTATGATATTGTCAGTTCTGCCACCATAATATCCCGAAAGCATTCCAAGTGTAACACCAATGAGTAATGAGATAATGACGGTTATCAGTCCAACGGATAGGCTTACACGTATTCCTACGATCAGGCGGCTGAGTATATCGCGGCCAAATTTGTCCGTTCCCAGCCAGAAACTTTTTTTGGTAATAAATTCTTGAGGTAGTTCATTTTTCAAATAAGTCCTCTTTTCATACAGACCTTCATCAATAAATTTTTCTACTGTGATACTCTCGGTATTTTCCTGGTAACTCTTTATAGGTACTAGTACATAAGGGTCATCCTTTCCGTACAATAGTTGATGCAAGAGCCCCTGTTGCTGAGGTTGCCTTGGTTTGAGAACTTTAATGAACAATTGTGTAAACCCCGGTTTTCGTGCCTGTATCTCCACAATCTGCCTGTCTGCATTTGGTGTATGGTCATTACCCAAAAAGTAAGCAAAGATAGCCATGAGAATAGCCAGGCCTATCACGATAAGCCCAACTATGGCGCCCTTGTTTTTTCTCAGCCGTCCCCATGCCTTATCAAAAAAAGAATCAGAAGCTTTCATTTGGAAATCGAACCCGAAATTTATGATTTGACGAATCGTTGTAAATATAAAGTTTAAAATGAGTTACACAGAACATGATCGTGATCCTTGAAAAATATTCTGCGAAAAAAAACTGTAGTTTTACCATGTTGGGGCAAATTGGTTTCTTAAAGAAAAATATCGAGATTTTCTTCACGGTACATGGTGCACGGTTAATTTATCCGAAACGGGGTGTACTGGCATACTACCCGTTCTTTTGAGTGAATTTTCTTGCATTTTCTTTAATTCTTTTTTACCGGACAATCAAAGGGTTCAATTCCGGTTTATTCAAGATGCCCGATAATTGAAAACTACGATGCTGCCATGGGCAATAAACAATGAGTAAGGCATCGTTAATTACTCAATGATTCGCAAGGCAGGAAATTGTTTATTTCCACCCTGGAATGAAAAATAATATCAAACTGTCAACCTGCAAAAGGTTGTGACAACTACCAGATGTATGAAAATATTAAATAGGTTATTCTTACCAGTGCTTCTCTTGTTGCTTATTAGTTGTCACAAGAAAAAAGATAATACGATTCTTGAGCAATTTTTTGAAGATAACATTTTAGACCAGTCATTCGTCATCACCCAGGCTAATGATGAATCTACCGACTTGACAGCCAATTATGCAGGTTACAATTTTGTTCTGAAAAAGGGAAGCGACTATTATCATGGGCCTTTGAAAGTAACTTACAATTCATCCAGTTACAATGGCACATGGAGCAGTAATGATGATTATAGTAAACTGAAAATCCAATTACCATCCAACCCGTCAGCATTCATATTTCTTAACCGGGATTGGAGGTTTACCAGCAAGAATCTTCCTGAATTAAAATTCGCTCCCTGGGGTAGTACTTCCAATATTCAACTGACAATGAAACGGAAATAATATGACAATTGCTGAAATTATTGGTTCTCTCGAGAAATTTGCTCCCCCATCATTGCAGGAGCCTTATGATAATGCTGGATTGATTGTAGGTGATAGTTCAAGTGAATGTACCGGTATTTTGGTTTCATTGGATACGACAGAAGCTACGGTGGCAGAGGCAATTCAGAAAAATTGCAACCTGATCGTTTCGCATCACCCCATTGTTTTCAAGGGATTAAAAAGCCTTTCAGGAAAAAACTATATAGAACGCACAGTAATACAGGCTATCAGGAATGATATTTCAGTTTATTCCATACATACCAACCTGGATAATGTATCTTATGGAGTAAATGCCAGGCTTGCGTTAAAGTTAGGCCTTCAGAGTTGCCAGGTACTGGAACCTAAACCATCTACGGTTATGAAATTGGTAACCTTTGTACCCGGTGGGCATCTGGAGCCGGTTCGCGATGCACTGTTTAAAGCCGGGGCGGGTGAAATCGGCAACTATTCTGAATGTAGTTTTGGGACAGAGGGTACAGGCACTTTTAAAGGCATGGGAGAGGCTGATCCTTTTGTGGGTAAGATTGGTGAACGGCACTATGAAAGGGAAACCAGGATTGAGGTGATCTTTCCTGCATACTGCCAGAATGATATCATAAAAAATTTGCTAAGCACTCATCCGTATGAAGAGGTGGCTTATTATATTTCTAACCTGGAAAACAGGGTAGATGAATTTGGCAGTGGGATGGTAGGCGAATTCCCGAATGCTTTGAGTGAAACAGACTTCCTGGCAAATGTAAAAGACCGCCTGAAGGCTGATGTGTTAAGACACACAGAACTGTCTGGTAAGAAAATTAAAAGAGTGGCAATTTGCGGTGGAGCCGGATTTTTCCTTCTCAATCGTGCAAAGGCCTCTGGTGCCGACGCTTATATCACTTCAGACATCAAATACCACGAGTATTTTGACGCGGATGGCGACTTGCTTTTAGTAGATGCGGGGCATTACGAAACGGAGCAATTCACTATAGAACTTTTGGCAGATTATTTACAAAAATATTTCCCTAACTTTGCCGTCCAAAAAACGGAGGTACTGACCAACCCAGTTCGATATTACCATTAGAGATTTGGTAAGTAATCCGTTGAAATTTAAAAATTTACATAATTAAGTATGGCCCAGGTTAAAGATTTTTCCATTGAAGAAAAACTTGCTTCACTTGTCAAATTACAAAAGATAGACAGCAAACTGGATAACATCCAGGTGTTAAAAGGCGAATTGCCAATGGAAGTAAGTGATTTAGAAGATGAAATTGAAGGATTGAATGCCCGGCACAACCGCATTGAAGAAGAAGTGAATGGCATGAAGCAGTTCATTGAAGACAAGAAGGTTGCTATCAAAGACGCCGGTGATCTGAAGAAGAAATACGAGAAGCAAAGCGAGAATGTAAAGAACAACCGCGAATTTGAAGCCGTGAACAAGGAGATTGAAATGCAATCTTTGGAAATCAAACTCGCTGAAAAACACATAAAAGACGCTACTGAAGAGATTGCTGAGAAAGCAAAACAATTGGAAGTTGCAAAGAATGCTGTAGCCACCAAAGAAGGTAATCTGAAAACCAAGAAGACTGAACTGGAAAAAATAATAGGAGAAACTGAGAAAGAAGAAAAGCATTACAGGAAGCTGGAAAGTGCTGCAAGGGGAGAGGTAGAACTTCGCTTGCTGAACAGCTATGACCGTATCAGGAATAATTACAGGAATGGCCTGGCAGTAGTACCTGTAGAAAGAGATAGCTGTGGTGGATGTTTCAATGCAGTACCACCCCAAAAGCAGAGTGAAATTCGCCAGAGGAAGAAGATTATTGTTTGTGAAAACTGTGGACGCATCCTCGTAGACGATGAATTGAATAATTCTATAGAAATTCAATAAGGCATTTAAATTGATAGAGAATCCCGGTAGAGTAAAATGAACTGTCTCAAAATATTCTTTTTGAATATCCGGTAGGGAGTGCCGGAGCAAGTTCTCGGGGAAAAATGTTTGGGCTTGATACCCAAACATTTTTTATTTGTAACATTGGTATAAAGGTCACCATCGCTTCGGTCTCATGTACTGTAAATTTTTGATTATTTGTAACTAGATATTTCATCAGATTTTCAACGCCAGGTGTTCGCCAGAAATGATGCTGAGTTGAGATACGCCAGGCTCCGGTTTTGCAGAGGCTGGCTCCATTCCTTTTCAATATTGCGGATAGATATACGAGTTTCAATAGAACCATGTCACTGGTAAGTGCGCCCTTTGTCTTGGTCACCTTCCGTACCTGCCGGTGATAACTTTCGGTTGTATTGGTAGTTTAGATCCGTATTCGAATTGCATCCGGATACTTAAATCCAGATATTTTTCAACTGCACTCTGGAATAATATCTTTTGAACTTTGACACAGTTTATTTTACAATCTCGTAACCATCCCCAAAAAAAAAATCCCGATGAATTAATTTATCACCGGGATCAGGCTTTTAAGATTTCAATCAATCATTATGCTTTGTCAGACTCTTCTGCTTCTCCTTCTTCCTTGCTGGTTTCATCAGCTTTTGGTGAGGTTGTTTTTGAAGATTCAGATGCTGCATCATTATCCAACTTCTTCTTCAAATCTGCAAGTACACCCAGATCACCTAAGGTTGTCTTTTCTACCTTGCTCTGAATGTTCTTTATCACGCGCTTTGTAGTTGCCTCTTCAGCTCTCTTCTCTTTAATGATCGCTCCTTTTTCCTCAGCTTTTTCTTTTTCCCAAACACGGCTGTGACTGAGGATGATCTTCTTTTCATTCCTGTCAAATTCAATGACCATGAATTGAGCAGTTTCATCAGCACCAATCATCTTTTCATCCTCACGACGAAGGTGGCGGTTAGGTGCAAATCCTTCCAATCCGTAAGGCAACTGGACAATCGCTCCTTTATCATCCCTACGTGTAACAGTGCCCTCATGGACACTTCCAATTGGGAATGCATCTTCCAATGAATTCCATGGATCTTCTTCAATTTGTTTATGCCCTAACTGCAGTTTTCTGTTTTCCTTATCTATGCTCATGATGATCACCTCAATATCTGCTCCTACTTTCGTATATTCATTAGGGTTATTGAAACGTTTCAACCAGCTCAGGTCGCTGATATGGATCATACCGCCAATGCCCGGAGCCAGTTCTACAAACACACCATAAGGAGTAATATTCTTAACGACACCTTTGTGCTTGCTGCCTTCAGGGAATCTTGTTTCAATACTATCCCATGGATCTTCTGTCATTTGCTTGATGCTAAGGCTCATCTTACGGTCTTCCTTGCTCAGTGTCACCACTTTAGCTTCGTATTCATCACCCAGCGTAAAGAACTCCTTAGCGTTAATTGGTGTATTTGCCCATGTGATTTCGCTTACGTGAACAAGACCTTCAACACCAGGCAATATTTCCAGGAATGCACCGTAGTCTTCTATGTTGACAACTTTACCTTTCACAATCTGGCCTTCCACTACATTTTCAGGAAGGGTATCCCACGGATGTGGAGTCAATTGTTTCAAGCCAAGGCTGATGCGTTTCTTATCATCATCAAAATCAAGAACTACTACATTCAACTTTTGATCTAATTTTAATACTTCTGAAGGATGGTTGATACGTCCCCAACTGATATCAGTGATGTATAGTAATCCGTCGAGGCCTCCAAGGTCAAGGAATGCACCAAAATCAGTAATGTTTTTGATAGTACCTTCCAATACCTGTCCTTTCTCAAGCTTACCAATGATCTCAGCTCTTTGTTGTTCAATATCACTTTCGATAAGTGCCTTATGACTTACCACAGCATTTTTAATCGCTTCGTTGATCTTCACAACTTTGAATTCCATTGTTTTACCAACAAACTGATCGTAGTCTGTAACAGGCTTCACATCTATCTGAGAACCCGGAAGGAATGTTTCCATTCCAAATACATCTACGATAAGCCCACCTTTTGTTTTGCTGGTAACAAGCCCGGTTACGATTTCGCCGGATTTGTGCATATCTACGATGCGCTCCCATGCACGTACTGTGCGGGCCTGTTTGCGGCTGAGGTGAAGATTACCATCTTTATCTTCTTTTTCCACTACCATTACTTCAATCTCGTCTCCGGTCTTTAGGTTAGGTGTATCTCTGAATTCATTCAGTGCTACGAGTCCATCACTCTTAAAACCGATATTGATCACAACATCAGTCTTGGTCATTCCTACAATTGTACCATTTACCAATTCCTGATCACTGATCTGCTTGAAGGTTTTGTCGTAAACTTCATCATACTTCTGACGCTCTTCCTTGTTGTACACTGTAACATTCCTTTTGTCAATGTCCCAGTCAAAATCATCGTGAGCAGTGGACAGTACAGATGCTTGAACTTCTTTGGCAGATGTTTGCTGCTCTCGTGCTGCAACAATAGAATCAGTTTCCGGGAAAGAGACATCTACATTTGCCCCCTGATGCATGTTTTCTACAGAAAACTCTTTCTCTGTTTCTGCAGATTGGTTCTTGTTTTCTTCCATTTTTTTGTAGCAGATAAATTTTTTATTGCTGTGCCGGCTCCTTTTTAACCCCGGCTCTGCTTATCAGCATTTAGATTAAATAATAAATACCTCATTTTTTGAGGATGGCAAAGGTAAGGAAAGGTTGTTCATTGCCGAATAATAATTCGGCCTTCAAATTGGGAAATCTCCTAAAACTTTTCTAATTGTTCCCTTTAATTATCCCCCGGATAGGATCGCGAATTAGCTTAATCACTTATAAACATGCAATATTAGTGTTACTGCTTATAATTTTAATTATTAGCTAATTAGCTTATATTCGCAAGATGATTGCATTAATAACCGGAGATATGGTCAACTCTGTCGCTATTGAGACCGCGGATTGGATGCCGGAATTGAAACGATTCTTAGCCCAATTAGGAAAATCTCCCAAGTCATGGGAAATCTACAGGGGTGATTCATTCCAGTTTATGTGTGCACCAAAAGATGCTTTTCTGAATACCTTACTACTGAAAAGTATTGCAAAAAGGTTTTCCGGAATGGATGTGCGCATCAGCATCGGCATTGGAACGATAGATTTTCATTCTGCAAAAATTACCGAATCGAACGGAACCGCATTCGTCAGATCAGGAAGAACATTTGATAACATGAAGGAAAAAGAATATCTCGCTTTCTCCACAGGAAGCAGAGAACCGGACAGGTTATTCAATCTATTCGCAAAGTTCGTGTCATTGATCACAGACAACTGGAGTGTATCAACTGCTGAAACTGTGCAGGTAATTCTGCAGAATCCAACCTGGAATCAACAGCAGGTGGCAGAGAAACTGAAGATCAACCAGTCAGCCATTAGTCAAAATCGTAAACGTGCACAATTAGACCTATTAATGGAATTCAATGAATATTATATTAGTACCGTATCTTCAATAAAAGCATGATACTATTTATAAAATTATTGTTGGCTCACTTGCTCGGTGATTTTTTGTTGCAACCATCTTCATGGGTAAGAGATAAGGAACAAAAAAAACAATACAGTATCAAATTATACCTGCACGGATTAATTCACTTTGGGTTGGTAATCGTGATAGTACAGCAAGCGAACTTTATATGGATTGCTGCACTGATTGCCATTAGCCATATTCTAATTGACCTGGCAAAACTTCACTTGCAAAGGAAGGAAAATGCCCGAATATATTTCCTCGCAGATCAATTCTTGCATTTGGCCGTTTTATTAAGCGTAGTCTATTTTGTTGTAGATCCGGAGTTAACAATAAACCCAATAATAAAAAACCAATTACTGATTATTGCTACAGGTGCGATTATTCTACTTATGCCTTCATCCATACTCATCAAGCTTATTTTGTCAAAGTGGGCGCCTGCGACAGAGATCAGGTCAGATAAAATTGAGACACTTTCATTGCAACATGCAGGTATGATGATCGGGTATCTCGAAAGAATCCTGGTTTTTATTTTTATATTAAATAACCAATGGGCTGCGATTGGATTTTTGGTGACAGCAAAATCTGTCTTTCGATTCAGCGATTTAAAATTAGGACAGGATCGAAAGCTTACCGAATACATATTGATAGGAACTTTGCTCAGTTTCGGCATAGCCATTGTAACAGGAGTAATTACCGTTTCATTCATGGGCATATCAAAATTATTTTTATAGCTGCCAATAGATAATATGGGAAACAAAATGGGTAAACTCAGAGAAAACCGATTTGTGAAATCAATATTGTATTTCTTCATTGGAATATTCAGCTACCCAGGTATCATGTGGTTCAACAAACTAAAAATTTCCGGAACAGAACATATCAAGGAATTGCCAAAAAGAAACGTGCTTTTTGTAAGTAACCATCAAACCTACTTTGCCGATGTCATCACAATGATCCATATTTTTTGTGCAGTGAAATGGAGGAAAAAAAACAGGTTGGGACTCCCTTATTATCTACTCAATCCATTCGCCAGGGTGTATTATGTAGCTGCAACTGAAACGATGCGCAGCAGCTTGCTCAGCAAAATCTTCACCATGGCCGGTGCCATTACAGTGAAACGGGCATGGAGCCCTAAAGCAACTGATAAACAGAAAGGATTAAACCCCGGAGATACAAGGAATATATCTAAGGCCCTGGCAGATAATTGGGTCATCACCTTTCCCCAGGGAACAACTACCCCGTATTCTCCCGGAAGAAAAGGAACAGCTTATATCATTAAGCATGATAGGCCCATAGTGATACCAGTTGTAATCGATGGCTTTTCAAAAGCATTTGGCAAGAAAGGCCTGCAATTGAAAAAAATAGGAACGTCACTATCAGTAAAGTTTAAGGAGCCAATGGAATTTACCTTTGAGGAATCAATGGATGAAATACTTCAAAGAGTAATGGATGCTATTGAGCAGAGCGAAAAATTCAAGTCCGGCAATTGATTATTTTGCGGTTTCAAACAAAGCGCGCAGTTCATTAGCCTCTTCCACTTTCATTTTACCACCCAGGATCAACCTTAGCTGTCTGCGGCGCAAAGCGCTTTCAAACAATGCAATCTCTTCCTCAGACTCAGGCACTATTCCCGGCACTTTGCGCGGCTTGCCATTTGGATCAAGGGCGACAAATGTATAATAGGCTTCATTACTCTTATAACGGTATTGCTGCAACAACTCTTCACCCCACACCATCAGGTGTATTTCCATGCTACTGGTAAAAGCACGGGTAATCTTGGCCTCGATATGTACAGCATTCCCCAGTTTGATAGGATTCATGAATGAAATGTTATCTACTGAAGCAGTTACTGTCGGGGCATTACAATGTTTGGTCGCCACGAGGGCTGCTGCAATATCCATCCAATACATCAACCGTCCACCCATCAGGTTCCCAAATGTGTTGGTATCATTGGGCAATACGATCTCTGTCATGATTACCCTGCTGTCTGACGCTTTCTTCACTTTCTCAAAAATTTTTGCAAATATACCGGCAAAATGGCCAAAGTGAGGAGCCTAACCTGGTTCAAAATTAATTTTGAATTCTCAGGATAAATTATAATTTTACAACCAATTATCCCTATCCCTTTACAAGGACCAATCTTAATCCCACACCTGAAGGACCAAAACTGTTTAGATTCAACGAAGATTCTTGTATTCGCTGGGTAAACAATTTTCCACAAGTAAAGATTTAAACTTCGATAACATGAAGAAAATTACACATGTCTTACCTCTATTGGTTTTTTGTCTATTTGCGTTGACCGCCCGTTCTCAACAGGTTTCAGATGGATTTGAAAAACAATACTTTCCCCCGGCAGGTTGGAGCACGGCTCATGTCAAAGGTGCTCACTCATGGGAGACATCAGTAGATAGGCCAAATAATGGTTTAATGTCTGCTTTTATTAATTATGAACTAATTGACAATGGTGATTTAGGTGAAGGAGACAACTGGCTAATATTACCCAGAGTTTATTCTGTACAAAGCGGAGATAAACTCAATTTTAGTTTAGCTGCCCAATTCAAGGAACTTCTAAGTGGTTCTTACTATGAAAACCTTGAAGTACGCATAAGCACTACTGATGCCAATATTTCCAGCTTTACAAATACTTTAAGCAGTATCTCCCTGAGTAATTATGCTACTACTTATAATAATTACTCACTTGATCTTTCGGCCTATAATGGACAAAATATATACATTGCTTTCAGAAATCACCAGAACCAGGGCGTAGGTATGTTTCTCGACGATGTTGGTGTAACAAGCAAATTATCTTCTGATGTGGGTGTAACCGGTATCAACCTGAATAATGACGCAATAATTCCTACCGGGACGACCATGAATATTTCAGTGACTGTAAAAAATCTTGGTACTGGCTCATTAGCTTCAGGCATTCCTGTGAAGTATTCCATTAACAATGGAACAGCTGTAGTACTCAGTACAGGTGTGAGCCTTACTACAGGCGCTACCACAACAGTTAATTTCACAGGTGCTAATGCATTTGTCCCTTCTACACCCGGTGACTATCTGCTTAAAGTTTATACAGACAATACTACAGAATCCAACAGGGCGAATGATTCAATCTATTACACCATTCGTGTTCGCACACCCAAATCCAGTTTCCCTTACTTCCAGGATTTCACCAATACGGATGATTGGACTACCTCCGGATCAGCTGAGTTTCAATTTGTGGATCATATAAACAATGCCGGAATAGATTACAATGTATCAAATCCCGCAGGAGATAAGAATAAGGCCGCATTGGCATTTACTTATAATTCCTACGGTGAAAATTTTTACCTGAGAACACCACTTCTTAATTTCACTTCCGTCAGCAAGCCATTATTAAACTTTTATGTTGCAGCAGGATTTTTCGACAATACATATTATGACCAATTACAAGTAGTAGTGTCTGTAGATGGTGGAGTTACATTTGACGCTTTACCGTTGTACAATAAATCAAATATTACCAATTCGAAGCTAGTTACTGTCTCTCCTCCTACAGGTCTGTTTTATGTACCTAATGCCCCTTCGAATTGGCGACATGAGATAGTTGACCTGTCAAAATATGCCGGTTTACCAAATGTAATGGTTGCTTTTAAAGTTACTTCCGGCGGAGCAAATAATGTATGGATAGACAATGTAGAAATAGTAAATCAGGTTCCTTCGCTTTATACATCCGTGAATGTAACAACAGCGGGACAAACAGTTACAGGTGCCCACAATACATCTGTCAAGTTTAATACTATCGTAGCACAGGATACTGTTCGAATTGAAGGGAATGATGCAACTCCGCCTAATAAGAATAACTTTGACATTAATACTTCAAATACCTCTCCGGATGGATCAATTGAAACTCCGGACTTCGTATTTGACCGGTATTTTACTATCGCATATTCTGGTAATTCTATTACCAGGGCCAGTTATGACATATCACTCGACATTACAGGCCTTCCAGGCTTATTTGACGCAAATAAGTTGTACATTCTTAAACGATCAGACCAAACGGATGCATGGGTAGCATTGACCACGACAAAAGTTGGAAATATTCTGAAAGCAAGTGGATTGACAAACTTCAGCGACTTTGCAATAGGTTTACATGGATCTCCTGTACCGGTTACTGTTGTTAGCATCAATGGGCATCAACAAAATAATATTATTCAACTAAAATGGACTACTTCCCAGGAAGTGAATATAGACAAATATGAAGTGCAAAGATGGGATGGTAAAGATTGGGCTGCTTTAGGAAGTGTAGCCTCCCAGAAGATTGCAATGCAAAATCAATACACCTTTGAAGACAATATGCCTTTACAGGGGATGAACCTGTATAGGTTGCGCATCACGAGTGAGATTGGAAGCGTGGTATATTCCGATATTGCAAAAGTACAATTCGAAAGTTCAGGTAATCGTGTTTATCAAAATGTTCCGAATCCATTTAGAAACCAAACTGTGATCAGGCTGGATATTGCCAAACAAGCACTTGTAAAAGTATTGGTGTATAATACGGCAGGCAAGCAAATAGCAGTACTGGATAACAGCAACAGGCAACCGGGCACCTACCTGCTGAAATGGAATACAGGAAATATCCCTGCAGGTACTTATTTCTACAAAGTAATTATCAATGACGAAGTGCAGACCAGGACTATGTTGAAGATTGAATAAAGTAGCTCTGTTATGAATCCTTTATAAAAGGCTGCCCTGCATGGCAGCCTTTTTTTTCAGTGATCAATCTATTAAATAGATAACCATTTAGAACGGACCAGAAGTACAATGCTGGCTTATTTTCATTGACAAGGTTGTGAGATAACCGCGCATTCCTTAGTAATTAGGCTGTTACGAAGAGAAGGTAAGGCACTCAAATTGGATAGTAATTTGAATTTGCAATAAGGTATCGTCTTCCTTTTTGGCGCAAATAAAAAAGGCACGGTGTTGAACCGTACCTTAACAAACTTTATAATACCTTTTTGCTATACGCCAGTCAGGAATGCAATAGCTGCCATGATTGCAAAGAAGCCCAGAATAATTCCGATAGCTACAAAGGTGTCCTGCAATTCAGTCGAGTAAGTTTTTTTCATGATCTATAGTTTAGAATGAAGAAATAATGGAATTTGAAAGGATCTTGAAAAATCGTACTTTCTGTGGGGCAGCTTTATGTAGGACTGGATTGCAACAAAGATAAATTATTTTTTTTGGCGATACAAATTATTCGTCGAAATAAATTAGAGCAATTTTCCTTGCTTTTTAGTACCCGCCCACATCTTCATCGTAATAAGCCAAAGTCTAATAAATTTAAAAATTTATGACTGAAAATTTACTGCATCTATATTCCTGTTAACTTCGCTCCCCATGAAGACCCATTACCTTTTTTCCTTTGCATTCTTAATCCTTATTTCTATTGTTCATTCCTCTTGTAATAGCGGCCAGTCCGCTCCTGGCACTACTTCTAAGGAAATGTCACAAGGAAAAGATACCTCTATCGACAAACCTACGGTTGCAAAGGCCATTGACACTGTATTATTTCGACAACTAAACCTGAAACTGGCAAATGGAGATACCACTGGCAGATGGCCTGCAAAAATGCCGGTGCCACTTCCGGGTGCCGTTCTTCCTTTTAACAGGATTGTTGCTTTTTATGGTAACCTGTACTCCACCAAAATGGGTATTCTTGGTGAATTACCCAAAAAGGAAATGCTGAAAAAATTGCAAGGAGAAGTAGCATACTGGCAGAAGGCAGATACCACTCTCAAAGTAATTCCTGCATTGCATTACATCGCCGTAACGGCGCAGGCGGCTCCGGGCCCCGGCAATAAACATCGCCTGAGAATGCCATTTCACCAGATAGACACGATTCTAAACTGGGCGCACAGCATCAACGCACTTACATTCCTTGATATCCAGGTAGGTCATAGCACGGTACAGGAGGAAGTTCCGGTTCTCGATAAGTATCTTCAAATGCCGGACGTTCATTTTGGAATTGATCCCGAGTTTTCTATGAAAGGAGGACATGTACCGGGTAAGAAAATAGGAACCTTTGATGCAACTGATATCAATTGGGTGATAGATCACCTGGCTTCTCTTGTTAAGAAAAATAACCTTCCTCCGAAAATTTTGATTCTGCATCGGTTCACCCAAGGAATGCTCACCAATTATCAAAATGTCAAGAAGGTTCCTGAAGTGCAGGTTGTGGTGGACATGGATGGATGGGGTCCAAAATTTTTAAAACGCTCTACATGGCTTAGGTACGTTTATAAAGAGCCCATCGAATACACTGGGTTTAAACTCTTCTACAAGAATGATACAAAGACCGGAGCTGATCAATTATACACACCTGAAGAATTACTTAAGTTTATTCCACAACCGATATACATACAATATCAATGACACCGTTATTTATGCGCCGCAGGCATTTCTTAATGATTATTGCTGTTTCAATTTCACTTTATGCAATATCTTGTTCAGGATCAGACAATACAGGAACTGCTACTCCCAACACTTCCAGGAAAGCAAACGTACAGAACCAGGTAAGGGATTCTACAACAACGGATACACGAAAAATAGCTGATGCAGCCACTATTCTTTCAAGAACCCAGGTACCTGTATTGTGCTATCATCACATCAGGGATCCGAAACCCGGACAAAGCGAAACCTTCAAAAGTTATTCTGTATCTCCCGCTCAGTTTGCAGAACAAATGAAAGCACTTCACGATAGTGGATACCAAACTGTATTGCCAAACCAACTCTACAATTACCTTGCCTATGGAGATCCATTGCCTGCCAAACCGGTAATGCTCACATTTGACGATACAGATGAAGAGCAATTTACGATTGGTGCCAAAGAGATGGATAAATATGGATTTAAGGGAGTATTCTTCATCATGACCATTTCTATTGGCAAGCCCCGATACATGTCCAAAGAACAAATAAAGGAACTTTCTCAGAACGGACATGCAATTGAATCACACACATGGGATCATAAGAATGTCACCAAATATGATTCTTCCGATTTCCAAAAACAACTTCTGAACCCAAGAAAAACTATTGAAGATATAACCGGAAAGAGTGCTCACTATTTTGCTTACCCGTATGGAATCTGGAATCAAAACGCAATTTCTTTGTTGAAAAAAGCAGACTTCAACCTTGCATTTATTTTGTCAACAAAGAGAGACTCTGTAAGCCCATTATATACTGTAAGAAGAATGATCGTACCTGGCACCTGGAGCAGCAAGGCAATGATTCCTGCTATGAAGAAAACATTTGAAAGAAACTGAATTTGAAAATACTGTTGGAAATACAGATGATATTTATTTCGCAGCAGCAATCTTCAATTTCTTGTTTTTGATCTTTTGTTCCTTTCCGAGGCCGATAATGTAATTCATTTTTGAGCGCCGTACAGCAGCGAATGAATAGAAGTCTTTTATCTCAATCAAACCGGTATCTTCTCTTTTCAATCCTGCCTTCTGCATCAGAAATCCTGCGATATCCATTTTGTTGATCTTGTCCTTTTTTCCGGCAGAAAAAAATAAGGTTCCCCACTCTGTTTTATCCGGTACAGTAGCATTGGTGTCTATTCTGAATTCAGGAATCTCTTCTCCCAGATAATCTGGTAACAACTTGCCGGTAGTAAAAATGATAGCTTCGCCACTTGCTTCCATACGGGCCGTACGGCCGTTGCGGTGAATATACACTTGCTCCGTATCAGGAAAATCATAATGAATGATAAAGCGGATATTACTCACATCGAGCCCTCGACTTGCCAGGTCAGTTGTAATCAGAAAGGGAATACTTCCATTTCTAAACTTGCTGATTGAAACTTCCCTGTCTTTTTGTTCCATTGAACCATGATATGAGACAGTGGTGATTCCATTCTCCTTCAAGAAGCTACTGAGCTTAGCCACGGTATCTTTTTGGTTTGCGAATACAATTGTTTTGCGATTGCCGATTGTGCATAGCAATTGGAACAGACGCAACTCTTTTTCAACCGCATCACAACTGACCTTATGAATGCCCAATGCCGGCTCTGTGGCATGTGTGAAATTCAGCACCTTCGGATCCGCCATGCCCACAAACCCAGGAATGTTATTGACGGGCGTTGCAGAAATGAGTAGTTTGTATTGAATCTCCGGAAGAGCAGCAAAGATGAATTGCATCTCCTCCAGGAATCCCATCTCAAGGCTTTTGTCGAACTCATCAAGGATGACCATCCGAACTGATTCGGTTTTGATATTTCCTCTTTTGATGTGGTCTCCCAATCTGCCGGGGGTACCTACTACTACAGCCGGAGGTTCAATCAAATTATTCTCCTCAATCTCTCTTTTGTGGCCTCCATAACATGCTGTAATCTTCAGACCGGTCTTTAGTCTCTGAAATACATCCGTAATTTGCAATGCAAGTTCCCGGGTGGGAGTAATGACAACGCAGTAGGTATTTTTTTGCCTGGCCGGCATAACCTTCAACATCATTAATAGAAATGCAAGTGTTTTTCCTGAACCTGTTGGGGACGAAAGGATAATTCCACTTGATGAAGGAAAACTTCCTATTGCAGTCTGCTGCATTTCGTTCAGCTCAGAAATACCTGCATTGCTGATTAATCGATCTGTTTGAAATTGATTCGTGTCCATTTTTCAAAAATAACAATAGAAAATTTCACTTAAGTAAGATAAAGGTTTCTAATTTTGCCGCCTTCGCAAATCGTACCATTGAAAACAAAATTCCATAAGAGAAACAGGTTCACCACCATCTTTACATTGGGATTGCTGTCTGCAATTGGGCCTTTCTCGATAGATATGTATCTGCCGGGATTCCCTGAAATAGCTGAGAGCCTGGGCACAACAGTTTCAAAAGTCAGTTTGTCACTATCGAGTTTTTTTGTTGGCATTTCGGTAGGCCAACTGATCTATGGCCCTCTTCTGGACAGGTATGGCAGAAAAATTCCACTATATTCCGGCCTTGTAATTTATCTGCTTGCATCCATTGCTTGTGCATTCGTGCAGAATGTGGACACATTGATTGTGATACGTTTTATACAAGCGTTAGGCAGCTGTGCTGGTATGGTAGCGGCGCGTGCTTTGGTACGCGACATCTTTCCCGTTGAAGAAAATGCAAAAGTATTTTCATTACTGATGCTGGTCATAGCAGTTTCTCCGATTGTAGCGCCCACATTGGGCGGATATATTTCTGCTTCATTAGGATGGCACACCATTTTCCTGGTGTTAGCCGGGATTTCACTTCTTACTTTCATTGCCGTAATTGCCTGGTTGCCCTCTGGCCAAACACCAGACACTTCGGTCTCACTTTTGCCCGCAGCCATTACCAAAAAGTTTTGGGAAGTAGCAATGGTGCCAAAGTTTTACACGTATGCCTTTGCTGGTGCACTTGCCTCATCCGGGCTGTATTCCTACCTGGCTGGATCACCGTATGTATTCATGAAAATATTTGGAGTATCAGAGAAGCACTTCGGATGGATATTTGCAATCATTGCGATGGGATTGATACTTTGCAGTCAATTAAATACGTTGTTGCTGAGAAAATTTTCAAGCGAGAGAATTACACTTGTAGCGCTGGCATGCCAGGTATCTACTGGAATCTTCCTTGTGGCCGGCTCTTATTTCGGATGGCTCGGATTGTACGGTACCATCATTGTGATTTGGATATTTCTCGGAACACAGGGTTTTGCATTTCCCAATACCTCAGCTCTCGCATTATCTCCATTTGAACGTAATGCAGGCACGGCTTCTGCTTTGATGGGTGCTGTTCAATTAGGTATTGGAGCTGTTGCAACAGCTCTCGTTGGTTTGTTGAATGATCAGACTGCCATGCCCATGACAGGCATGATGTGCCTATGTGCTGCTTTGAGTTTCATCATACTCATCTCAGGGAGAGGCATCATGAAAAAGAATGGAAAGCAGGAAAATCCTAAAGTTGACCTGCATGTACCATCACTGTAGCTAATCATGACTCTTACAATTTTTGCTGAAGCCTGACTACCATTTCATTCTTCCAGGATTCGAAATCCCCTTTCTGTATATGTTGGCGTACCCGGGTAACGAGCCACAGGTAAAATGAAAGGTTGTGGATACTGGCTATTTCTAATGCAAGCAACTCTTTTGATTTAAACAAGTGCCTCAGGTAAGATTTGGAATAATAGCGGCTCACATCACAATCGAGTCCTTCATCAATGGGAGAAAAATCATATTCCCATTTCTTATTATCAATATTCAAGATTCCATTAGTGGTAAAGAGCATGGCATTGCGCCCATTGCGGGTAGGCATCACACAATCAAACATATCCACTCCCATGGCAATACACTCGAGTAGATTCCAGGGAGTACCTACCCCCATCAGGTAGCGTGGTCGATCATGAGGGAGGTGCTCGCAGCAGAATGCACATATCTCATACATTTTTTCCAACGGCTCGCCTACACTCAGCCCACCGATCGCATTGCCCGTTGCATTTATTGATGAAACATACTCACATGATTGTTGCCTCAATTCTTTATAAGTACCTCCCTGCACTATGGGAAACAAATTTTGCGTGTAACCATACCTGTCGTTTGTATTTTCAAACCGTTCAATACATCTGTCCAGCCAGCGCTGAGTGAGCCGCAATGATTTTTCAGCATAGCCAAACTCACTACCTCCCGGTGGGCATTCATCAAAAGCCATCACAATATCTGCACCGATAGATCGCTGAATATCCATCACCTTTTCAGGAGTAAACAAATGCCTGCTCCCATCAATATGGCTTTGAAAAAGCGCGCCCTCTTCTGTAAGTTTTCTTGTACCGCTCAATGAAAATACCTGGTATCCGCCACTATCTGTAAGTATAGGCCTATCCCAATTCATAAACTTATGTAAACCTCCCGCTGCTTCCAAAACCTGTGTGCCCGGCCTCAGGTAGAGATGATAAGTGTTTCCGAGGATGATCTCTGCCTTCACCATGTTTTTTAGTTGCTGCTGAGATACGGCTTTCACACTACCAACAGTACCCACTGGCATAAAAATTGGCGTTTCAATTCTTCCATGATCCGTTGTGATAATGCCAAAACGGGCATTTGTTTTTTCGTCTTCTTTTTTTATCTCAAATTTTAGTGCAGGCATGGGAGTTGGTATAGGGTTAAGAGTTTAGGGGAGGGGAGAAGTTTAGATAGTTTAGATGGTTTAGATGGTTTAGATGGTTTAGATTGACATATTTATAAGGAACCTTCAATATTTGAAGCCGCAAAGATAGAAATTGCAAGGTGGTTACTAATTCCTGTTCCAATTATCTTTGCTTTATGACGCTCCAGGGACTACAATTGAATAACCTCACCGATAAGCAACATGAGCAACTCTCTCAGCTCAAGTCGATTTACGAGGAAGCAAATAGCCGGGTCAATGTGATCTCCAGAAAAGATATGGATCAGTTTTTTGTACACCACGTAATGCATTCATTGGCTATAGCACACGTCATTTCATTTCGCAATGACTGCCACATCCTGGACCTTGGCTGCGGCGGGGGCTTTCCTGGCATTCCTCTTGCGATTGCATTTCCCAATGCAAAATTTCATCTCGTGGACAGCATTGGTAAAAAAATCAAGGTAGTACTGGAAGTGGCCGAAAAACTCGCATTGGAAAACGTCACTGCCCGGCATGCACGGGCTGAGTCTATCAGGGATCATAAGTTTGATAGTGTAATTAGCCGTGCAGTAGCACCGCTAAAAGATCTTTGGCAATGGAGCGCTCCCCTCCTTCGCCACCAGCAGGCTTCTTACGGACTTATATGCCTGAAAGGTGGTGACCTGCAGCATGAAATCAAGCAACTAAAAAGGAAGGTTCAAAGCTGGCCTATTTATGAAAGAATATATTCTGAAGATTGGTTCAAAGAAAAATATGTCTTACAGGTGCGGCCTTAACGCACACTATTGTGAGTAAAATTTTGACAACAAATGATGGCTGTATATTATGTTTGCCAACTGAATGAACTTTACACAATACCTTACTAACCCCCCGAACTATTTGTTTTTGGGATTTTGCCTGGTTGCTGCAATACAGATATTTTATTATCTCTTTTTTTTCAGCCGGCTCGCATTCTTCAAAAAAAATAATGCTCGCTTCAAGACTCAGACACACCCCGTATCAGTAATCATCTGCGCAAAAAACGAAGCAGAAAATATTGCAACGTTTCTGCCGGGATCATTGGTTCAAAAATATAAAACCACTCATGAAGTGATCGTGGTGAATGACAATTCTGAAGATGAAACCAAATACATCCTGGAAGAATATCAAAGAACTTTCAAACAATTAAAAATAGTAGAACTGAAACAAGAGGCACGGTTTATACCCGGCAAAAAGTTTCCATTGAGTGTCGGAATCAAGACAGCAAAATATGAAATCGTTTTGTTGACAGACGCCGATTGTGTACCTGCTTCTGAGAATTGGATTGAAAAGATGCAGGAGTATTATGATGATGATGTGGAAATAGTATTAGGCTACAGTCCTTTTCAAAAGAAAAAAGGATTGCTGAATAAACTCATCCGGTGGGAAAGCTTCCACACTGCATTGCAATATTTATCTTATGCAAAAAGCGGGTTACCCTATATGGGTGTAGGCCGTAACCTGAGTTATAAAAAGGCAGCATTTTTCAGGCACAAAGGATTCAGCGCCTTCAACCATCTGCCGGGTGGCGACGATGACCTGTTTATCAACAAGATCGCAACAGCAAAGAACGTAGAGATAGCCATTGATCCGGAAACCTTTACCATCACCAAACCACCCGTAAACTGGAATCAATGGAGAAGGCAAAAGGCACGCCATTACACCACAGCAAAATATTACAAGAAAATACACAAATTCCTATTAGGGCTTTATGCATTTTCCCTCTTTGCATTTTATCCTTTACTTGCCGTTTGCTTTTTCTTTTTCGACTGGAGAATCGTGGCAGGCATCTTCCTGTTGCGACTTACCATCCAATACATCATCGTCTATAAGGCAGCATCACGTTTGCAGGAAAAAGACCTTGCCGCCTACACGCTTTTCTTCGACATCTGGATGTTTTTCTATTACCTCATCTTTGCAGGAACATTGTTTAAGAAACCTGCCAGGAACTGGAAATGAATTGATGAGGAATTTTCCAATTAATCGTACCAAAGTGCATCGTCAAATCTGATTTTATAGCCATTACCGTATGACTCTGACTGTAACTTAATTCCAGCTTCTTGAAAACTTAACAGGTAATATGACTGCTTCTTGCTCCACATGTAACAAATACCGTTCGAGGTATCAACCGCTATGAATGAAAGTGTAAATATTTCTTCCAAATGGTTATCCAGACAAAAAGGGATGGTAGTAACAATACTTTCAGAATAAATTCCATCATAAATGACTTTTCCATTGAGAAGTATAATAATTCCATACCTTTTTAAGTCAAACCTCCTGTTTGCATGAATTATGCTAAACTTGAAGCTTTTCTCTGAGCGATCTGCACAATGAGCGCAATTATACATTTCGACATTAAGGTCACCAGTTGGGAAAAATGTCTTTGACAACACGCCTTCATCATTAAAGCACCCTAAACCAATAGCCATCAAAACAATGAAGTAAAAAAAATATCGTAAAGTAAATCTCTTCAATATTTCAGTTTTAGTGAATCTTTTTTTGTCGATTCAATTTACGCTTTACTACTAACTGGATGCAAAAATTGAAACTTTTTAAAGTTGTTTTTTCTACTCAACCAGGCGTGCCTGGAAGAATTGTACGATGCACCTATTCTCTCGTCAACCGATCGCGAAGTTTATTCATGTCCTGTGTGTTGTAAACATTACGAAAACGTTTTTCCTTCAGGCCCTCATAGAGCATCTTGTCGCCGGTCCATAGGCTACCCTTCAAATATCTTGTTAATGCAATAAAATCCAGATCGTCAATGTCAATGTCGGCAGCCAACACTACCGCTTTTCCCCAAATGTTTTGTGGTATGAATTATTCATTAATGAATGTTAGCTTTGTTAGTAATTTATCATAAGCAATCCCCATCTCATCATCAGTCAGCCCTGAAATTCTCATCAGTTTCTTCCAATGTTTCCGAATTTCAAAACGCATATATTGATTACTGTAAAAAACAAAGATGTTTTCAGAATTAAAAAAAAGATCACCGATTGTCCCTTGAGAATTGAGCAGGCACGAGAAAATAATGTTTGTATCAACAATTATTTTCTTCATTTTATGAATCGTTTGCGATTCCTTTTCCACCACCCTCTCTTTACGTCACTTGCAAGTTTGTCAACCTGCTCCTGAGTTGCCTTAGAATTGGCAGTGGCTTCCTTATAGGCAAGGTAATCAACAAGTCTCTGCAATCCTGCTGTATCCACCGAAGCAGGTAAGCGAATAATTACTTCTTTGGATGTCCTTTCTATCAACATGATCTGTCTGCTTTATTTGTAAATATAGAAAATTTGTTGCTGAACTTGGCTAAAAGTAGTTTCCCAAATAGCCTGCATAGCTATTTAAAGATTAATTTTCTCAGCCCCCGTATTCTCTGCTATACATCGCTCATTAGCTTCCTTTACACAAAACATTTACCATTACAACCGTTCTGAGGTTGGCAGTTTATCAATCACCTAATTGGTACAGGGCTACGGTCTTAGCATCGAAAACAACAATACCCTATGCTATCTTATCATAACTCGCCGTCAGCCCTTTAATTACCGCTGAACTAAAACCATGATGTTCCATTTCGTTCAAACCTGCAATGGTACATCCTCTTGGAGTCGTTACTTTATCAATTTCCTGCTCTGGATGTGAATGGTTTTCGAGCAACAGTCCGGCTGCCCCATTCACTGTTTGCGATACAATCAGTGAAGCCTGCTGTGCACTAAACCCGATTTGGATACCTCCCTGGATACTGGCCCTGATGAAACGCATGGCATAAGCAATGCCACATGCACCAACAACCGTAGCAGCATCCATCAGTTTTTCATCAATCACTACTGTGCTGCCGAGGTGATCGAACAATTTGCAGACTGCACCAACAGATGATATCTCTTCGCCTTCATGAGCAATGCAAGTAATACTTTTTCGGATAGCTATGGCAGTATTCGGCATAGCACGAAAAACTTTCACGTGGCTGCCGGTCCATTGCTTTAAGTCCTTCAGCCACACTCCGGTTACCGCGCTGATCACCGCCTGGCCTTTTTTAAAAGTGGTCTGCTCCAATACCTCTTTCACCTGGAAAGGCTTCACGGTAAGAACAATGATGTCAGCACCTTTTACAGCGGCATTATTGTCGTTCATCAATTTGATACCATCTTTTTCCAAATGCCTGATAGCCGCAAGATTTCTGCGGGTGACAATGATATTTTTTGGTTGGGTAAATCCTGAAGCAATCAATCCTGTTGCTATAGCACAACCGAGATTGCCACCTCCGATAATAGTAATTTTCATAACAATTAAAATTGAAAAATAAGTGGATTGCAGATGCGGAGAATCCGCAGATTGAAATCAAAAGAAAATATTCACTGACAGGGGGCTATCCGCAAGCGCCTGTCAGCAACCGGGTTGAGGTCGCAGAGAAGGATTGATGATATGAAAGTTGAAATTATACATCTCTGTGGATTCAAATGTAAACAGAAGAATGAAACCTGCAAATTTTTTTTCAAATTGGGTACTCCCTAATGCGGTATATGGTGCAAGCGTCTCACTACTGGCGCAAGCGTCTCGCTTGTGCCTTAGATTATTTTACTTTAAAACCGGCTCAGAAGCCCCGCTTATGCCAGCCAATATTAATTATCAGCACAAGCGAGGCGCTTGCACTTATTTAAGTTACTGTAAGAGTATTATGGAAAAAATTGAAGGATACTTCTACGAATCACCTCCGGCATAGCTGTTCGCGTCATGGTAGCTCTCTCCAGGAAATACAGGCTGGTACTTCCTGTGCACAACAGTTCTTTTGCCTCATTATAAATTTCGTTATGAAAGGTGATCTTGTGATGATGCGGAAGTTCTTTCAGAATGGTAACGATGGTCAACAGGTCATCATACTTAGCGGGCCGTAAATACCGTATATGCATTTCCGTAACCGGCATGATGACGCCGGCTGCTTCTATTTCTTTATAGGTAATTCCTAATTGGCGTAAGGATTCTGTTCTTCCTATTTCAAAAAACTCTGCGTACCTACTGTGGTACACCACGCCCATCTGGTCCGTTAATGCATAGTGTACTCTTAATTTTGTTTCTGAGGTGTGCATTATTCTTTATTTACCCATCATACCATCTACACTGGCTTTGCCGGGCCCGCAAAGTAACAGCAAAAAAGCGGTAGCCATGTACATTCCTCCCCTTTCACCTTCACCAAAAAGGTCAGCATTGGATGCCACAAAAAATACTACACCCATCCCAATAACAACAGGAATTGCTGCCAGCCTTGTGAACATCCCTATCAGTATCAGAAAACCGCAAAACAATTCTGCAAACAGGATCAATGCGAGAGAAAGTGTGCTGCCCATATTCATGAAGTCCATAAACTTATGACGCATGGTAGAAAAATGTACCAGTTTGGGATACCCATGACTGATCAGAATTAATCCAAGAAAAAAGCGTAGCACCAGCATTGCGATATTAAATGCAGCATTTGAATATTTTGTAGAAAAAAAGGATTTCATGAGAATGATGTTTGTTTAACAAAGATTTGCGCAAATTAATATCTTTTTATTTCAGCCATTAAAGTAATATTGAAAAATTAGGTGAATTGGTATTTTTGCCACAATGCACCCATTTATAAAAGGGATTAAAAATTTTTCAAAATCTATTTGATGAACCGATCCATCCTTTCATTTGTACTTTCCATCATCACTTTCACATCCTTTGCTCAAGCTAACTACAAGATAACCGACCCCGAAAAGGACTTTAAGAAAGCGAAAGAATATTTTATTAAGGGCGACTATGCACTGGCCTATCCTGTGCTAAAACAATTGAAGGACAAGTACCCGGAAAATACATCCAGCAGCCATGCCTACCTGAACCAGGACATTCAATATTTCTACATCGTATGTGGCTTGCAATTGGGGCAGTCGGTTGCCGAGGAAGATGCCAAATCATTTGTTGAGTCCACAACCAATGAACCACGGCAGCAGATGATGGGCTATCACCTGGCACACTATTACTTCAACCGGCAGGATTTTGCGAGGGCTGCCGTCTATTATGAACGGGCCGGGTACGACAATCTCAGCAATGAAGAGATTGCAGATGCCAAGTTTGAACTGGCCTACTCTTACTTTATGATGAATGATTTCGACAAGGCAAAGCCATTATTTAACGAAATTCACCAATTGCCTTCCAACAAATACTATCCGGATGCCAACTATTATTACGGATATATTTCTTTCAAAGAAAAAAATTACAGCCAGGCATTAGAAGCGTTCAAACAGGTAGAAAAAAACAGCAAATATTCCAATAGAGTTCCTTATTACATTTCACAGATATATTACTTCCAGGGAAAGAAAGATCAAACACTGCAATATGCAGAGGCAGCATTGGCATCAGGAGAATTCGACAATTCCAAAGACGTGAAATTACTTGCCGGCCAGATCTATTTCGAGAAAAAACAATTTTCAAAAGCACTTCCATTGCTGCAAGACTATGTAAACAGTTCTGAGAAAGTAAGTAAGGAAGTGATGTACGAACTTGCTTATTGCTATTATGATGCCAACAGGGTAAATGAAGCAATAGAAGCATTCAAACAATTGAGCAATGAGAAAGACTCTCTTGGCCAGAATTCCATGTACCTGCTGGGCGATCTGTACTTACGAACCAATCAGAAGGCGAATGCCCGTAATGCCTTTCAGTACAGTGCAGACAACAACAGCAACCGTTTTCAGCAGGAGGTAAGCCGCTTCAACTATGCAAAACTTTCTTACGAATTGGGCTATAATGATATTGCTCTCAGTTCTGTCAACCAGTTTTTGAGCCTGTACCCAACCTCGGCTTACTCGAATGAAGCCAAAGAAATTCTGATAAATCTTTTGGCTAACAGTAATAACTATACGGAAGCACTGAAATTATATGAATCCTTTGATAAGCCGACACCCACCATGCAAAGAATTTATTCACGCATCATTTTTGGCAAGGCTACAGAATTCATCAACAACAGGCAATACACAGAAGCTAATGATTTCCTCGATAAAATAATCAAAGATCCCTATTCCGGCAAGATGCTTTCCTTTGCATATTTCTGGAAAGGAGAAATTGCGTACAGGCAATCACGTTATGGGAATGCCATTGACTATCTGAATAAGTATTTGCAATCGGGCGGAGTACAGGGCGAGGCCAATCCTGATAACGCACGCTATTCATTGGGATACTGTTACCTGCACATTGATGATTTTTCTAAAGCATACCAAAGTTTTAAAGAAGTTTCCGCGCCTTCTGCTACAGCGACACCCGTACAACAGGACGCTTACATCCGCAGTGCTGATGCATTGTACATGCAAAGAAATTATACAACAGCCAAGAGCATGTATCAGACTGTAGTGAACAATTCCCTGCCCCAAAGTGATTATGCTTATTTTCAGATAGCCATGATCAATGGCATCAACAACCAGGCAGGAAAAATAAAATCTTTAGATCAGCTTGTAAAACGGTATCCGCAGAGCGACCTCGTACCGGAGTCGTATTTGCAAATTGCCAATGCCTACATGACCGAGGAAAAGTTCAGGGATGCCACTCCCTACCTTAAAAAGATACTCGATATTCCAACTGCTACAGGCTTCTACCCGAGTGCATACCTGAAATTGGGTTTGGCCAATTATAATCTTAATAATAACTCAGAAGCATTATCATGGTATCAGAAACTGGTAAGCCAATACCCGCAGTCGCAGGAATCAGATGAGGCATTGACCAACATGAGGAATATCTACGTGGAGATGGGAAAGCCCAATGAGTATATCGAATTTGCAAAAAAATCCGGTAAGGTACTCAGTGTTACGGAAGCAGATTCACTCACGTATGTTTCAGCAGAGCGCAGGTATATGGATAATGACTGTGCAGGAGCCATTGGGTCATTTACCAATTATCTTAATAAATTTCCGCAAGGTGCCTATGCATTGAATGCATTGTATTATCGCAGTGAATGTTATGTAAAAAACAATGACTGGCAAAATGCGGTGAATGGATATTCGGAAGTAGTGCAACAACGAAACAGCCCTTTTGCTGAGCAATCAGCATTGTCTGCCGCACGCATCTATTACTTCAATCTAACTAATTATGACAGTGCAAAAGTTTATTTCCAAAGCCTGCAATCTATGGCTACGACGCAGGAAAACCAATTGGAAGCGCTGCGCGGGCTTACCAGATGCTACTACCAAACTAAAGATTATGCAAAAGCCAATTCTGTAGCAAGTGAATTGCTTACTAAAAAAGGAATCAGCACAGATGACCAGGCCATAGCGAACCTGGTACTTGGAAAATCATTACAGGCGTCTAACAATTATGACCGGGCCATCGAGGCATTCAAGAAAGTATCTGCCATCAACAAATCGGCCTGGGGCTCAGAAGCAAGATATGAAACCGCCCGCAGTTATTATTTGCTGAACAACCTGACTGCTGCTGAAAAAGCAGCATTGGATGTCATCAAAGTGGCAGGTTCTGATTATTGGGTTACCAGTGCGTACATACTGCTGGGAGATATTTACCTGAAGCAGAAAGATTATTTCAATGCAAAGGCAACCTACAAGAGTGTAGCAGATAATGCCACCATTACAGAATTAAAGAATGAAGCATCTGAAAAATACCAGAAAGCTGTGGAGGAAGAACAATCCACCATTAAAGTAAAACAGGCGGGTAATCAATAATAAATGAAACGCGATCACAATATGCTTATCAAAAAAATCAATTTATTTTTCTTTGCTCTTTTCGTGTATGCAACCCTTCCAGCACAGGATACCACGCATCGCCAAACGATAGAGATCACTTCCTCATATAAGCCTCACTTACGAAATGCTGTTAAGATAGACTTCACAGCTACACCGCCTAATGCAGATACTTCGCGGCCACGCCTTGCGTACAGTATTCCGGCTCAAAACTTATTTTTCAGTTACCAGCCGGTACTATTGAAACCTCTTCCCTTAGAGCCAGACACCACAGTATTGCTCGGTACACGCAATTATGTGAAGGCAGGTTTTGGAAACTTTACGACACCATACCTGGAAGGTGCGCTGGGATTTGGAGACGCCAATAAAGGCATGGTGAAGGTGTATGGAGATTACATCTCCAGCAGGGGGAAAATCAAAAACCAGGATTTTAGTGAAATTCATGCACGTGCAGATGGCAGCCTTTTTACCGGCAAAAATGAATTGTACGGATCCTTCGGTTTTGAAAGCAACGAATATTACCAGTACGGATACGATCATACATTGTTTGATTATCCCAAAGCAGACATCAGGCGCAGCTATCGCGACATGAGCCTTACGGCAGGATTCAAAAACAGAGATGTAAATGAAATTGGAATCAATTACGATCCGCACATCGAATTACATGCATTCACAAGAGAAAACGTAGTTGATGAAAGTTCACTACTCGTGAACCTGCCGGCAGAAAAAACTGTGGGCGACCACGTGAAGGTAAAAGTAGCGCTTGCAGCAAATATCAATGGATACAAAGTAAACAGTGCATCGCTCAAAATAGATAATTCATTGCTTCAGATAGCGCCGGCACTTGAATATAACAGTGAACTATTCAATATTCATGCAGGAATTACACCTTCATGGAATAATGGTGAGTCGGCAGTATTACCTAACCTATACGGTGAGGTGAAACTGCAACAGAATATTCTCACCATCCAGGGTGGATGGATAGGACGGTTCATCGCCAACAGCTACCGAACATTAAGCATAGAAAATCCATACATGGCCGATCCTGTTTTTTTGAATAACACAAAAGAAATTCAGTATTACGGGGGTATCAAAGCCAGTATTGGCGGGCATTTTAATTTCAATGCCAAAGCAGCATTTATCAATTATACCAACCTGCCCTTATTCGTAAATGACCAAACCAATGAAAAGCAATTCCTGCTTCTGAATGGAAATAGGGTCAATAATTTCCAAATTCATGGTGATATGAATTATATCAACCAGGATAATTTTTCGGCGACGGCCGGAATAGACCTGAATACTTATGGCGGATTGAAAGGCGTCACCAGTGCCTGGGGATTGTACCCTTTGAAAGTAAATGGTTCGTTGCGGTGGAATGCATTCAAACAACTGATTGTAAAGGGCGACCTAATTGCATTTTCCGGTGCAAAGGCCATGACACCCGGTGGTACAAAAAATATGAAGGGAGGCACCGATCTCAGCATCGGTGCAGAATTCAAGATCAACAAAATGTTCAGTGCCTGGGTGGATTTTGATAATATCATGAACAGCAAGTACCAATGGTGGAATAAGTACGAGGTATATGGCGTGCAGGTAATCGGAGGCGTGATCGTTCGTTTCTGATTTTTTGTACATCCGCAATATTCATAGATTTGCTACTTATGAATAATATTATTGCATCCTTTTTGGTTCAGCATGGAGAATGCAGGTTGGCCGGCATTGGCAGGTTTGGCGTGCAGGTGCAAAGTGCTGTTTCTGATGTCGCTTCTAAAGCGATTTATCCACCTGAGGCGAACTACACTTTTACCGATGGCAGTGACTACACATCTGAAGAACTCATTTCATACGCAGCATTTAAGTGTCATACAGACATTGCTACTGCAAGTGAAATGATACGGGCATGGACTGAAGACGCCAATCACAGCCTGGAGAATGGTGAAACCCTAACGATACCTGCAATCGGGAATATAACCAGAGATGACAAGGACACCTTTGTATTCCATGCAGGGCGTTCACTCGTGCACCTGCATCCGGTGCCGGCTCACCGGGTGATTCATGAAAGCGATACTCATAAAATATTGGTAGGTGATGTAGAATCTGATTCAGAAAAAATGAATCAACTACTTCATCCGGAGGATACACATGAACGGCCATCCTGGTGGAAACCTGCACTGATCATCATCATTGCTACCATTGCACTTTATTTGATTTATGTATTCTCCGGTGAATTTAAGATGACAATGCATCCGCAAGACGCACCGGCAACATACTTTACTAAATGATCCATTTATCTGCCTGCCCGATTTGCGAAAGTGAAAAAATTTCTTTGCAGTTCACTGCGAGGGACAATTCTGTTACCGGGGAAGATTTCGAAATATATCATTGCAAAAATTGCGGATTCCTTTTTACACAAGATATCCCTGAAGAGGGAAGTACTGCAAAGTATTACCAGTCGGAAGCCTATATATCTCATTCAGATACTTCCAGTGGTTTCATCAACCGGTTGTATCATTCTGTGAGAAAATATACACTCAGACAAAAAAGAAGATTGATAGAAAAGTCATCGGGTAAGAAGTGTGGAAGCATACTTGATATCGGGAGTGGTACAGGTAGTTTTCTATCTGTGATGAAGGAGTCGGGATGGAATGTAACCGGGATAGAGCCTGATCCGATCGCCCGCCAGAATGCACAAACCATCAACAACATAACTGCACTTTCGCCGGAGGCACAAAGCGGCTTTTCTGAAGGAACGTTTGATGTGATCACCCTATGGCATGTGCTGGAGCATGTGCATCAACTGGATAACCAGGCGAAGGAGTTGCATCGATTGCTTTCTTCTGAAGGAAAATTATTTATCGCGGTACCAAATCATACTTCACACGATGCCGCTCATTATGCTAAGTATTGGGCGGCCTGGGATGTGCCAAGGCATTTGTACCATTTTGCTCCGGCTACGATGAAGGTACTTGCAGAAAAATATGGTTTTGAAATAGTGCAATACAAACCGATGTGGTTCGATAGCTTCTATGTAAGCATGCTCAGCGAAAAATACCGAACCGGAAAATCCAATTTACTGAGTGCATTATTCACAGGATTGGTTTCGAATTGGAAAGCGTTGTGGAATGTCAGAAAATGCAGTTCAGTGATTTATGTGATGAAAAAGAAATGATAAAAAGTATATAGCCACGAATACACGAATGAGCGATCTGAGGTTGTTTCAGAAGTGGCGGCAGTTTCTTATACTTGTGACTTATTTTTCTTGCCGTTGGTCGGAGACCAGACGTCGGTTAATTTTTTTAATCCTCAATTAACTGCAGCTAACAGCAATGCCTACCCTGGTTTTCTATCGGATGCCATTCTTGACCTCCGAATTCGTACATAAAGAGTAGCTACCATTATAAAAAGGAATAGCAGGAAAACGATTACAAATTTTAGAGTAGCAAGAAAGAAAGTAGCGAATGATATAACACCATTGACCATTCCATTATATGAAATAATCATCAAAATGTTTTCCAGAAAATCCGATACACCCGCAGCAAGCGCTCCTGCAGCCATCAATGCCGCTATCTTTTTCCATCGGGGAATGGTCCATGAATAATACAAGCAAGTGAAGTAGAAAAAGCATGTATAAAAGAAGATAAAAACAAAATCCAGTACCATATTCAAAGTAAACGATGACTGCAATCCCTGATGCCATGCATGGACAATTTCAGCAACAGTAGTACTGTCAAAGGCAAATTCGAGGGAAAGAATACCTGTTGCCGATACCGGTGTAATAAGGCTGTTCCCCTGGATGCGTAATAAAACCATCAAGAGTATCGACGCCGACAACAAAAAATAAATTAACCTTCGGTTGGTCATTTCTCTCCTGTTTTTTGCAAATTATCAAATCATTCCGGTACTGGTAATTTTTATCCATAACCTTTAGCGATAATACTCCTGGCAAATTAGACAAATGGTGTACCATTTGTAAAATCATTGGTAATGATCGCAATGGTTTGTTGTAACTTCGGAAACCTTGAAATTTGAAATATTAAGTAAGCAATTGCTAAAACAATTAATCAGAAAAAATATGAACCTGAAATTTTTTTCTTCCATCATCGGATGTGCGGTAATGCTGCTGACACTTTCCTGCAGTGGTAACAATCCAAACAAAGAAATAAACTTCCCAACGGGCAACGATACCTTACCTCCCGTAGAAACATTGAAGCCTAATACGAATTATAAACCTGCATTCAGAGGGCAAACACGCATTAATGGAATCAAAACAAAAACGCCTTACCAGGGAACAGTACTGACAGATAAACTGGATCGTCCCTGGGGAATGACTGTATTGCCCGATGGGCGCCTGCTCATCACTCAAAGAGGAGGCACCTTGGTGATCGCAACTACCACAGGATCATTGAGCGCACCCATCACCGGGGTACCGGAAGTGAACCCAAGAGGCCAGGGCGGATTGCTTGGCGTTACACTGGATCCCAACTTCAAAACTAACAGGATGGTCTATTGGGTATTTTCTGAAAAAACTCCGGAAGGAAACCTTACAGCGGTGGCCAAAGGTCGATTGGCCAATAATGAGAAAACTATAGAAAATGCACAAGTGATCTACAGGGCCACCCCGGCACACAATAGCAGCCTGCACTATGGAGGCCGTATCCTGTTTGATAAAAATGGCTATCTCTTTGTGAGTACCGGTGAGCGCTCTGATATAGAAACACGGCCGCAAGCACAGCAACTGAATTCAGCACTTGGAAAAATATTGCGAATCACAAAAGATGGAAAGCCCGCCCACGGTAACCCTTTTGAACATACTGCCGGAGCACGTCCTGAGATATGGTCGTATGGCCACAGGAACGTACAGGGCCTAACCTTCCAACCCGGGACCGGCGAGCTTTGGGAAACAGAATTCGGCCCCCTTGGTGGCGATGAACTCAATCTTATAAAACCCGGTAAAAATTATGGATGGCCTACCATCACATACGGTTTAGAATATAGTGGCAAAACAATTGGTGCAGGCATTACCCAAAAAGCAGGATTGGAGCAGCCGGTGTATTATTGGGATCCGGTGATATCGCCAAGTGGCATTGTATTTTGCACCAGCAACAATATTCCCGAATGGAAAGGAAACCTTTTTGTATGCGGGCTCAGCAGTCATCACATTGCAAGACTGAGAATCGTCAACAATAAAGTAACGGGTGAAGAAAGGCTTTTGGAAAGTACCGGCCAAAGGTTTCGGGATATAGTACAGGGAAAGGATGGCAACCTTTATGCGGTAACAGACCAGGGAAGATTGTATCGGCTGGGAAGGAAATGAGAAAACGTTGGGACGTTGGGATGTTAATCGTTTCGGATTGTTGAGCTTGTCTGGCGCAGACCTATGCGTCTGAGTTTTGAATACGGAACGAAGCGTCAGTACCGAAGCATTCGTTGTCTGTTATGCGTAATTACCGCCGCTGCGGAGAGGCTGCTGATTTTTCATCAGCGTCGGAGCGACAGTAAATATGTTCTTTACCATTTAGGTTTGACTTGACCCAAAGCCCACATCGGCTTGACGTTCTCTGCTCAGCTTTAGTGGAAATTTTGGTCTTTGGTTTTTCAATTTGGCAGTTGTTACGGGTGGATTTTCGCTCAAATCATAAGCAAGTGGACACAGTATAAGGTTTGACAATCATTACAAGCTTGACAAAAACTTTTAAGCAGCACGACACATAACTACGAAAAAATAAAATATTGAAAAGTTTAGTTGACAAACCGCTTTTTCACGTTGCATATTCTTTGTTGGGCTTTTTATTACTGTATGTTTCACATAAAGTAACGCCAACTAATTTGGCTGGACCTGGACTTGATATGTTAGTGTTGCTCTTGCTGCTTATTTCAATTCTGTTTTTGTTCATTAGGACTTGGGTGAAAAAGAGCATAACGATATTGTCTAAAATGACTATTACAGTTGTTCATGTTTTAGGAATAGCCGTTATAATATGGTGGATGAACCAACCTTCTTGACAATATCTTCAATGCGAAGAAAAATTTTTGAAGTGCATTTGCCTTTTGCACCTGTTTTCGGTGGACACAATAGTTTTTAGCAATCCAAGAAGTATTACAAATTTTTGCAGCGACAGTTGATTAAATAAAAGGTTCTTTACAATATTCAAGCATCCAATTTCCTACACGAAGAAGTGCAACATTGGGTTGCTGCTACGCTGGCTGAAGCCTGCCCGAATGAATCCGTTCAAGCAGGGCTACCGGGCTGACGTACGGGCTGAAAGTACATTGAATGCCAGCGCAGCAGCAGGCCTTACCGTTGGTGGAAATTGAAAGATATTTCGAACCAACCAGTTCTGGAAATACTGAAAAAAAATCAACATCAAATCCATTAACCAGGCGGGATACGACAAACAAAACGATAGTACCCAAAAAATGAAATTAACAGGACATTGGAAGAATAAAATTTACTTATGGCAAAGGCAATCCCCAGGACATCATGAAAGTGGATGTTCATTAGGATAACAATTGTTGCTCGGAGAATATTTTATGACCTTATTTCTCCATTTGATCAATTACCTGGTGGCTCACACCGGTCATCGAAAACCCTCCGTCATGGAAAAGATTCTGCATGGTGACATATTTTGTCAGGTCACTGAAGAGCGTTACGATATAATTTGCACAATCTGCAGCCCCTGCATTTCCTAATGGACTCATCTGCTCTGCATACCGAATGAATCCTTCAAAGCCTTTCACTCCACTCCCTGCCGTTGTTCTGGTTGGTGATTGAGAAACAGTGTTGACTCTTACTTTATTTTTTATTGCATAATGATAACCGAAACTACGAGTGATGCTTTCTAACAATGCCTTGGCATCAGCCATTTCACTATAATCGGGAAATACTCTTTGCGCAGCGATATAGGTAAGGGCCAGTACAGAAGCCCATTCATTGAGAGCTTCGTGCTTCCAGGTAGTAGCCAGAAGCCTGTGCAAACTGATAGCGGAAATATCAAATGTTTTCTGGTTGAATCCATAATCCAGTTCTGTGTAGGTTTTACCTTTTCTCATATTCAGGCTCATTCCAATGCTATGAAGCATAAAATCAAATTTTCCCCCGAAATGTTCCATTGATTTCAAAATCAGGTTGTCCATGTCTGCCTGGCTGGTAACATCGCAAGGGATCACCGGGGCTTTTACCTTTTCTGCCAACTTGTTGATTTCACCCAGGCGCATTGCTACCGGAGCATTAGTCAGTATGATCTCTGCTCCTTCTTCATAACACCGCAATGCAGTAATCCATGCTATGGATTTCTCATCGAGGGCTCCAAAAATGATTCCCTTTTTTCCCTTCAATAGATTGTAACTCATAAAATATTTTTTAAAGTAGGCCGAAAGTAAAATTTTTTATCCGAATTGAATTCAGTTCATCATCTCACGGGCATTTTCAAATGCGGCCGCAGTCGGTTTATCACCACTCAACATTGTAGCTATGGCATGAATCCTCTCTTCTTCATTGAGTAATTTCACATTAGTAAGAATTTTCTCTGCTTTCTTTTCTTTGTAAACGAAGAAGTGCGTAAAGGCCCTGGCTGCAATTTGCGGCTGGTGAGTGATCAGGATGATCTGGTGAACGTCTGACAAATCCTTAATAATATTCCCAACCTGCCGGGCTGCCTCACCACTGATTCCCGTGTCTATTTCATCAAAAATCAGCGTAGGCATCTGCATACTCTTTGCCACCAATGATTTTATGATGAGCATCAATCGACTCAATTCACCACCACTGGCCACCTTACGAACCGGGAGAAAATTTGTTTTGTTGGCGTTGAACAAGAATTCAATAGCATCAATACCGTCTGTGGCAGGAGATGAAAGTGGCGAAAGTTCTACCTTAAATGCAGCGCCCGGCATTCCAACTACTTGCAATAGCTTGTTTACTTTTATTATGAATCCCGGTATTTGCTCGCTTCTTTTGGATGAAATATCCTTTGCCCTCCTGTTTAATTCAGCATACAATTTTTCCACCAACTTTTCCTTTTCCTCTCTTTCAGCACCAAGATGAGTTGCCTTTTGTAATGAAACATCCAACTCATCCTTAATAGCAAGGAGTTCTGCTGTGGTCTGTACCCGGTGCTTCTTCAAAAGTGAATAAGCCACATCCATTCTTTCATTCAACTCATTGAGTTTTTCTTCATTGAAAGATACTTTTTCATTCATCTGTTCCAGTTCTTCACCAATATCCTTTACTTCTACAAGGACTGATTGCAATCTTTCTTCCAAAGGTGACAGTTCAGACATGACATTTCTGATGCCAGACAATTTTGAAATCACAGTTCTCAATTGTTGCAACAATGCATCTTCACCGCCATCCAGCGCCTGGACAGCGGACAGCAGTGTTCCCTTAATGCTCTCAGCATTTGCCATCACTTTGAGGGCCGATTCATTCTCCTCAATCTCATTCTCATAAAAACCTGCTGCTTCCAATTCGTCAAATAAAAACTTGTGGTAGTCATATTCCTTTGCCGCAGCTTCCCCGGATTCTATTAGTTCGGTCAATTGTCTCTTTATATTCCTGTATTCTGAAAATATTTTCTTGTATTCGGAAAGAAGGGGCTCATTCCCTGCCAGGGCGTCAAGAACCGCTAACTGAAAATCACTACTATTAATATCCTGAATATCGAACTGCCGATGCAGATCCACAACCATGGAGGCCAATTCTTTTAATTGACCTAATGTAACCGGTGTATCATTGATGAAGGCTCTCGATTTACCTGAAGGAGTTATTTCTCTCCGAATAATGATATCCGTATCGTTGTCTAATTCATTTTCCTTCAAAAATTCGGATGTGCTCTCCGACTGAATTCTAAAATGGCCTTCTACAATACATTTCTGATCCTTATTCAAGAGTGCTGAAGTATCTGCCCTATCTCCCAGGATGAGGCTCAATGCACCCATCAGGATGCTCTTACCGGCACCGGTCTCACCCGTGATGATATTCAGGTGGTCTGTAAAATTGATCTTCAACTGATCAATGATGGCATAATTCTGAATAAAAAGTTGTTGTAACATTCAGGGAGCAAATTACAAATTTCTAATCGGAGCCTAATTGAAATTATAGCAATTTCAGGGAATAAAAAACGGCTTATGAAGTACCAATTTGTATTATTCTGCCTCAGAGGATTATTATTTATAAATCGATCCTGGCAATTGCCCGACTATAGATTTCTTCGCAACAGCCAAGTATTAAAGGGTGAGATATCTACATCATCTCCACCACCATTGCACTTGCACCGCCACCTCCATTGCATATTCCTGCCGCTCCTCGTTTGCCTCTGTTTTGTGAAAGTACATTGAGTAGGGTTACAATTATCCTCGCACCGCTGGCGCCTAATGGATGCCCCAGTGAAACAGCACCACCATTGACATTAACTTTATCACCTTCAAGGTTCATTTTCTGAATATTCACTACTCCTACTACACTGAACGCCTCATTCAATTCCCAGTAGTCAATATCGTCTTTAGAAAGTCCGGCTTTCGAGAGTGCTTTTGGAAGAGCAAGGGAAGGGGTAGTGGTAAACCATTCAGGGGCCTGCTCCGCATCTGCATAGCTGAGAATCTTTGCTATGGGCTTTATATTTAATTCTTTTGCCTTCTCTGCACTCATGAGTAATACCACCGCAGCTCCATCATTCATAGTGCTGGCATTGGCTGCTGTTACGCTGCCGTCTTTCTTGAAGGCCGATTTCAATGAGGGAATTTTTTCAAATTTCACATTGAATGGTTCTTCATCTCTCTTCACGATGATTGGGTCTCCTTTCTTTTGAGGTATCTCTACAGGGACAATTTCATTTTTAAATTTGCCTTCAGTGGTCGCCTGCTGACTTCTCCTATAACTTTCGATCGCAAATTGATCCTGATCTTCTCTGCTAATATGGCATTCGGCAGCACAGAGTTCGGCAGCATTTCCCATTGCATAATTATTATAAACATCCGTAAGCCCATCCTTGGCCAGGCCGTCGATAAATGAAGTATCTCCATATTTATTTCCCCATCTCAGCGAAGGGGCATAGAATGGAGCACTACTCATATTTTCCATTCCCCCGGCAATCACAACTTCTGCATCGCCCAATAATATCGCCTGTGTACCCAGCATAATGGATTTCATGCCGCTAGCGCATACTTTGTTAACTGTTGTACAGCAAACATCATCAGGCAATCCTGCAAAGATGGCCGCCTGCCTTGCCGGTGCCTGGCCCAGGTTTGCCTGTAACACGCAGCCCATATACACTTCATCAATCAATTCAGGCTTGATTCCAGCTTTTTCCATTGCCCCTTTTATAGCTAATGCTCCCAATTTTGGAGATGGTATATCCTTTAGCGAACCTCCAAAACTTCCCAGGGGAGTGCGCACTGCAGCCACGATGACAACTTCTTTTTTATTCATTTCCGGATTATTTTTTGGCAAATATAACCAACAAAAAGGTGATGAATTGGGCACGACAATTGCGAAGTCATTCGGGAAAAGTTATATCGGTAAGGATAAATGGCATGGAAATTTGGAAATGAAGAATCTGCTGAGAAGCTATATTTTTTGAAAATGTATTAAATTGAGTTATTTCGTAAAAAAACTTATTATTATCATGTCAACATTTACTACTAAGAAGTTTGTTACTACTATGATAGTAACATGCATATTGTTAGTCCTGATTTCAATTATTAGTTTGAAGTGGGGTAGGTGATTTAGAATCGGAATCAATAATTGCCTGCCGATTTCTTGTCATAAGCCGGAAACGGTATTGATAATTCCTGTCTATACTCTAAAGATGACATTTGTTCAATCAGTTTAAATTTGCAGTTCAAAAAGCGATATGATCCCACAGGATACAATACAGTTGATTGTAAGCAGAATTGATATTGTGGATATCATTGGCGGCTTTGTGAAACTTCGCAAACGTGGTGCTAATTACCTGGGATTATGCCCTTTTCATGATGAAAGAACACCATCATTCACAGTCTCGGCTACCAAAGAAATTTTCAAATGCTTCGGATGTGGTAAGAGTGGAAATACCATCACTTTTCTCATGGAGCATGAGAAGTATTCTTACGTGGAGGCTCTGAAATGGCTTGCTGGGAGATACAATATTGAGATTGAGGAAACGGAAACAAGCCCGGAGTACAAACTGCATCAGCAGGCTGCAGAGAGCCTGCATGCCATCAATAATTTTGCACAAAAATTTTTCGAAGAATCACTTTTTGATTCTGATGAAGGAAGAAGTGTGGGCTTGGGATATCTGAAAGAACGTGGCTTTAGGGAGAATACGATCAGGGATTTTGGAATTGGTTACTGCCCATCAGGAGATATATTTTCTAAAGCTGCTATTGATCATCAATTCAACAAAGACCTGTTGCTGAAATCAGGGCTGGTTACCTCCCGCGATGGAATCCTTCGGGATAATTATCGAGAGCGTATTATCTTTCCGGTTCATAACCAAACCGGGAAGGTAATTGGGTTCGGAGCACGGCTCATTGCCAGGAATGATAAAGCTCCCAAGTACATTAATACGCCTGAAAATGAGATTTACATAAAGAGCAAGATTTTGTATGGCCTGTGGCAGGCACGTCAATCCATAGGCAAAAAAGATGAATGCATACTGGTGGAAGGCTATACTGACGTAGTTTCATTGCACCAGGCGGGTATAGAAAATGTGGTAGCCAGTGGCGGTACATCGCTTACTCATGATCAATTAAGGTTAATCAAGAAAATAACCCCTCGTCTTACGATCCTGTATGATGGTGATTCTGCAGGCATTGCTGCTGCGATGCGCGGACTGGATCTGGCACTTGAAGAGGGCCTCAATGTGAAGGTGGTTACACTTCCTGCACCAGAAGATCCTGACAGCTATATAAAGAATTTTGGTGCAGCAGCTTTTGAGGAATATCTGAATGACAACAAGAAGGACTTTATCATTTTTCAATTGGATTGGGCAATAAAAGATGCGGGTAATGACAGCGCAAAGAAGGCTGCTGCTGTGCAAAAAATTGCTGAATCACTAAGTAAGATGAACCGTCCGGAGGAATTTACATTGAGGCAGGATTATGTGAGGAAGGTGGCTCAGCGACTGGATATTGAAGAGGAAGGACTCGTTAATCTGGTCAATAGCATTCTCAGAGAACAATTCAGCAAACAACAAAAAAAGATTTCGGATGGTAAAACTTCTGAGCAGCAATTTACATCCTCCGTCCAATTACCTGAAGGAGGAACTTCCAGTGATGAAGATTTATCAGCATTAGACCTTTTGCGTCAGCAAAACTTTAATGAAAGAGGCCTGGTCAGATGCCTTTTAGAGTATGGCTTGAAAGATTGGGATGAGCACACCTCAGTGGCCAACTATATGCTTGGCGAATGTAATATTGAAGAGTTTATTTCTGATGAAATGCTCAGGAAAATTATCAATGGCTACAGGCTTCTGTACGAGTCTGGACAGCAACCTACTGCTAAATTTTTCATTTATAATGAAGACCTGAAAATTGCAAATACAGTTGTGTCACTTATTGCTTTTCCTTATGAAGTAAGCAAAGGCTGGGTTGAAAAATACAATCAGGAAGTGCCTTCCAAAGAAGAAAAATATGTGGATGATATCAATTCCACACTCAGGTATGCAGAACTCAGAAAGGTGAGGTCTCTTATCGTGGATAATGAAAAGGAATTACAAAAAGAACAAACAGACCAGCAATTATCCATTCTGATAGCAACACATCAACACCTCAAAAGCCTGGAACGTGAACTGGCTGGTAAAGTAGGTATGGTAATCAGGAAATAGAAATCTTTTAGAAACCTTCTGCCCTGGCAAGTTTTGGATTGTTCTTCAGACTCACCACTTTACTGGATGAAGTGCTGATACCTGCGCGGTGATATCTCTGAGCATTCCATACGTAATCAAGTACAACAATTTCTCCGGATTCGAGACCTCTGTCTTCCATACAATTCCAAGCCGTTTCGCGGCTGAGATCAGTGGCAATTTTAGATGTTGGTTTTGGAAAGGCAATCCATAATTTGGTATTGTCATGAAGCGCCGGGCAAATTTCCTCAAGAATAGTATGCAGATGATTTGTATTCAAAACGAAGACTAATGCAAAATCTATCTTCCTTTCCTTAAGTAAGGGCGTAACATTTTTTGAAAAAGAAAACTTAGAAAATTGTTTTTCAATCGTTGAAGGTAAACCTTGAATTAGAACATTCTTTTCATCCTCAAATTGTAACTTTTCAAACAATGTTTGAGACATACTTTGTAAAAATTTAGGTTATAAGATAAGCCTTACCAACACCGTCAGGTACTTATAGGCTTTAAAAACGTAGGCGAAGTTACAACAAAAAGTCAAAATATTTTGACAAAAATCACTGCTGTACTGTATTTCATCGATTTTGTTCGATTTTATTTTTTCACTGGTTTATAATATTTCAGTGCTTCCTGTATATATCCCTTTAAAGCCTGTATCCTTTTTGAATCTAACGGATGGCTGCTAAGGATTTCAGGGCCTTGCTTGCCTTCGCTCAGAGCAGCCATGCGTTGCCAGAATGGAATAGCTTCATTTGGATTATAGCCTGCCATTGCAGCGAATATAAGGCCATAATGGTCTGCTTCGTACTCCTGCTTTCTTGAATTGGGAAGTAACACGCCAACCTGGGCTCCCGGAGCATAAATGGCATTAAAAATACCATTAGCTTTACTATTCCCTTGCGTAAACACATCACCCACTACACCTACACCCTGTGCCACCATAGCCTGGCTGATACGCTCCTGTCCATGATGCGCAACGGCATGTGTGATCTCATGTCCCAATACTATAGCAAGTGCTGCTTCATTTTGGGTAACATTTAGCAAGCCCGTATATACTACTACTTTACCACCAGGCATACACCAGGCATTTACCTCAGGACTTTCTACCAGGTTAAATTCCCATTGGTATCCTGACAGTTCATTACTCAGGCCTTTACTTTTATAATAGTCGTTAATCGCATTGGCAATTCTTGTTCCTACGCGCTTTACCATTTCTGCATCCTTGTTAGTAGTAGAACTTACTACCTTATGTTCAGAAAGGAAACTCTTATATTGAGATACCGCCTCCTGTTGAAGTGAGGCTTCTGACACTACTGAAAGTTGCTTTCTTCCTGTGATGGCATTGGTGGTACATCCTGAAGCAAATAATAAAAACCCGATAAGCGGTAGATATAGTTTTTTCATTTCAATGTTAATTTAAAACGGGTGATAGGCAGGTGAATCATTACTTCCAACCTCCTGTTTTTTTCTTAATGACATTTGCAAAGGGAATTTAGTTTGATCGCTTCGCTAACTTTTACATTTCTTTTTTCTTTCTACGGCGATCACGGTATTTCAGGATGGGGACCCTGCCTTCATTTCCTTTCAGCAATCGACTGATATTTTTTTGATGGGTAAGAATGATCAGCGCGGATACCGCAATGGCAAAAACCCGGTAGAAGATTTCCTTTTCATTATAAATCCAAAGTACACAGATGGGCAATGCAATACCTGCCAAAATAGAACTTAACGAAACATACCTGGTAAGAAATAATACTACTAAAAATACTGCTACGCAATTTACAGCAACGAGAGGCTGAATAGCGAGTACCATTCCAAACAATGTGGCGACACCTTTACCTCCTTTGAATTGAGCCCATATCGGATAGATGTGCCCCAATACTGCGGCCAGTCCCAGCCCTATCATCAGATTGGTACGGTCAAAAGCATTGTTGATATAATAGGGTAAAAGGTTGTACAAAGCTACAGCCAGCATACCTTTCAGTACATCACCTATCATCACAATAGTACCGAATTTAGAACCCAGTACTCTGAAAGTATTGGTAGCACCCATGTTTCCGCTTCCATATTCCCTGATATCAATCTTGAAGAAACTTCGACTAATGATTAACGCAGTTGGTATGGAACCTATAAGGTAAGCAAGGATGAGTAATAAAAATTCTTTCATAATCTATTGAACTTCATCAGCCGGAAAACAAATATACATCTAAATTCACCTCAAATCAGGGACAAGACTAAATTTAATGGAATTATTAAGTTTTCCGCATGTGTAAAACGGCCCACTCACCACTGTTATTACACGAAATCAGTTGCAGCCCGAGCTCATTATAGGTGTTTAACATATCTTGTAGATCACTTTGCAAAAATCCGGATATCAGTAAATCTCCAGATTCTCTTAGAAGCTTTGAGATGGACCCGGCATGTTGAATCAGGATATTCTTATTAATATTTGCTAAAATAATATCTGACATTGATAAATTGGAAAGATCAGATGCTTTTACTATCGTAATACTTCTGCAATTATTTTCACGAATATTATCAAATGCATTATCAATACCCCACTGATCATTGTCAACAGCCGTCACATTTACTGCACCTGAAAACTCTGAAAGGATGGATAGTATACCGGTGCCCGTGCCAAAATCAATAACGCTCTTTCCGGTAATGTCTAATTTTTTCATAGCCTGCACCATCAATGAAGTAGTGGCGTGATGACCTGTGCCAAAACTCATTTTGGGCGTAATGATGATCTCGTATTTTACACATTTTACTGCCTGATGAAATTGCGCTCTGATGGCTACATAATCTTCAATAATCACAGGAGAAAAACTTTGTTCCCATTGTGCATTCCAATTCTGATCTTCTATGGGTTCTACTTGGTACCTGGTTTTTTCTCCTATAATATTCCTTATTTTTTCCTCAGCGAAATTTTCTTCTTCCACATAACCTGTCAGAATATTTTTCTCCATTTCAAAAGCATAAAACCCTTCTTCGTCCAATAACGCCATCAGGATTTCTGAAGCAGCCTGGCTTTCGGTAAAGAATAATATTTTTTTATACGATTTCATAAATGAAAAAAAGCCTGTGTGTTTACAAGCTTTTCTAAATTTCAATCATGGTTTGAATTAATGCCTTCTATCTCTTCTCTGATCATTGTTTTCTCTCCTCTGTTCATGACCTTCCCTTCTATGCTCTGTAAAACCTTCTGGCTTTGGTAACAGAGCCTTGCGGCTTAGTTTATATTTCCCCGTTTTGGGGTCAACACCAATAAGTTTCACTTTTACCTGGTCACCTTCTTTGAAAACATTATCCATGGTTTCCAGTCGCTTCCACATGATCTCTGAGATGTGCAGTAAACCCTGCTTGCCCGGAAGGAATTCCACAAAGGCGCCAAATTCTTTGATGCCTTTTACGGTACCTTCATATTCGTCACCGATTTCAGGTACTGCCACTATATTATTCACCCATGCTACAGCCTTGTCGAGGTTATCTTTATTCACAGCATAAATGCTCACTTCTCCTGTATTTCCTACCTCTTCAATATTGATAGTAGTTCCGGTTACCTTCTGAATTTCCTGGATGATCTTACCTCCAGGTCCGATCACAGCTCCGATAAATTCTGAATCGATGATCAGTTTCTTCATCCTCGGAGCCTGTGGTTTTACGTCATCTCTGTGTTCAGGAATACACTGATACATTGCATCCAGAATATGTAATCTTCCTTTCTTTGCCTGTTGTAATGCTTCACGCATGATATCCATACTGAGGCCATCCACTTTGATGTCCATTTGAACACCGCAGATTCCTTCACGGGTTCCGGTTACTTTGAAGTCCATGTCACCCAGGTGGTCTTCATCACCAAGAATATCAGAAAGCACAGCATATTTTTCATCTTTGGTGATTAGCCCCATTGCAATGCCGCCCACATGTTTCTTGAACGGAACGCCTGCATCCATTAAGGCGAGTGAGCCTGCGCATACTGTAGCCATTGATGATGAACCGTTACTCTCAAGAATATCACTTACGACACGAACCGTATATGCAAAGTCATCTGCAGGCATGATTTGTTTGAGGCTTCTCATAGCAAGGTTGCCATGTCCTACTTCCCTTCTGCCTACACCACGCATCATTCGTACTTCTCCTGTAGAGAATGGAGGGAAATTATAATGTAAAATAAATTTAGAATAGTTGCTTACTGCTGCACTTTCTACCAACAATTCGTCTAAGGGAGTGCCAAGTGTTACAGTGGTCAGGGATTGAGTTTCTCCACGGGTGAACAATGCAGAGCCATGCGGTGAGGGAAGTGGACTTACTTCCATTGTCAATGGACGTATTTCATCCAGTTTTCTTCCATCAAGTCTTACTCTTTGATCCAATATCATATCCCTAACGATATGATATTGCATATCATGGAAATAGTAACCTACTAAAGGCTGATCTTCTTCCGGAAGTTCTTCTCCGAGAAATTCCCTGATCTCTTCTTCTATTTTTTCAAAAGCTGCTTGCCTGTCATGCTTTGAAGAAGCAGATGCTGCTACGGCTTTCACTTTTTCAGTGGCAAACTCTTCTATTTTTTTCTTCAACTCTTCATTTCGGTAAGGCAAAGTATAGGTGCGTTTTTCTTTAGCTCCTACTTTTTGTCTGAGGTCTTCCTGTGCCTTTATTTGTTGCCTGATGGCTTCATGTGCACGCTCAATAGCCTGCACGAGGTCTTCCTCCTGGCACTCTTTGGCCTCACCCTCCACCATCATTATATTTTTCTCAGTGGCAGCCACCATGAACTCCATATCTGCAAGGGCCAACTGGCTGCGGGTAGGGTTCAGGACAAATTGGCCATCGACACGAGCAATGCGTACTTCAGAAATAATCTCCTGGATAGGAACATCGGAAACAGCCAGCGCTGCAGAAGCTGCAAGGCATGCTAAGGAGTCAGGAAGAATTTCGGTATCACTTGAAACGAGTGAAATCAAGACCTGGACATCGCAGAAATAATCGTCCGGGAAAAGTGGACGTAAGGCGCGGTCAATTAAACGGCTTGTCAGTACTTCATAATCATTCAGCCTTGCTTCCCTCTTAAAGAAGGAGCCAGGTATTCTACCGGCAGAAGCAAATTTTTCCTGGTAATCTACGGTAAGCGGGAAAAAAGACTGACCTGGTTTAGGTTCATGAGAAGCTACTACGGTAGCAAGTATGATGCAGTTTCCCTGGCGGACAGTTACCGCTCCATCAGCCTGGCGGGCTAATTTGCCTGTTTCCAGAGTTATCTCCTGGCCAGTTCCCGGATCAAAACTTACATTTATAGGATTGGGAGTATTCATTTTTGTTCTTTACTATTATTAAAAAAATAATCCCAACCATATACCAGTTGGGATACCTTGTAATTAATTTATTTGAAGCATCAATTATTTGCGGA
>JBDHYH010000012.1:0-50957 GCA_039811325.1 Chitinophagaceae bacterium | reverse complement strand
TTCTTTTCTATATGATTGACAAACACACAATCCATTCCGGCATTAATGGCGCCGGCAATATCTGCATCCACATTATCACCTATCATGATGGATTCTTCGAGACAACATCCGCATGCTTTAAGAGCGTATTCAAAAATCTCCTTCTTTGGCTTCATCGAGTTAGAGGCTTCCGAAGTAATGATCCGATCGAAATATCCGGTAAGATTGCTGCTCTGCAATTTGGCACGCTGTGTTTTTTCGAAACCATTTGTCAGCAGGTGCAAATGGTAGCCTTTTTCAGTGAGGTAGTCGAGTATTTCGAAGGTATAATCAAAGACTTTCTCTTTTTTAGGAAGTATGTCTAAGTAATACTCGCTGATATCTCTCGAAAGTTTTTCATCAGCGATCTTAAAATCAAGAAGCGTGCGCCACATCCTTCTCCATTTCAATTCTTCGCTGGTGATGTAGCCTTTTTCAAAACGAGTCCATAGGGTTGCATTGTGCCCGAGGTAGGTTTGATAGAACTGATCAAAGGAATCGATAGCCTTTGCCTTCAGGTTGAATACCGAATATATCTCCACCAGGCAATCTCTGGCATTGCTGTCAAAATCCCACAGCGTATGGTCCAGATCAAAAAAGAGGTGATGGTATTTCAGAACGTCTGGTATTTTGCTACTTTTGATCATCACTTAAGAAAAAACGGAAAATAACGAATGAATATTGTAATAACAGGGGCAAGCAAAGGTATGGGAAAAGCAATAGCGCTAAAATTTGCCGCTACTAATAATAACATTTTCATTTGTGCGCGTACATTGACTGATCTTCAGGATACAGCGAAAGAAATTCAGAATGCTTACCCGGCATCGAAAGTTCATTTCAAAACCGGAGACCTGAGTACTAAGGAAGGAGTCGAAAACTTTGCTTCCTGGTTTTCTGCATTCAAGGCACCGGCAGACATCCTGATCAACAATGCTGGAACCTTTCTTCCGGGCAGCATTTACAATGAACCTGAAGGCACCCTTGAGACTATGATTCAAACGAACCTCTTTAGCGCATATCATCTTACCAGGGCACTACTACCGGAGATGATTATGCGAAAAAACGGCCACATATTCAATATGTGCAGTATCGCTTCAATTAAGGCTTATCCGAATGGCGGCTCATACAGCATCAGTAAATTTGCTATGGCAGGATTCAGCAAAAATCTACGGGAAGAATTAAAACCATTTAATATCAAAGTAACAACGGTCTATCCGGGAGCTGTTTATACAGACTCGTGGAATAACAGCGGATACCCTGAAGATCGATTTATTAAAGTGGAAGATATTGCCGAATTGATCTATTCTGCTTCAGAACTTTCACCCAGTGCCTGTGTAGAAGAATTAATCATAAGACCATTGCAAGGTGATATTTGATTTCCATATCTCCCGGTACTACGTTTTCACCTCTCTGTTATCCCAATCATTTCAAAATAAAAATGCTCCCGGTAAAGGAGCACTTTTAAAGATTTTTCGCAAATTTCTTTGAGTTGCGATTGTGATTCAGTAAAGCAGCATAAATGGTTTATGCTTTTCTTGGTTAATCAGATAATGGATAAGTTTCTCTTTCGGACAATTTGGTTTTTGATCTTTCTTTAGGATCAATTGGATTTTCGTTTCTCTTTCAGACAGTTGGTTTTTGATCTTTCTTTAGGATTGTTTGGTTCGCCGTAGCGAATTGTTTTCTTTGAGCCTTTGGATAAATTACTACTTTTTAAAACCTGGTTCCCGTTGGACTTTTGGATCTTTGTTTCAGTTTTTGTTTAGGATCGATTGAATTAGATTTTTTTTTGTTTTTTTGGATTATCTATTTGTTTTCTCTAAAACCCCGGTATTTCTCAGGAAGCCTGGATAGCTAGTTTTTGGTTGCTTTCAACAATACAAAGATGATAAATAGTTGCAGCTATGTCTGTCTGTTTTCGCCCAATCACCTGTTTCTTTCGACAAAACGCTCTTTTTCTTCGTTTTCCATTTTTAAGAACGGTACTCATACCTGAAGCGATTGCGCGCTTCCATCTGACTTACAGCGCCGGTGGAACAATGAAAGTATTCAAAGATGAAAGAAATATTTCCGGCATAAGCAGTACTCTCTTGTGATATAAAGTTATCCAGGTATAGTTATGGTTCAAATAAGAATGCTCCGTAGAAAACGGAGCATTCTTAAAACTTTTTCGCAAATTTCTTTGAGTTGCGATTGTGATTCAGTAAAGCAGCATAATCGGTTTATGCTATTTGGTTCTTCGGATGATGGATGCCGGTTTTTGGCCGGTTTTTGTTGGTTTCTCTTTCAGATAGTTGGTTTTCTTTGAGCCTTTGGATACATTATTATTTTTTAAAACCTGGTTTCCCGTCGGACGCTTGGATTTTTTTAGCTTGTTAACGAGTACAGTACAAAGATGATAAATACCTGCAATGAAGCCGTCAGTTTTCGCCGAACTCATTATTTCATTCGATGAATAGACTGATTTCTTCTTTGAAAGAAAAAAGAAAAAAAGAATTTAGGAAGAAAAGAAAGAATAACCAGGCTTTACATGGCATTGATCCGGGTCATTACTGCCGGTTTCAGAGCCTTGCTTATTGGTATCACCTTGCTTTCAATAAGAATAGAGTTGTCTTGTATGTCTTTTATTTTACTCATGTTGACAATATAAGACCGGTGAACTTTCAGGAAGTGCTTGGGGTTCATTTTCTCCTCCACAGCCTTGAGGGTGCTATGAGTTAGATAATGCTTGGCAGGTGTGAAATACCTGACATAGTCTCCTACCGATTCAATGTACAAGATATCGTGATAGTTGAGTCTTATGAACTTACCATCTGCTTTGATAAAAATATCTTCACTAATAGGTTTGACAATTACTTTGCTCAATGAATCCAGAATTTTTTGAATACTCTCCTGAAACCGATTGTAGGAGATGGGTTTTTTCAGGTAATCAGTAACGTTATACTGAAAAGCACTAAACGCGTAATCGGTCTTGGACGTCGTTAAAATAATTTTTGGCATATAGGCGAGCCTGTCCAATAATTCAAATCCGCTAATACCGGGCATTTCAACGTCAAGGAATATCAGGTCCACTTCATTAGCTGCAAGAAAGGTATGTGCTGTTTCAGAATCGGGAAAAGACCCCATTACTGTGATATTACCGTATTTCTGGCAATAACGCTCGAGGAAGTCTCTTGCCATTGGCTCATCATCTACTATAATACATTTTAGGCTCATCTTATTTCTGGTTTTCTAAACGAATTACTTCATCCCTTACAATGGGCAAATATTTTTGATACTGAATCTTCAAATCATTGTATAAATCACTTAAATCCTCCATCCTTCCTGAATTCCTGCACTTGTGCTCCAGTGTTTCGGCATGTTTTGTAAGATGTGTCAGACCTACAAAACTGAATACCGGCTTCATCTTATGCACATGCTTTCTGAAATCTTCAACCACATTCTTTCTAAAACTTTCCTCAATCTCATCCATCATTCCCGGGGCAGAATTCAAAAACTCTTCAAAAACCATCTTCGCATGTTCCTTGTCATTTCCATAAAGCTCAAACAAGAATTCGGCATCCAGGTTCTTGTCAAAAGTCAAGACTTCATTCTCCATAGGTTATCTCTTAATTTACTTCTAACGTATTTTTCCTGATAATCGTATGTCATAACATTAGGCCATTCTTTAATTTGTGAGTTTCGGCAGATTTCAACTTAGTTATTAAATAAAAAGCGTGTCTTTTCCGTTACAACACTGGTTTCTTTCAGATAATCCCGAAAAAATGAAAAACGGTTGGTTTTCAAGATGGAGGCAATTGCTATCAGGCAATGGTAAAGAGGAGTCCCGAAGCAAGATTCTTGAGTTTGCATTCAATTGTTCCACTGAAGGATGTATCGTTTATTCAAAAGAAACCCAGGAAATTTTAGAAACAAACAGAACTTTAACTACTTTATTTGACCTGCCAGATCATGTCACTCTGAAAGGGCTTTATATTTCGCAGGTCATGATGCGATATCTAACCGGCGAAAGCCCTAACATGGATTTCTTACTAAATAACCTGACTGAAGACTGGTCAGGAGAGGCGGAATTCAGAACTCATACCCGGAATATTTTTTACGGGATTGTAAGTACACATTTGTGCTCAAAACCCGGCGAAACAGAAGAATATGTGGTAATGAGCATGCGCAATATCAATGAAAGAAAAATAATCGCAGGAGAACTCGCTAAATCAAGACTCAGAACTGAAAAAGCCGTACAAACCAAAACTCATTTTCTGAGCAGTATGAGTCATGAACTCCGGACACCATTGAATGGAATCATCGGCTCTTCAGACCTGATATTATGTGAAAAAGGATTGAGCGAAGAAGTTCAGCGCCATGTGCAGGTTATCAAATATTCTTCAGAACACATGCTTGGAATTATCAATGATATTCTAAGTTTTAGCAAATTAAATGCTGACAAGACCCAATTGAAAAATGCGCCATTTGATATTCTGAAATGTCTTCAAAATATTGCTTCCTCATTCTCCGCACAGTTCAAATCGAAAAGAGTTGAATTTATCCATGATTTTCCGGCCCAGTTGGAAAATGTCATCCTCACATCGGATGAATTAAAGCTGAGCCAGGTCATTCACAACTTGATTTCCAATGCCCTGAAATTTACAGATTTTGGTAGCGTCACCTTCACTGTAAATGTTCTTGAAAAAACTGATGAAGAAGTATCATTATATTTCGAAATAAGAGACACCGGCATTGGAATTGCCGGTGATCACCAGGAAGAAATATTCAATGCATTTTCACAGGTTTATGCAGACAATCTGAAAAGAAGATATGGCGGTACAGGGCTTGGCCTTGCTATTAGCCGCCAAATGGTTCACTTATTTGGAGGTCATTTGGAAGTGGAAAGTGAATTGCAACAGGGTTCAAGATTTTATTTTACGTGCAAATTCAAAATCGAACTTCCACAAGCATTCAAAGAATCCGAAGGTCCTTTAATGACCAATATTGAAAACAAAGATATCAGGGGCATCAGAGTACTGGTAGTCGAAGACAACGAGATCAATGCAAAAATCCTGAAGAGTTTCCTAAGCAGATGGCAAATGCAAATCAAGGCGGCCATTACCGGAGTACATGCGGTAGAACTTGTAAAATATCACAAATTCGATCTCATCCTTATGGACCTTGAAATGCCGGAAATGAACGGTTATACTGCTTTGAGAATAATCCGGGAAATGAACATTGACACTCCTGTAATAGCTTTCACAGCCACACTTCTTGAAAATCCGGAAACGCTCATCACAGAAGCAGGATTTACCGATTATGTTGTAAAACCTTTCCGCCCTGATGATCTGAAAAGAAAAATCGCAATGTATTGCGAACGAAAGGTAGATTATGCTTAAACCCTTTCTGCACAATTCGTTTCTGATTTTGTTGAACAACCCAAACAGGTTCCAATGAAAACCGATGCTGGCAATTTTCATTTTGCTCCTTCTTATCAATTTTCGTCCCGTAGAATCCGGTAAGATTCAATCGTATTCCCTCAACTGTTAGCGATGTTTTAAGGCCATATTCGTTAACCTTTTATTTAACTTAGGCACGGTACATTTGTGACTCACCAGTAATTGGGTAACATGAATCGAACTTTACCTGCCATTACACGAACACTATTTTTCATTACTTCCTTTTGCCTGGGATCAGTAGTGCCTGCTTTATCGCAACTTAAATTTTTTGCTGTTGCCAACGAAACCAAAATAGGATTAAATGAAGTCGTACAGATTCAGTACAAAATCGAAAATGCAAAATCAATACAGAGTATTGCCCATCCTGATTTTAAAAACTTTTATGTTGTAAGCGGCCCAAACCAGGAAACAGGAATGTCAAGCATCAACGGCAATGTAACATCCTACAGTGCTTTTTCCTACATCCTGAAGCCAAAGAAAGCCGGAAACTTTACCATACCTTCCATTACCGCCCTTGCTGATGGCAAACAACTAAAGTGTAACTTGTTGACTATCGAAGTTGTCAACCAGGGAAATATTGCAGGCCGAAAACAACAACCTTCTGTTCCACAGTTGCCATTTGACGAACCTGGTGCCAGATCGGTTCCGGCAAACGATCTCGTACTGAGGCCGGGCGAAAATGCTGAAGCAAAAATCAGAAAAAACCTTTTCATCAGGATGGTTGCTAATAAAACATCATCCTACGTCGGTGAACCCATCGTAGTCAGTTTTAATCTTTATACACGCCTCAGGTCTGAAACCAATGTAACAGATGCTCCTTCTTTTAATGGATTTTCTGTGAGCGACATGGATGTGAATCAGAATTCCACACAAGAAAAAGTGAATGGCAAAACTTACAGTTGCTATGTGTTACGTAAAGTACAATTGTATCCTTTACAATCCGGCACATTCACGCTTACGCCTTTGCAGGCAACCAACAACGTAACTTTTCTAAAGTATGGAAGCAGTACCATGCAGAGCAATGACCCGCTGATGCAAATGATGCAGGATTTTGGTGGTAGCGTATTATCTCCCGGAGACTTCATTCAAAAATCCACGACACTGACCAGTAATTCTCTTACTATCAATGTAAAGCCACTCCCTGCAGGAAATGTACCTCCTGCATTCAATGGTGCTGTCGGAGAATTCTCCATTCAGACAGACATAGACAAAAACCAACTTACCACAGATGATGCTGCGAATCTGAAAATCACAATCAGGGGCAAAGGAAACTTCAGCATGATAAATGCACCTTCTATTCATTGGCCTGAAGGTATAGATGCCTATGATGCCAAAGTGAAGGATCAGATCAACAAACAGGATGTGCCACTGGATGGTAGCAAGGCTTTCAATATCCCATTTACAATTTCTAAACCGGGCAAATACAGTATCCCACCGGTGTATTTCAGTTGGTTCAATCCGGAAACAGGGAAGTATGAAACAAAAATTACAGAACCGATTACCTTCAGGGTTTCACAGGGCAAGAAAATGATCACAGAGAAAAATAACTCTTCAGAAAGTAACAGCAGCTTTTTTTCTGTTCCACATTTAGAATGGGTCGGAGGAGGCATACTTGTTGGGGGAATAATGATAGCTCTAATGCTTACCTTCCTGGATAGAAAAAATAAAGAACCCGAACTTAAGACAAGGACAATACCAGAGGATCTCAAAAATGAACAGGCAGTAGATGATATTGTACCGGGAAATCCGCTCGCTGACCTTCATGAGAAATTATTATCAGAAGATGCTGATGGATTTTACAGAGAATTAAAACGTTCACTTGAATCTTATCTGTCAGGCAAATTGAAAATGCCGGTTCATGCATTAACTAAAGAAACAGTGATGCAAAAATTGGATTCTTGTAACGTAGGAGTAGGTACTACAAAATTATTCGAATCACTCATGCAGGAAATAGAACTCGGGCTGTATGCCAAGTGCTCTCACGTAAGCCAAATGAGAAATCTTTACGAAAAGACTGCCGATCTTGTTTCCCTGCTTAATAAACAAATTTGCTGACAAAGAATGAATAACAGGCAGATATTTTTACAACATATCGGGCAGACCTCAAGGAATCCGCTACAATTAGAAATCGTAAAAGCAAAAGGGAATAAACTTTACGGGCCAGATGGTAAAGAATACATCGACCTGATCGGTGGGATCAGTGTATGCAATGTAGGACATGGCAACAAACAAGTAATCAAAGCTATCAAGGCACAAACCGAAAATTACCTCCATGTAATGGTAAATGGAGAATTGGTGCTAAGTCCACAAACTTCTTATGCAAAATTGCTGACAGACCATTTGCCTGCAACCCTGAATTCTGTTTACTACACAGCATCAGGGTCAGAAGCCACCGAAGGAGCCATGAAACTTGCGAAGCGCTATACCGGTAGAACGAAAATAGCAGCCTTCAAAAACAGCTATCACGGCAGTACACAAGGATCACTGAGTGTGATGGGCGATGAATATTGGCGCAATGCATTCCGTCCATTGCTCCCTGGCATTATGCACCTGGATTATAATTCGTTTGAAAGCCTGGAGCAAATTAATTCAGAAACTGCCTGTGTCATTGCAGAAACCATTCAGGCGGAAGCAGGTGTAATAGTGCCTGAAAAAGAATGGCTGCAGGCTTTACGAAAAAAATGTACAGACACCGGAACATTGTTGGTGCTGGATGAAATACAATGTGGCTTTGGAAGAAACGGCAGCCTCTTTGCTTTTGAACAATTCGATATCGTACCTGATTTTTTGTTATTAGGCAAAGCATTGGGAGGCGGTATGCCGCTTGGGGCTTTTGTTGCTGATAAAAAAATAATGGATGCCTTCACAGACAACCCGGTACTGGGCCACATCAATACTTTTGGTGGGCACCCGGTTTGTTGTGCTGCCGGCGAAGCTGCAATGCGATTTCTTTTAGGCAGGAAATTAATTAGCGCAGTCAGGAGAAAAGAATCTTTGTTTTTGAAATGCCTGAAAAATATTCCGGGTATTCAATCAATTCGAAGCAGGGGATTGATGATAGCGATTGAATTCAAAGATTTTGAAAGCAATAAAAAAATAATTGATCGTTTGATTGAATCAGGCGTTTTCACTGACTGGTTTTTATTTGCTCCTCAATGTTTGAGAATAGTGCCACCTCTGACAATTACTCCAAAAGAAATAAAGGAATCTTGTGCATTAATTCAGCAAGCGGTAGAAAAGAATTAAATCCAGGCCCCTTCAACTTATTTTACTTCCCGGTTACTCAGGATTTACTCAACTTTTATCTTGTACAATTTCTCATTGATCCCTTTTAATTTTTCAGGAGAAATTTTTATTACTTTTCTGTCATAGGTCATCAATCCATTTACTTCCACTTCCACATCAGTAGTTTGGGTATATACCGCAGCCGACAGGCCTTTTTCAATAAGAAATGAAAGACGATCCACAAGGGAAGTATATTTCTTAAACAAGCCTTCAGCATTTTTAAAACTCTGGTAACCCCAGTTATCTTTCTTTTGCCAGGTATGTCCATCTACCGGCAACCCGAGCCCGCCGAATTCTCCTAATACCAGCGCCCTGGTACTTCCAAACAATGATGGTTCGGGCATTGCAGGATCAGGATAATTATGCAGATCAATGATATGGCCGGTTTCATAAAAGTTACCACCACTTGCACTGTTCACAAGCCTTGTAGGGTCTTTCTGCATCGTCCATTCGGTGATCTCTTTGGTTTTGAATTGCCCCCATCCTTCATTGAAGGGAACCCAGCAAACAATCGATGGGAAATTGTAAAGGGCATCCATGATATCATTCCATTCGCTTCGATAATAGTTTTCTGACACTTCGGTTCTGTTTTTATCAGTCGCCAATCCGAAGACGCCAGGACTGCTGTCCCACCTGTTGCCCAGATCTCCGCTGGGCATATCTTGCCACACCATGATACCGATGGAATCACAGAGATAATACCACCGCGCAGGTTCTATCTTCACATGCTTACGAATCATATTGAAACCCATTTCTTTTGTCTTTTCAATATCGAATTGCATGGCATCTTCGGACGGTGCTGTATATAAACCACCCGGCCACCAACCTTGGTCTAACGGCCCGAATTGAAATAAAAACTGATTATTCAACATCATTCTCTGAATACCATCGCTTCCTCGTTTCAAAGACGATTTGCGCATTGCAAAATAGGAGGACACTTCATCCACGATCTTTCCTTTCCTGACCACCTGCACGTTGAATTGATATAGAAAAGGATTTGCCGGCGACCACAGTTTTGCATCTTTGATCGGCAACACGATTGGTGATGACACTTTGGATTCCGACTCAGCTACTTTCTGGCCTTTATCATAAACCATCACTCTCACTATATCTGCCGCCTGGGGCTGTATTACGTCCGTTTCAATCTTAATAACTCCGGCATCTATATCAGGTGTATTTCTTGTTCGCGAAATATAAGTTTCGGGCACAGCTTCTATCCAAACAGTCTGCCAGATACCGGTAACAGATGTGTACCAGATGCCCTTAGGATGCCGTACCTGTTTGCCACGTGGCTGCGGCCCTTCGTCTGTAGGATCCCAAACCTTCACAATCAATTCCTGTTGCCCCTTTTTCAAAAATGGAGTAATGTCAAATGAAAATGGGGTATATCCACCTTTGTGTTCTCCTACTTTATTCCCATTCAGAAAAACATCAGCCTGCCAGTCGACAGCGCCAAAATGCAGCAATACTTTTTTATTCCTGAATGATCCTGGTAATGCAATCTTAGTTTGATACCAGAGAAGGCTATCCTTACCAACTGATTTCCCCAAACCAGACAAAGCAGATTCAACTGCGAATGGAACCAAAATTTTTCCATCGAATACTTTTGGAGTTACTTCCTGTTCGGGCGTAATGGCATAATTCCACAATCCATTCAGGTTTCTCCAATTTTCTCTTACCATTTGTGGCCTCGGATATTCGGGTAAAATATTTTTCACATCCAACGATGCAGCCCAGGAGGTAATTATTTTGTCACCAGCAATCTTCCAAACGGGTTGGCTATACAAACATTCAATAGAGGATAAAAAAAGAATTAAGCAGATTAATTCCTTCATAGTTTCAGTTTTTCGTAGTTCGTTGTCCGTTGTTCGTTGTTCGTTATCCGTTGTTCGTTGTTCGTTATCCGTTGTTCGTTGTTCGTTATCCGTTGTTCGTTGTCCGTTGTCCGTTGTTCGTTTCTCATAGTTGCTGAGCCTGTCAGACGAAGCCAAGGCTTGTCTGACTCAGGCCAAAGTGTCAGAGTTTTGAATACTGACCAAAGCGTCAGTACCGAAGCATTCATTTTACTCACATCAGAGTTAATTGTTGCTCTAAACCCTAAACCCTAAACCCTAAACTCTCAACCCACCTCCGGTACTGGCAACCATTAACAATTAACAATTAACCATTAACCATTCTCATCACCGCATTTCTTCCAACTCCTTCTCTAACCTGAACATTTCATCTCGCAACCTCGCTGCTTCCATGAAGTCCATGTCCTTAGCCGCTTTCTCCATTTTTTGTTTTGTAGCCTTGATGGCTTTCTCCATTTTTGGAATGGTATTGTACTCTTCATATTCTGCAGCAATGGTAACAGCATCACCGGTTGCAAGTTCTGACTTCGCATCATAACCTTTGATATCCAGAACAGAGGTTTGGCCCATGATCTGCTCTACCGTTTTTCGTATAGTCACCGGTGTTATATTATGTTCTATGTTATATGAAATCTGTTTATCGCGCCTGCGGTTAGTTTCATCTATCGTCTTCTGCATACTCTCGGTGATGTGATCCGCATAAAAAATAACAAGGCCATCCGCATTACGCGCGGCCCTTCCGGCTGTTTGTGTGAGTGACCGTTCGTTTCTCAAAAAGCCTTCTTTGTCAGCATCGAGAATAGCTACTAACGACACCTCCGGCAAATCCAATCCCTCTCTCAGTAAATTGACTCCAACCAATACATCTATTTCTCCAAGTCGCAGCTGACGTAGTATCTCTATCCTGTCCAATGTGTGTACTTCACTGTGGATGTATTTCGACTTTACGTCTATGCGTTGCAGATATTTATCCATTTCTTCTGCCATGCGCTTGGTAAGTGTAGTTACCAACACCCTATCGCCCTTTTCCACCCGTTTATCAATTTCTTCCAATAAGTCATCTATCTGATTGAGTGATGGCCTGACTTCTATCGGCGGATCCAAGAGACCAGTGGGTCGTACTACCTGCTCTACTACTACGCCACCTGTTTTTTCCAGCTCATAATCACCAGGAGTGGCGCTCACATAGATGACCTGGTTGAGCATGTTTTCAAATTCATTAAAATTCAATGGGCGATTGTCCAAAGCTGATGGCAGGCGAAATCCATAATCAACCAGCACCAGTTTACGGCTACGGTCGCCTCCATACATACCGCTCACTTGTGGAATGGTCTGATGACTTTCATCGAGAATGCACAGAAAATCATGTGGAAAATAATCCAGCAGGCAGAAGGGCCTGGTGCCGGGCTCACGGCGATCAAAAAACCTGGAATAATTCTCCACGCCATTGCAGTAGCCCAGTTCGCGAATCATCTCCACATCATACGCCACTCTCTCAGAAATCCGCTGTGCTTCGATATATTTTCCAATGCTCTTAAAATAATCTGTTTGCCTGGCCGATTCATCCTGTATCTCAGCCAATATCTGGTTGATCTTGTCTTTTGGTGCCAGGTAGAGGTTGGCAGGAAAGATAGCGGCATTCTCCACCTTCGCTATTCGTTTGCCACTGCTAATCTCCAGCGTTTCAATCGTTTCTATTTCATCACCAAAGAAAGTGATCCTATAACCGTTATCCATATACGGTAAATTAATATCAACCGTATCTCCTTTTACCCGAAAGGTACCACGTGTAAATTCGGTTTGAGTTCTGTTGTACAGGCTGTTTACCAATGAATGCAGAAAACGCTGCCGGCTGATGGTCTGGCCTTCTTCGATCCTAATGACGCCTTCAGCAAAATCTTTTGGATTGCCGATACCATAGATACAACTCACACTGGCTACAACAATGATATCGCGCCGACCTGTGAGTAATTGTGAAGTAGCTGCCAGTCTTAATTTATCCAACTCTTCATTGATGCTCAAATCCTTTTCTATGTAAGTATCGGACACAGGCATGTATGCTTCAGGCTGATAGTAATCGTAGTAAGAAACAAAATACCCAACAGAGTTGTCAGGAAAAAATTGACGAAACTCTCCATACAATTGTGCTACCAGTGTCTTGTTATGCGTAAGCACCAGCGTAGGCCGTTGTACATTTTGAATCACATTCGCCATCGTAAATGTCTTGCCACTTCCCGTCACACCCAACAGGGTTTGAAATTTTTCTCCGGACAATACACCTTCGGTTAACTGACGAATAGCATCCGGCTGATCTCCGGCAGGCTGATAAGATGAATGGAGCTGAAACTGCATAGGAACATGCAAGTTACGGCGAATCAGCAAGGCGATCAATAAGAGAAATTATAAATTACTTTTGAACAAAGGAAGACAATGAAGCTATACAGACTGTTTTTTCTTTTCATACTCACTGTCAGTATTGGATGTGCCAATAAACTACCGTATGGTGCTCCTGTGGTTGCACCCGAAGTGGCATTAAAGCCAGAAAATTTCACCGGTTACTGGCGAATGTTTCTGAATCTATCACAGGATTTTAAAGGCTTAGATTCATCCGGGAAAGAGATTACCAAATCAACTTTTCTGCAAAGAGTAGGTACCGGCAAATATCTTCCACTGCGCCTCTCTTCAGATTCCGGATCTTATTACTATAAATTATATCCGATTGATCAGCCGATTGACGATTTTACTAAATATACGCTGATGGGTATGGGTAATGATACGTACAAGCAATTCCTGTGGGAAGGAAAGGATTTACCAGATATCAATTTCAAAGCATTAAATGGAAAAATCTATAACAAAGAAACGATGCTTGGGAAAACAGTGCTGATCGATTTTTGGTTTATCGGATGCACCTATTGTGTACAAGAAATGCCGAAATTGAACAAACTTGCAGAATCACTGAAGGATAACAATATATTGTTTGCATCTATTGCATTTGATGAAGCAGACAGCCTGAAAAAATTCCTGAAGAAAATAGATTTTCATTTTGATGTGATATCTGATACTGCAGCTACACTCAACAAGACATTAGGTGTGCGAGCTTATCCTACGAAGGTGGTTGTAGGAAAGGATGGAAAAATTATTAAGATCATTGATGATCCATATCACGAGTGGGAAAACCTGATGGCGGTACTGGGAAAGGAACGCTGAATAATAAGAGTACAGGTTTGCGAGGCTGCCATCATTGCGGTCTTAAATTTCTGCCGGTTATACTTATCCCGATTCCATTTTTTTTGACATTTTTAAAGCTAATGTTATGTATTTTCAAAGTTGCGCTTATGTAAATTCAAAGTTGAGTTTATGTAAATTCAAAGTTTAGGGTGCAAATCAGAATGTCACTTCCTTTTGGAATCCCGGTCGGTGAAGGACACCGCCCGGTAGCGGTCTCAACAGGCAGATGCCTTCACCCGCCTGCGGCATCCGATTGCTTTCGGGTTTGAAATAAACCCAAAGTTTACTCAATATAAATTCAAAAATGATTAACATTACATTCCTAAGAATTAATATTTCAAATACAGGGTATGACACAATGAAATACCTTTCATTAGAAGTATCACTTTCATGAACACACTACTACGAAACAATATTGAAAGAACTATCGGCCAAAACATCACTGATGCCGAGTTTGAATCGTTTGAAAAATATTTCTTTTCGAAATCATTCGATAAGAAAACTGTGTTGGCTGAAGAAGGGAAGGTATGTAAGTACGTCTATTTCATCCTGCAAGGTTCCGGCTATAGTTATTATATCAATGAGCAAGGAGAAAAAAATGTAATTCAATTAGCCATTGAAGGATATTGGATCACTGACCAGTACAGTTTTTTTCAACAAAAACCAGGTGTTTATTTTATTGAACTGATTGAACCAACGGATGTACTGGTAATGAACAGGGAGCATTTCGAAACACTGTGCAGAAGCAATATCCTATTCGAAAGATTTTTCAGACTGCTTATTCAAAATGCGTTTGTAGCACTGCAATACCGTCTTGCCAAAACCAACAGCGAAGAAGCTGAAAGCCGTTATGTAGAATTTGCAGGTCTCTACCCGCACTTTATCCAACGGATACCACAATACCTGATCGCTTCCTATCTGGGAATAAAACCTCAGTCGCTCAGCCGCATCAGGAGGAAAATGATCACGATGAGCAATAAGCAATAAGCAACAGGCAATAAGCAACAGGCAATAGGCAAGAAGCAATAAGCAACAGGCAATAGGCAAGAAGCAAAAGGCAAGAAGCTATGAGAGATGAGCAATAAGCAATAAGCGAAAGTCTATTAGCGAAAGGATGCAGTTCAATGGCAATAAAAGGTGGTAATAAATAATTCATCTCAACCATTTCAACTTTCTCAACTCATAGACCCTTCTAAACTCTTCTCCCGCCATTAGCAATTAACCATTAACCATTAACAATTCCCTCTCCTCTATTTCTTAACATAAGTTAACCATAAGGGTACAGCTTTAGTGGACATTTGCATTGTAAAAATTATTAAACAATTAAAAGAATAAAAAATGGAAACATTAGCAACAACTCCGGTCATGACAGCAACTAAATGGACACTTGATCCTTCACACAGCGAATTGCTATTCAAAGTAAGACACCTGATGATCACAAACGTGAAAGGTGAGTTTAGAAAATTCAACGCTACTATCCTTTCTGAGGGACAGGATTTCAGCAAAGCAAAAGTAAGCGCTTCAATAGAAGCAGCTTCAATATTTACTAACAGTACCGACAGGGACAATCACCTGAAAAGCGCTGATTTCTTTGATGCAGAAAACTACAAAGAATTGACATTTGAAGGGACTTCTTTCAAACAGTTGGACGAAGAAAATTATGAGTTGAAAGGCATGCTTACCATGAAAGGTGTATCTAAGGAAATCACTCTTGATGTAGAATTTGGCGGATTTATCACAGACCCGTATGGACAGGAGAAAGCAGGTTTCTCCGTTTCCGGAAAATTCAATCGTAAGGACTGGGGTTTGAACTGGAACGCAGCACTCGAAACAGGTGGTGTAATGGTGAGTGAAGAAGTAAGGATCAATGGAGAACTGCAATTCACCATGCAGAAATAATCGATGAGCGAAAGTTGAGTTGATCGTTGCTAACCTGGAAAAACATTTGCATGCGAAAAACTCAGTGAGTAAAATAGAAATTGAAAAAACATAAAAGCAAAAAGGGCAATTATGAACAACAACATTCATGGCCTTCATCACATCACTGCGATAGCAGGCAATCCTCAGCGCAATTATGATTTCTACGCAAAGACGCTGGGGCTAAGACTGGTAAAGAAAACGGTGAACTTTGATGATCCACAGACCTATCATTTCTATTTTGGAAATACAGAAGGCACGCCAGGCACCATACTTACCTTCTTTCCGTGGCCGGGTACAAGGCACGGAAAAACAGGTGGAGGAATGGCCACCGAAATTGGATTTTCAGTCCCCGAAGGAAGCCTTGAATACTGGAAGCAACGTTTTGAAACATTGAGTGTATCTCATGCATCCGTTGCGGAATCATTTGGTGAACGCTTTATTTCTTTTACGGACCCTGATGGCTTGAACCTGAAACTTGTGGAATCGAAACAAAAGGATAACCGCAAACCCTGGAGCACTGCAGATGTAATTGAAGACAACGCCATTCGCGGGTTCCAGAGCGTAACACTCACGCTTAAAAAGGCATCGCCAACAGCAGGTGTACTTACAGGTCTTCTTGACTATGAGTTAGTAGTGCAGCAAGAAAATGTGTACAGGTATCAATCTAAAAATACTGATACTGCGGCTATCGTTGACCTGATCGAAATACCTGACGCTCCGAATGGCATAGTTGCCGGAGGAACAAATCATCATGTTGCCTTCAGGGTAAAGGATGAAAAAACATTGATGGCAGTACGCCAAAAGATTGTCGACGCTGGATTGCATATAACGGAAAAGGTTGATCGTAAATATTTTTATTCCTTATACTTCCGCGAACCAGGTGGGGTATTATTTGAAATAGCAACCGACAATCCGGGATTTGCAATTGATGAAAACGCTGCTACCTTAGGCCACAGCCTGAAGTTGCCGGATCAGTATGAGCCGTACCGGAAAACCATCGAAAATAGTTTGCCTGCACTGGCAATGTAAAACACGAATCTTATGATGCCGTTGCACGAAATGAAGAATACAGTTTGGTCCGGAAGAGCAATAGATGAAGCTAGGAAAGCCCTGATTCTGTTGCATGGCAGAGGAGCAGATACGCAGGATATACTGTCTTTGACAGGATATCTGGAAGTTAGTGACTTTGCACTCGTTGCACCACAGGCAACCAATCATCAATGGTACCCTTATTCATTTTTAGAAAAGCCGCAGCACAATGAGCCGTGGCTTTCTTCTGCACTCGAATTGCTGCAAGACATTTTTTGGGAAATAAAATCAAAAGGTATCCCTGCGGAAAATATTTATTTGCTTGGATTTTCGCAAGGCGCTTGTCTCACATTGGAATTTGCTGCGCGAAATGCTGTGAGGCTTGGCGGCATCGTTGCTTTCACAGGCGGTCTCATCGGAGACAAGATATATCCAGAAAATTATGCAGGTGATTTTTTAAGTACGCCTCTATTGCTAAGTACGGGCGATCATGATCCCCATGTACCCCTTCTCCGTGTTCAGGATACATCAAAGTTATTAGGTTCAATGAATGCTGATGTGCATCTTGATGTATATAAGAACAGGCTGCATACTATTATTGAAGATGAATTGGCGAAAGCAAACAGGTTCATCTTTAATAACTGATTTCAAAAAGATTTGAAGTATTTCGGTATTCGTCCAGAGTACAATTACACATCCGGCTTTCCTAACCTAAATTATATCAAAAGGATATCCGTTCGCCGTGCCGGAGAGACCATCCCGAATTCTGGCGGGAAAATTGGCCTCATTGGCAAGCTTAGGCAACGGTGTAGTATTACACGGGAAATCTATGGCCTGAATCATGATTCAGAATCATATTATTTGTGACTCTACCAGGAAAAATCGAATTTTCAGGAAGGATCATTTGGAAAATCATAAGCCAATGAAGAAATGTTCAAAAAAAATGCGCTAACCATTTCGGTTAACGCAATTGCCAAATACCACCTAACTTTTCATCAACAAGAAATAGCCAGGTTCCTTTATTGAGACCTCATCATTAAAGCTGTTCTATCTTATCCAATAATGCCTGTGCCAATTTTTGAATCTTGGAAGTTGATTCATTGGCCAGTTCTCTTGCTTTCTTTGCAGCCACCAATCCTTCCTCCTTCAATTTCAAATCAAGGCAGATACTCGCAAGTGTGCCCTGGTTGGAATATTCTTCAGGGTTTAATTGCACTGCTTTTCGTGCAAGGATCAGCGCCTGGTTCAGAATCTTTGGATTGTCCTTACCCACATAGTCTGCACGCCGTGCTATAAAACTCAGATCGGCATCATTATATTCAAGGATTCCATTCATTGCTCTATTGGAAACAACTACAAATGAATCTGCATTATTTACAGTGAGGTAATATTCCATTTCGAGCATGGCCACATTGCGCTGCACTTTCTTGTCTTTGTCTATTTTCATTTCTGAAAGCCGTGAAAAGAAAGCAGTGCTGTCTTTATCGCGTGTGAGTTGATACATGGTGTATAACCCTAAACGGTTGGAGAGCGATTTCACCGCATCCTTCCCTGCGATCTTTTGATATAATTCCTTGTGGCTTAAGAAATATTTTCCCAGGCGGTCATTCTCATTATTTGCTAACTGGTCAACTATCTGCCACCCTAATTCACTATTCAATTCCTGATCCGTAATTTTTGAAACCAATTCCTTTTCCACTTCATCAGCTTTTTGCCGGTCAATTTTTTGAAGCGCTATGGTATATTTAAAAAGCAAAGCATTACTCCTGTCGCCGGCATCATATTTCTTCTTTAGTGCCGAATATGATAGTGCAGGATTGTTGGCAATTTGTCCCTGTTTCAGAAATTCACTCGCCTCCATACGTGATGCAGTACGATGAATAATATCTCCGTTATCATCAAGAAAAAGATAGGTAGGAAAAGAGCCCACCTTGTATTTCTCTCTGAGTTGCACACCTTCACCTTTCTCCATATCAATTTTGAAATTGATAAAATGTTTGTTGAAGTATTTGTAAACCGAATCGTTCACAAACACATTTTGTTCCATCCATTTGCATGGTGCACACCAGGAAGTGTAACAATCAACAAAAATCAATTTTCCTGATTGCTTCGACTGCTGCAGTGCTTGCGCAAAAGTGATTTTCTGGAATGCTATCGTTGGTTTATTTTCCTGTGCCAGGGCTATGGAAGGAACCAGCAATGAAAGCAAGATTATTCTGGATATGTTTTTCATGTGCGATATATTTTATGCAGAGGTGTGGTATGCCACACCCCTGCATCATCAATTAATAATCCGGATTTTGTTTTACCACACCGTTAGAAAGTGTAACAGTTTCATAAGGCAACGGCAACACATATTTGCTCACGGATGTTACGCCCGGCTTGAAGGTGGATACATTGAGATCACCTTCACTCGCATATCTCACCAGGTCGAACCATTCTTCTCCGTTCTCTGCTCCTAATTCCAGAATCTTTTCTACCCTGATTGCGTCTAATAATTCAGCTTTGGTAGTAGCAGTGGTATTGGGCATCTGGGCACGAGTCCTGATCTTATCAAGTGCAGCTTTGGCATCATCGAGAGCACCACCACTGCGAACAATGGCTTCTGCAAGGATCAGATAAACTTCATCCAGTCTCAGAAAATATTCTGTATCCGCAGTGAGGTTCTGACCATTGTAAACAGAGTTATTGAACTTCTTATTTCTTAAAGCGCCGGTACTTGTCTTTGTCAGCGCCGCAGTATCGCGATTGTCCCCTTGCAAAATGTTTGCATAATAAACAGAAGGCAGATAATAAGATCTAAACATAAAGGCTTTGTTGTTCCTGTCATTCTTGTCATCAAACGGAGTTTGAAATATCACTTCTTTGGTACCAATAATTTTCTTTCTGAATATATCTCCAAACTTATCTTCTAATTGAAACTTCCCCGAAGAAATCACCATCTGAGCCAGCGTTGCGGCTTTTGTGTAATCTTTCTTGTACAGATTCACTTTCGCTGCCAGTGCCATCGCAGCTTCTTTAGATGCATAAAATGTATTGCTGAAAGAAGGAGCGTGTGCAATGGCATAATCAAGATCTGCCAATATAAAGTCATAGGCCTTGCTCACATCTGACCTTGGCTCAGATATCGCACCCTTAATTGGCTTGTCTTTGATGACAATACCGTAAGGTGATGATTCGTCAAAGAAATATCCATAATCGCGCAACAGAGAGAAATGTGCCAATGCCCTGATAAACCTAGCCTCTCCCACGATCTCATCCCTTCGCGGATTTGTCGTGTTCAGCAACGGAGTTTTTTCGATTATGAAATTTGCATTATTGATGACCTTGTAATACTTCGTATAAATCGCGTCCAGATAATAATCTTGCGGATCCACGTCATTATTTTGAAAAGAGGCCTCCGTTGCACCTCCGGATGTACCAGGATCCATTGTCAGTCCTCTCAAAGAGTTCAGGGCTGGTTCATACACTGTGATTTCGAGCCCGGATTTGATGACGCCATAGGTACCGTAAAGGATACTCTGAGCCTGGTTAACTGTAGTGATGGCTTCATCCTCACTCAATTGGTTCACCGGTTTTACGTTGTTCACATCTACCAGTTTACTACATGACACAAGCAGTGAAGCGGCAGTGAATAGTGAAAATAATTTTATAATTGATTGTTTCATCTTGATTAAAATTTAATATCCAACCCTAATGTGATGGTTTTCGTTTGTGGGTAAATGTTATTATCAATTCCCTGTGAGAAGTTGTTGCTTGGTGCAGAGTTTACCTCTGGGTCCATGCCACTATATCCTGTCAAGGTGAATACGTTGGTGAATGTGGCGTAAGCTCTGATACTCGTGATAAGCAACTTGTTCAGGATTTTTTGATCAAACAGGTAACTCAACTGTACATTCTTCAATTTAAAGTAAGTAGCATCTTCGATAAAGAAGTCAGAATCACGCCTGTTGTTATTAGGATCGTTTCTTACTACACGTGGCAATTTGGAATTGGTATGGTCCGGTGACCATGCATTCAGCAACAATGTTGAATAGTTGTTGGTATTGCTGGTAAAGAATACCAAATCACGTTTTGCCTGGTTATACAAGGAGTTACCGACAGAGAAATTAAAGAAAAGAGACAAGTCAAAGTTTTTATACCTGAACACGTTGTTCCATCCACCATAGAAATCCGGTTCTGACTTTCCAATCACACTGATATCATCCTGACCGATGAACCCATCTCCATTTATATCCCTGAATTTGAAGTCACCCGGCTTCGTGTTGCTGGATTGATAGTATCCATTTGGTGAAGCTGAATTAAGTTTATCTATTTCACTCTGATCTTTGAAAATGCCGGCTACCTGGTATCCATCAAAATAACCTATAGGCTCACCTTCTGTAAGATTCAGATAAGAACCTCCTCTTAGCTTCAGCACTTTGCTCTTATATTTCGTAATGTTGACATCTGTAATGAAGGTGAATGTCTTTGTGGTGATCAATTCTCCACTGATTTGAAACTCCCAACCTTTGTTCAGGAAGTCGCCCATGTTGGCGTATTGGTTAGTACCGCCGGTTTCACGGATGATCTGGCGATTCAGGATCATGTCTTTTGTTGTTTTATTAAAGTATCCAAGGCTACCATACACCCGCTTATCAAACAAAGAGAAATCAAGGGCTGCATCAAACTGGTAGGTAGATTCCCAACGGATGTCAGGATTCGGAATCGTATTCGCAATCACACCATTGTTATTGTTGTAAAAACTCCCTGAGCCAAAGAATGTAGCATACTGAAAGTCTGAAAAGTTTGCAGACCCTGTTTTACCATAAGACAATCTCAATTTCAATTCATCAATGTTCTTTACATTCTTCAGGAAATCTTCATTAGACAGTTTCCATGCCAATGCGCCTGAAGGGAAGAAACCCCAGCGATTCTTTGGACCAAACTTGGTAGAATGGTCTGCACGTCCTGTGAAAGTAGCATAGTACTTACTTGCATAGTTATAGTTACCTCTCAGGAAATAGGATGTCAATCCACTGATAGCTCCACCGCTTCCATAAGTTTGGATAGAACCTGCAGAACCTAAATTGTTCAGCACGTTATCATCCTGGAAGTTAGTAGAAGAAATAGTCGTGTAATTGCTCGTTACTCTTGTAAATGAAGCACCACCCAAAATATTCAGGAAATTTTTTCCAAATCCTTTATTGTAAGTAAGTGTATTATCAAAAATGGTGGAGTTGCTGTTGTAGTCATAATCATTCCTGCTTCCATGTCTTCCGTTTCTGATCTCAAACACATCAGTACTTGGAGTATATCTCACATTAGATCCATTGCTTTGGTTAGACGAAATAGTTGATCTTAATTTCAACCCTCTCAGCAACTCTAACTCTCCAAAGAAACTGAACATAAATCCTGTACTTTGCATTTCAGACAATTGTTTAATACGGGCATAAGGATTTGAGAGTACACTATCCGGTGATGCCCCATAATTTCCTGCACTGTCGTACAATGGTACATCTGGCCTGTACTTCATAATGGTATAGAGTTGTGAAGTACCTGATCCGGAATTTGTATTATCACTATAGTTGATCTTGGTACCAAACCTTATCTTTTTGAAAACTACTGTTTCCAAACTTGTTCTCAGGTTTTTACGATAGAAATCTGTAAACCTGATCACGCCGTTTTGTTTAGTAAGCCCGCCGGAGAGTGAATACAATGTTGTTCCGTCTTTGCTACCACCACTCACATTCAGGTACACGTCATTCGACTGTGCAGTGTGGGTTGTAAGATCAACCCAATTGGTATTTGCATTTTGATAGGCAATATAATTAGCCGGCAATGAACTACCCGCATTGTCATAAGCAGTTTTTACTACATCATGATACTGTGTAGCATCCAACATTTTGTATTTGAAGTTGGCAAACTTATCAAATGAACTGTGATAGGATAAGTTGATCTGTGGCCTTCCTGATCTGTGGCCACTCTTGGTAGTGATGATCACCACACCATTTGCAGCGCGTGAACCATAGATCGCTGCCGAAGACGCATCTTTCAATACGCTGATACTTTCGATATCCTCAGGGTTCAGGTTGGCAATCGGTGGAATTTTATTACGGTAGTCATCCTGGTAAGCTGTGTTACCAAAGCCATCACCTAATTCAACTGGTATCCCATCGATTACGTACAATGGTTCGTTATTACCGATAGCAGAGGTACCTCCCCTGATCCTGATAGATGCAACTGCACCAGGTGCGCCCGAAGACTTTACAACCTGTACACCCGTCATTCTTCCGGTAAGAGATGCATCAAATAATGAATTGGGAGTTTTGTTGAGTTCTTCACCATCAATAGATGATACCGCACCGGTCAGGTCTTTACGAGTTGTAGAACCATAACCTACAACCACAATTTCGTCCTGGTTATCAACTCTTATGTTGAGTGTGATGTTAATGATATTACGCCCTCTCACCGCAACAGACTGGGTACCATACCCCACCATTGAAAATACAAGTGTGGCATTATTATCTACATTATTCAACGAATAGGAACCATCTGCGTTTGTTGATGTCCCTTTCGTACTTCCTTTAACCGTTACAGACGCTCCTGATAATGGCAGTCCCTGTTCATTTTTTACCACACCTGAAATGTTCACCTCCAGTGGAATAGGATTGTCTGTTATCATCACCTGATTCATCAATTTTGCTGGAGCCGGTTTTATTACGATGGTGTTCCTGATGATAGAAAAAGAAAGAGGTTTTCCCTCAAGCACCTCAGTCATCGCTTTCTGAAGTGTCGCTCCTTTTACATCAATCGTGGCCGGCCCGGCCTTTTCAACAATCTCATAAGTAAACAAGAAATTGTATCCTGTTTGCTGCTGAATTTTTTTGAAGATATCACTCAGAGGTGTGTTTTTCTCAGAAAGCGTTACTGTCTGGGAAACGCCACCGGCGCTCACCTGCATGAGTGAAACAAACATCAGAATGGTGGTTAACTTCATTATCCACAACGTTTTTAAGAGGTAGCCACGGGTTATGCTCCGGGGCCTCTGTTCAGTTTTAAAGTGCATATATTTGTTACAGTTTGGGTTAAACAATTAGTATTCCGTCGTTAGGTTATATTAATGCATTAACTCACTTTCAGGATTCCGGTTGCCGCCGGAATCTTTTTTGAATCAATGCTGATTTTAGTTTCAACTTCTCTTCTAAACACTCAACTCCCTTCAAAAGTCGCAGCAGAAAAGACACTCAACTGCCAATACTCACGAATCACTTCTCCAAACCAAATGCGGCTAAAGCCCATCAAAAAAACTCCTTCTTTTTCCGTCTGTCCCGATAACTATCAGGACAGACGGCAATTCAAAGTGATATTTGAACAATTCCACTTCGTTACTTGAGCAATGAGGAACTATTCGAAATTGCTTATTGCCTATTGCTTATTGCCTATTGCTTCTTGCTTATTGCTCATTTCTTATTGCTCATAGCTCATAGCTCATAGCTCATAGCTTCTTGCCAATTGCTTCTTGCCTATTGCTTCTTGATTTTCACTTCTCACTTAACCCTCCTCACGGCATCACAATCACCTTTTTGCCATCAATTTCAAAATGAACACCTCCGGTCATTTCCAGCATTCTGAATATTTCAGAAGCATTCACATTTCGAGAAATTGTTCCACCGAAATGTTCCGTTACATTACCCCGGTATTCTACATCTACATCGTACCAGCGTTTGATCTGGTTCATCACTGTATGAATTCCTGCTCTGTCAAAAAGAAAGTTGCCATTCTTCCAAGCCATCACAGCATCCAGATTCACATCGTTATGAAGTGATACAAATCCACCTTCTGTTTCTGCCTGTTGGCCGGGTTTTATTTTCAAATCTTGTTCACTTGTTCTTACATCCACTAATCCCTGGAGCAAAGTGGTCCTGATAGCACCATCATCTTGATATGCATTGATATTGAAATGCGTACCGAGAACTTTTACATCCATATTCCCTACTGCCACATGAAAAGGTTTTTTCGGATCATGAGCCACTTCGAAATATCCTTCTCCCGTCAGTGTTACTTTTCTGTCTTGCCCTGCGAATGATGTTGGATAGACTAACGAAGACTCTGCATTTAACCACACATTGGTACCGTCTGCCAATTCCAGTTTATATTGTCCGCCTCTTGGCGTACTAATGGTATTGTACATCACTTCCTGGTTGCCGCCATTCTTGTCATAAGCAAGGCTTCCGTTATCCAGTTTGATCACAGTTACATTTCCCTGTTGGGTGATGGCGCCATTATTGGCGGAGTCAAGAATGATTTTGCTACCATCGGCAAGGGTAAGTATGGCGCGATTCCCACCGGGGATCAAATCTTCATTGTTATTGTTTTTGCTGATCGTTTGGTGCTCAGCAACAGTTTGGTTTTTGCTGATCAAATACCAGGTAGCACTTCCGGCAAGAATGATGAGTATTGAAGCGGCTACCTTTAGCCACCTTTTCGAGAATCTCGAATGAGAAGCCATGTCTATTACATTGCCCTCATTCTTTTGATTTCCCCTATCAGATACTTCAGCCTGAAGCATTATTCTTTCAAATAAATCATCTCGCTTGGTATTGCTTTCCGGAATGGTATCCCAATAGCTTTTCAGAGAAGTCCGGAGTTGCTGAGGATTTTCTTTAGCCCACTCTACCAATAAATCTAATTCTTCCCTGGTACAGGTATTGCCGAGGTACTTTAGAAGTAGATCCCTATAATAATTGTCAGATGTTTGTTCCACTATGAAAAATTGACTCCGGACTACCCCGGTAATTGTTAAGACGTATTCCGATGGATGGAACTACTACCCGAAAGAAAAAAAATATTTTTATTACAAATGCCTGAGAAACAGGAGAGGGATCAGCGTAAGCAGGTTGAGGTCTTTGGAAAGGTATTCTTTGATGAATTGCCTGGCCTCTACAATCGTATTAGCCACAGTGCTTTTGGAAATACTTAACTTGTTTGCAATTTCTGCATGCGACATATTCTGGTCGCGGCTCATTTCATAGATCATTTTTCTTCTGGGTGGCAACATTCCAATTGCCTGCCGCAGCAATGCTTCATATTCTTTTGAGACCAAATCGTTGTGCACATTGGAAGTGGATGCAATGGATATTTGCTCCTCTATCAGGTCGACAAATCTTTTGTTACCTGCAGCAGAACGAAAGAAGTCAATGGTTTTAGTATAAGCCACCCGAAATAAAAACCCATTCAGGTTTTCAATTTCCTGAAGCATCTCACGTCCATTCCAGAGTTTTATAAACACATCCATTACCAGTTCTTCTGCAATTTCTCTTGACTTTACCATGTGGAATATGTACTGAAACAACCTGTCCTGATAGTGATCAAAAATTTCTCTAAAGGCTTTCTGACTTCCTTTAGATGCTTCTTGTTTTAAAGTCTGTTCAATAATATGGTAGGATGTGTCTGGCACAAAGCATTAAAATCAACGTGGTTAAATTCTCTATTCGAGACATCGAAGCTACGTTGTATCAGATAAATCGATAATTGAGATCGGTTTTTTGTGAAGCAAAGTATCCGCTACTTCACCACTTCCGTAATCACCTTTCCAACACAACCACTCGGCATCTGAATGTGCAGCAATGCAGCGATGGTAGGTGCAATATCAGTCATGTGGTATGTAGCAGAAGTTTTTCCGTAAGGGATACCCCAGCCCATAAACACTAATGGAATGTGCGTGTCATAAGGATTCCAGTTACCGTGTGTTGTTCCCTTACCATTGCTACCAAACCATCCTGACTCCGGAATGACGATCAGTTCTCCGGCACGTTTTGGATTGTATCCATTTACGATCATGGATTTGAGTGGCTCGGGAATGGACTCGCTTCCTATATTTTCTATATCCGCCGCAAACTGAACACCGGGCTGGGTTTCCAGAAATTTTACTACATCACGTTTGACATCATTGTAATTGAGATGCAAGCTATCGATCAATGATTTGTTGGTACGCAAGTGGTAATTCAGGTCGTTGACGATGAGATGTTCATTGCCATATTTTTCTTTTAAGAAATGCTGCAGAGCCTTTCCCAATGGTTTGGATTCAAAGAAACCGGCTGGCAATTGGTGTGCTTCCATAAATTTGATAGCGTGCGCGGCTCCATGATCTGCGGTAAGGAATACGGTGTATTGTCCTTTGCCCACTTTCTTATCAAGGTAACTGAAGAATGAAGCAAGGTCTTTATCGAGACGAAGGTAAGTGTCTTCTACTTCAATAGAATTCGGTCCGTATTTGTGTCCAACATAATCAGTAGATGCAAGATTGATCGTAAGAAAATCAGTATAGCTGCCACCGCCGAGATTATTTCCTTCTACAGCGGCTTTTGCAAAGTTGAGCGTGAGTGTATTTCCAAATGGTGTAGAACGAATTTCATCTTTATCTCTCTTGTAAAATTCAGAAACATTGTGTGGGAATACAGGTGCTGACTCACCTTTCGAAGTGCCCTCCCACTCTACATTATCCGCGGTGCTCTGAGTGTAAGTGCCAATAGGATACATCGTATTCCAGTTATTGGCCAATAATTTTTCAGGTTCATTGAGCGCATTGAATTTTTTCACCCATTCAGGAAGTTCGGTCATATACCAGGTGCTGGTGATAAACTTACCTGCAACATCATCAAACCAGAATGCACCATTGGCCGCATGTCCGGCAGGAAGAATGGACGCACGGTCTTTGAGTGAAACTCCGATCACTTTAGAATGAAAATTCGTAGCCAATTTCAATTCATCAGTAACTGTTGTTACCAGCAGGTTGCGCGGCGACATCTTTCCTGCTTTGGAATCAGAACCGACACCTGTTACCGTACTGTCATCCGTGCAATACACACTCTTTCCTGTATTCTGATCGATCCAGTTATTTCCTGTGATGCCGTGAAATGCAGGCACAGAGCCGGTAAAGATAGTAGTGTGCCCGACTGCAGTATAAGAAGGCAGGTAATTGATAAATGTGTTATTCACCGAAAATCCCTGGTTCAGCAATCTCTTAAATCCTCCTTCACCATAACGATCATAATAGCGATATAAGTAATCCCAGCGCATTTGATCGCAAACAATACCCACTACCAGTTTTGGGCGTTGCAATTTGTTTTGGGCGTTTGTAAGTTGAAATGTAAAGAGGCAGAAAAATAATAGAATGATTGAGTGATGAAATTTTTGCTTCATATTTGTGATTTTCTAAAGTGCTAAAGATAAGGCGATATGGGAATAGTCTATTAAAAAATGAATCCCCATTGAAGGCACTAAGGAGCATTTTTTGAACTCGCCAAGAACCTGTCCGCCAGGGCGAAGTCACAAAGTATTTTCTTCCTCTTAGTGTCTTTTTGGCTTATACCTTTCTTGCCTCGAAGGAATCGAGTAACTATGATTAGAACCTGCATGATTTTTTCCCTTGTGTCTTCGTGCCTTCATGGCAATTAATTACTCAATAAGATATATACTTCTTACTCTCCTACCAAAAACACTGCATTGCACAGCATCAGTTTCCCTGTCTGCCAGAAGTTTCTGAAAATGATATCGTCGGTAAGATAAACGATGGTGCCCCTGCCCATATCCTGCACGCCAAAGAGCAATCCATTTTTGAGTTCATCGGTGAGTTTGTGTCCAACGTAGCCGGCTATATAATTATCTTTTTTCAGGTACCCCACATTCCATCCTCCTGCATCCATGTATTTATATACATCAGGGCTCATCTTCAATGTATAATAATAATCAGGGTAGCCAAACATTAATGGGTGTGTGTTGTCAACATCCACTTTATAAATAGAGCCGGGAGTTACTTCCGTCAACTCATCACGCTCTCTGTCCTTGTACACTTTCAATGCATCATAAGGATTTCCTTTCTTGTCCTTTTTATTTTCATCAGATGAATCCTTCTTGTCATCGGCTTTTTTTAATAAGCTCCATTTCTGGGCAGATAACTGAGATACCGCACTTTCCAGGGCCACTACTCTTCCTCCACCGCGTATCCAGTTTTTAAAATCCTCTGCCTGCTTTTCATTATCCAAAAACTTATATCCACCATCAGGCATGATCAAAACATCAAAATCTGACAATTTGATCCTTCCAAAATCATCAGCATTGATCAATGTAATCGGATAAGATATTTCATTATCGAAAAAATCCCACACTTCCCCGGCAGCGTTGGAACCCACTCCCGGCCCGGTGAGCATCGCCACCTTCACAGGCCTTATTACATGTACTTCTTCACTGCCAAAATCTGACCCCTTGTCCACCATCCCGGATTTTACTTCATAAATGTTTACCGCCTCTTTGTTCGCAGCCCCATTCACTATCGTCCACAAATCTTTTCCAAATTGATGGTTCCCATTCTCAGTGATGATGATGGAACCTCTGTCAAACTTATTGCCACCTGATTCAAACGGCACTTCCGAGTATCGGACTCTGATCCCCTTCTGAAGGAGTTCACCAACAATCCGTACACTCGATAAACCGGCCCAGGGGATTACACATCCATAAGCATCGGAAGAAATATTATTGTTTACCTTATTAACAGTAGCTGTATTATTCGTTTGTACTAACTGTTTAGACGCATAGGCATCCAAACCATAAGCATAAGGAAGCGACCACGCTGTAATATCATAGGTGATGGAATCAGATAATTTTGAACGTGGTTCAAATAAAGCTTTCACTAACGTAGCCTTGGGCTGCACGCCGCTCACTACCAGGTCTTCTTTGCTAATGGAAAAAGATTCCTCTTTGCCGGTGATATAATGAAACCCTTTACCAGTACCGGATGCAGCGCCATATTCTATATTGTTATTATCAAGTAATTTTTTCAATGCAGCAATTCTCTGTGCATCCTGAGGATTGCATTTGATAACATAAGTTTTGAACTCACCTATTTTTCCATTGACAGCATCGTCAAAATATTTTCCGAATTCATTCACCAGTTTATCTGCATTTTTTGATGCAATCTCTATAGTACTCATCCCGGATGTATAATGATGCAATACTCTCTTGACTAGTGTAAGCGTATCCTTCTCATTGGTAAGAATACCCAACCCTGCAGAAATACCTCCTTGTTCGTAAGTCATCCCGATAGAACCATTATATAACGGATAGGTGTCTCCATAAGAAGGATAGAACAGATCGAATCTTTCACCCGTGAAATACAACCAACCATTTTTATCGAAATACTTTGCGTGATTTTTTCCAATGGTCTTCTGAAAATCTCTCTGCCATTGTGTGATCACTTCGTGAAAAGGTTCAGCAGCCGGCGCAAAGTAATAGGGCGAGTTGACTCCTTGTTCATGAAAATCTACATGCACCTGTGGCAACCATTGATTGTACAAAGCCACACGTGCTTTGCTCTCTACCTGTGTTTGCCATACCCAGTCGCGGTTCAGGTCATAGTTGTAATGATTGCTTCTGCCTCCGGGCCACTCTTCATGATGTTCACGCGCTATAGTCAGCGGATTGTAAGTCTTGCCGATCATTGTATTGTACCAGTTGACGTAGCGGTCTCTTCCATCAGGGTTGAGACATGGGTCTATTACAACTACTGTATTTTTTATCCACTCCTTCGACTGTGTATTCGCCGGGTCAACCAATGCAAAGAGTGTTTGCATGGCTGCTTCGGAAGAGGACGTTTCGTTGCCATGCACATTATAACTTAACCAAACGATGGCCGGTGTATTCACCGATCCCTTTTCTCCCGTTTTTGCCTGGTGAGCAAGGCTTAAATTGTTGGCGCGAATGGATTCTAATTTTGCAATATTCTCTTCAGACGAAATGAATGCAACCATCAAAGGACGATGTTCATTGGTTTCGCCATATTGTTTCAATTGCACCATGCCGGGTTTGGTATGTGCTACATATTTAAAGTAATCGACAATACGGTAATGCGGAGTGTACCGCGTACCCAATTGATAGCCGAGAAACTGAGCAGGAGATTGTACTTGTGCCGTTGCAGAAAATACAAATAGCAGCAATACGATAATGCAATTGATTTTTTTCACGTTTGGTAATTATTGATGATTAAGGTTGAATAAGTTTTTCATTACAAAAATATTGTTCCCTGTCCTAAAGGAACTATTATTTATAGAAATACTGATCTTAAAACTTCACGTATCACAAGGATAGGCACAACAAAAACTCGTCCGCCTGGTATTCCGGCGTACATCCGGCAAGATTCATTTGCGATGGCGAATACAATTCCAATTCAATATCATTTCCTAAGATAGCCATGCACCGAAGACACGAAGGCACTAATTCTATTCATTTCTTTTTCTTCGTGCCTTAGTGCCTTCGTGGCTAAAGTCACAATTTAATTCCTCACTAAATGGGATTGATTAACCATTAACCATTAACAATTAACCATTCACAATTCTAATTATATCCCGGATTTTGCTGCAGTACCCCTTCTCCTGCATTGATCTCTCTCAAAGGAATAGGCAATACCAATTTGTTATCATTATATTGAAATCCATCAGCAGATCCTTTCAATCGTTTGATGTCATGAATGCGTTGTCCTTCGTGTGCCAGTTCTAACCTTCTCTCATAGACGATATTATTAAGAGTAACTGCAACGGGTGACAACCCTGCACGCGCCCTGATCACGGTATTCAAATCATTATTTGGTGTAGCACCGACGGATGTTCCCATCCTGAAATTTGCTTCTGCCCTGGTGAGATACATTTCTGCCAATCGAATGACAGGAAGATACCGGTATTGAAATTTCCATTTCCCACTGCGATAAATATCACTTCCGTCAATATAAAATAAAGCCAACCGGCTGTCGCCTGCTTCATACAAATTAATATGTTTTGGCTCTATCTCCACATCTCCATCCCGTGCACCATAGTCGGAGATAGACCAAAAGAGATGCATATCATTGCTGCCATCCTGTGCAGTTACCGGTAGAACGAAAATATCTTCAGAAGAAGGAGCTGTGTTATTAAATGCTTTACTATAGCTATCTTCCAGGGAAGCGCCTGAATTTTCTATCACATCACTTGCTTCTTTGGCAGCATTTGTATAATCTGCCATTTGCAAATAGACCCTGGATAATACCGCTGCTGCTACTGATTTTCCGGCATAAGGGCCATAATCATCATCCATCAGGGATTTGGAGGTAGTGAGGTCACTGAGTATTTGCTGATAAGTGTCCTGAAGAGAACTGCGAGGCACTTTGTTAGCTTCAGTGATCTGGCCATCTTTGGTAGGTGTGGTGATGATTTGTAGTCCCAGAGACGAACCTGCATTGCCTTCACTGTAAGGATGTGCAAACAATTTTACCAATTCAAAATATACAAGTCCGCGCAGGAACAACGCCTGACCTTTCACATGGTCTCTGTCTTCTTCATTCACGACATCAATCGCTGCAATAATATTGTTGCAGATGTTGATCGCCCTGTAGCCTTCAGTGTACGTGTCGCGCACGTATGCATTGTTGGTCAGGATTGCTTTATTAAAAATCTCATCGGGTTCATTGTAAGTCCCTACCCATGTTATTTCTCCGTCTGCGCCCAACAACTCTGAATAGAGTTGCATATCACCGCCTAACAACGACGCACCACTCACGACATCATAAGCTCCGGTGAGTGCAGACTTAACGTTTTTGTCGGAATTAAACACAATGCTTTCATCTACGCTTTGCGTAGGATTGATATCTAATTTCTTAGAGCAGGATGCTATGATAAACATGAACAATGCTGCTATTATATAATACCTTTTCATGGTAATGATTTTTTTGATTGGTTAGAAAGTAGCATTAAGCCCTACAGAATAGTTTTTCACCTGTGGTGCAGCATAAAAGTCGCCACCCTGGTTTCTGTTGCCAGCGCGGTAATCAGTATTCACTTCAGGGTCCCAACCTGTATATTTTGTGAAAGTAAGAACGTTCACACCAGTTACATAAATTCTGATATTTTGAAGTCCATATTTCTTGAGGGTGGTTACAGGTAAATTGTATCCCAATGTAACATTTTTCAATCTCAGGTAACTGCCATCTTCGATATACCGGCTGGATGCACTCACACCATTATCATAACCCAACCGTAATTGCGGAACCTGTGTCTTGTCGCCAGGCTTTTGCCATCTCTTCAATTGATCTTTGGTTTGATTGTCAAACCATGCAAAGCTGGAACTCATAAATCCTCCTGCGCCATTCATGATGCTATTTCCGGATACACCCTGGAACAGGAATGACAAGTCAAAATTTTTGAAGTTGAAAGTATTGGTGATACCGCCGGTGAGTTTCGGATTCGGGTTACCAACAATGAAATTACCTGCCTCATTATAATCATTGGTAGTTGTTTTTCCATCTGGTAAGTAGAAGAGTGCATCTCCATTTTGAGGGTCAGCTCCGGCAAACTTTGGCCCATAAAAGATACCTATTGATTGCCCCACGATCAGGCTATTGAGATAACGTCCATCATTGCCGGCTATGAGTTTCTGATTTCCATCGAGTCTTGTAATTTTATTTTTATTGAAAGCCAGATTCAGGCTTGCATTCCACCTGAAGTTTTTCGACCTGATGATATCAGAATTCAAAACAATTTCAACGCCAGTATTTTGCATAGCACCAATATTCACAGTTCTGTTGGTGTAGCCTGTATTTCCCGGAACCGGTACATCATAAATCAGATCATCAGTTTTTCGATTGTAATAATCTACTTCACCACTGATCCTGTTATCTAATATTCCGAAGTCAATTCCGATGTCAACCTGGTTTGATTTTTCCCAACGCAGGTCAGGATTTGCCATTTGTGTAGAAGCAAGACCGCCAATGCCATTGTATGAAACACCACCCCATAGCCCCCTTGAAGCAAAATCTCCGAAACCATCAGCATTTCCTGTAAGCCCCCAGCTTGCACGCAATTTCAGGAAACTGATCAATTTACTTTCTCTCAAAAAAGATTCTTCACTCAATATCCATCCTGCAGAAACTGCCGGGAAAAACCCGTAACGGCGATCATTTCCAAATACGGATGAACCATCAATACATCCGCTCAATGAAAGCAAATACTTATCGTTGTATTTATAATTCGCACGTGCGAAATAAGAAAGGAAAGCCGATTTAGTAGCTACTGAAGTTCCTCCTTTGATGAGACCGGCACTTGCTAACTTCTGTAATTCGTCCACCGGAAATTGTTCGCCATATACATTGGCATATTCTGAATTGTATTCCTGGTAAGACATACCCAGCACAGCGTCGAGGTTGTGAACGTTATTAAACGTGTTTTTGAAATTGAAGTAATTATTGGTATTGTAGGTCAGTGAACGGAACCAGTCTGATTCGCCATACCCGTTTGTTCCATCACCATACGCGGTGCGCGCACCATAAAACATATCATCATTTTGATTGTGAATGTCCACGCCAAACTCAGAACGGAAGAATAAAGATTTTGAAAAATTAAACTGACCAAAAATATTTCCAATATTCCGATAGATCAGTGCTTTATAGTTTCCTTCTGCATAGTCCACATAAGGATTGTCGTAAGTGGTGGTAGGTGAAGTATAGATTACTCCATCCTGATCTCTGAATGGAGTTACCGGTGATAACGCCACAGACTGCATAGGTGTATTGAATTCATTATCGGCGGTCACTCTTCCGGTTGTAGTTTGAGAAAGTCCAAGGTTCATTCCTATCTGGAATTTATCAGTAGCCTGGTGACTCACATTGATCCTGCCTGAAATTCTCTTTAGGCTGTTGCCTATGAGAATTCCATCCTGGTTAATGTACCCGAGACTCAAATAGAATTTTGTTTTGTTGCTGCCGCCTGAGGCAGATAAATCTATCGCTCCGGTACGTGCATTATTATTAAATGCCTTCTTTTCCCAATTCGTATTGGTTTGATAAGTTTTCCAGTCAGACCATCCTGAATATCTTGTCAACCTGCCTTCTGCAAACTCCAACCATGAATCTTCATACTGGTCAGGATCCAGAGGATCAATGCCATCAATGTGATCGCTGTTGATGGCAGCTTCTCTCAGGAGATCGATGTATTCATGTGCATTCAGAAAACCACGAAGATGAGTTGGCTTGTTGGTACCATATTGAGTATTTACCTGGAAAGTTGTCTTTCCCATTTTTCCTTTCTTGGTGGTAATGAGCACTACGCCATTTGCAGCCCGCGAACCATAAATGGCTGCGGCAGATGCATCTTTCAAAATATCAAAAGATTCGATGTCATTGAAATTGATGTCGGCTATCGGGCTTCCTGAATAGGAATCATTACTCAATGGCACACCGTCCACTACATACAACGGCTGATTGGATGCAGAGATGGAGCCTGATCCCCGAATGATCACTTTCACACCTTCACCTAATTTTCCGTTTCCGGCTTCTACGAATACTCCGGCTGCCCTGCCCTGCAGCGCCTGATCGAGATTTGTAACCGGCATGTTTTCCACTTCACTGCCTTTCACTTTGGAAATGTTTCCGGTGAGGTCTCTTTTTATTTTAGTACCGAAACCAACAACGATTACTTCCTTCAGCCCCTGGTTGCCGGAAGGTTCCAGTGTGATGTTCATCTCTCCATCACCAACAGCCACTTCTTTTTCGGCGTAGCCGATGGAAGTAATAACGAGGATTGCATTTTTATTCGAAACCTGGATAGAAAAATTACCTTTCTCATCAGAGGCTGTTCCGACGGAAGTGCCCTTGATGATGACGGAAGCCCTTGCAACAGGCTCGCCGGTTTGGGAATTTGTTATCTTACCATTGACGTTCGTTTGTGCCTGTATTATCAGAGCACTGAGCAGACTACATACAAGTAGGAAAAGTTTTGGAGTTCGCATAACAGGGGATTTTGAAAAATGAAAATAGGGAAAAGAATTAACAAAAAAATTAATTGTATTAAACTTTGATTTAATTCAAACCCGGTGTGAACAACTTGTGATTAACGGTTAAAGTATTGGCAGTTTCATTTCCTTTTTTCTGTGTCACCCCACCCAAATCGTAACAAATTATTCGTTATAGAATTACTGTTATCCCGGTGGTAGATGTAACTACGATGCTCTATTCGTGCTATCCGGAAATCTGTTCTTTGCAATCGGTTCAGGTAATCAGCATCGCTGCCTAATGGCATTTCGACAAACCCACCATATTTTTCATAAAGACTACGCGAAATAATAAAGGTGCCACCGACCGCACAATTATCGATGTGAATCTTTTCTCCGGGATGGTACATATCCGGCACATACTGATCGCCGATCACCTGCACACCGCCATACAGAAAAACTACATCGGGATGGGATTCGAGAAATTGTTTTCTTGCTTCTAAAAAATCGGGGGTGTATTCATCATCAGAATCGAGAAATGCAATGTATCTCCCATTCGATAATGCCATGCCATTATTCTTAGCCTGCGTTGCCCCTTGCGGAGATTCATTGTAGTATAAGATATTAGGATGGTTTGATACAAATTTGGAAACAACACCTTTGGTACCATCTGTACTTCCATCATCTATAATAATACCTTCCCAATCAGAACAGGTTTGTTCAATCAGCGACTGAATCGCCCTCCCTATCAAAGCGCCACGATTGTATGTGGTGATGATGACAGAAAAATATGGGAGAGGCAACCGCATGATGGTATGATTGGGTGATTACAAATTTAATTGATTGGTTTTTGTGGTAGAGTATGTGGTTGTCTTAAGTGTTGGTCATTGCGATCGATAGCGAAGCAAACCCATTGCAGGAATTTCGTGCCTTGATTGAAGAGGTTGCTTCTTCGCTTCACTCCTCGCGGTGGCGAATGGTGGTTTTTGAGCCAGACTCCAGTTTATACGTAATAGCCAAAAGATAAAATTTACCCATGTCGCAAGAAAATATTAACCGGAAACTCTTCCATTGCTATAACTTTGCGCCAATCAATTATGGCGGAGCAGATTTTAAAAGAAGTAGTGATCAAGTTTGCCGGAGACAGCGGCGATGGTATGCAATTGACAGGTTCTCAATTTACCAACAACACAGCGTTGATGGGAATTGACCTCGCTACCTTTCCTGACTTCCCTGCTGAGATACGTGCCCCCCAGGGTACGGTACCCGGTGTAAGTGGTTTCCAATTAAAATTTTCCAGCGATCGGGTTTACACGCCGGGCGACCAGGCGGATGTATTAGTAGCCATGAATGCAGCAGCATTAAAAGTAAATCTCAGGACGCTAAAAAAAGGTGGCCGTATCATCGCTAATATTGATGGTTTTGACGTTAAGAACCTGCGGCTCGCACATTATGAAGACGGCGTAAATCCTTTAGAAGACGGAAGCCTGACCAATTATGAAGTAGTCAAAATTGATGTCAGTAAACTGACGAGAGAGGCATTGAAAGAATTCACCCTTGGCACCAAAGAAAAAGACAGGGCTAAGAATATGTTCGTACTGGGATTTCTCTATTGGATGTACAATCGCAATCCTGAGAATACGGTCACTTTTCTTAAAGAAAAATTCCGCAACCAGCCGGAAATTCTTGAAAGCAATATCAAAGTGTTGCAGGCAGGATATCACTTCGGAGACACTACGGAAACTTTTACTACCAGATACTCTGTATCAAGAGCCATCATGCCGGAAGGTACATACCGTAATATTCATGGTAACCAGGCACTGGCACTTGGATTGATTGCTGCCGCCCAAAAGAGTGGACTGACTTTATTCCTCGGCTCCTACCCCATCACACCTGCAAGCGACATTCTTCACGAACTAAGCAAGCATAAAAATTTTGGTGTAAAGACTTTCCAGGCAGAAGATGAGATAGCAGCTATCAGCGCTGCCATCGGTGCATCTTATGGAGGCAGCCTGGGGTTGACAACTACCAGTGGCCCTGGCATGGCATTGAAATCAGAGGCAATGGGCCTTGCGTTTATGCTTGAGATTCCATTGATCATTTGTGATGTGCAGCGCGGTGGGCCTTCCACCGGCCTGCCAACAAAGACTGAGCAAAGTGATCTGATGCAGGCCTATTATGGCCGCAATGGAGAATGCCCGATCCCGATCATCGCAGCCAGAACGCCGAGTGATTGCTTTTCGGCAGCCTTCGAATCTGTGCGCATAGCGCTGCAACACATGACACCTGTGATATTGCTCAGCGATGGATATATTGCCAATGGGGCAGAACCGTGGAGATACCCACAAGCGAGTGATCTTCCTAAAATTGATTTTCATTTTCAGTCTCCTCTGAATAACGGTGATGCATTCCAACCATATAGTCGTGATGAAAAACAGGTACGTCCCTGGGCTATCCCCGGTACTCCGGGACTGGAACATCGTGTGGGTGGCTTAGAAAAAGAAAATATCACAGGCAATGTGAGCTATGATCCCGAAAATCACCAGTTGATGGTAAAGACCCGCCAGGAAAAAGTAGATCGTATTGCGGATTATATTCCATTGCAGGAGATCGACAACGGGAAGAACAAGGGCAAAGTACTGGTGCTCGGATGGGGCAGTACATTCGGTGCTATCAAGAGTGCAGTGGCTGATCTCATTGCTGAAGGCCATGAAGTTTCGCATATCCATCTCCGTTATGTAAGACCATTCCCGAAAAACCTCGGAACACTCCTTAAAGGATTCGACAAAGTGCTGATCCCGGAACTCAACAATGGTCAGCTCATCAAGATCATCCGTGATCAATTCCTCATAGATGCCAAAGGCCTCAACAAAATCAAGGGGTTACCTTTCACAAAGAAAGAGATCGCAGATGCAGTGATGGAAATGCTGTAAAACAAGCCATCTCTTATTCTTTTCTCACCAGGAGATCGCAGGTTTAATGAAGCACATGCAAGGATTGATAATACCCGGTCTTCTGAAAATGAATCACTTAATTGTTTGGCACTAATTTTGGCTATATCAGTAAGGAAAATTGCTGACTGCTTTATTGATTCAGCTTCTTTCTGAATTTTAATTTAATCCCCATTAGCCGCCCCTCCCTATGAAACGACTTCATGGTATTTTTCTTTTCATTGCTTTGCTTATAGTTTCTTTTTCTGCCTATGCCACTGATTATTATTTTTCCAATAGTGGCAGCGATGCAAACTCCGGAACCAATGAATCATCCCCGTTCAAGACGATCAGCAAAGCAAATGCATTACAACTTGTTCCTGGTGATCGCTTGCTGTTTAAACGTGGTGAAATATTTCGTGGCGAGTTACAAATCATCTATTCCGGTACGGTATCCCTACCCCTGGTCGTTACAAGTTACGGTACAGGCCCGGACGCTGTTATCAGTGGAAGTGAGTTCGTGAACAACTGGATACCCGCAGGAAATGGAATTTACAAAGCATCCTGTCCGGAGTTTCCTCAAATGGTTTTCGACAATGGAGCGCCACAAGTATTGTCGCGGTTTCCCAACAAGGGATTTTACTTTACCGACGCAGCTAATGGCAACGCTGGTTTTTCGGACAATGATCTTCCGGACAAAACCAATCTTTACATAGGTGCAGGCGTACACATTCGAACTTCAAGATACCGTTACGAGGAACGCACCATCTCCACACAATCTGCCGGCTATCTCGGGTTTGACAAGCCCACTGCAGCAGCCATCACAGCAGGTGCAGGATATTACCTTACCGGTAAACTTCAATTTTTGGATGAAGCGGGAGAATACTATTATGATGCATCAGCACAATTACTTTATTTCAAATCGAAAGACGGCACCCCTCCCACGAATAATACCATAGAAGTATCGAGATATGATAATGGTATTTTGGCGGTAAGCAGCGCAAATCTCATTATCAGGAACTTAACCATCACGCATCAACAGCAAAGTGGAATACGGATTATTGGTGCTGTCACCGATAATCTGACCATCGAGAATTGCACTTTCCGGCAGATATATCTGTATGGAATTACGGGAGCCAACAAGAACAATCTAACAGTTACCAATAACCGATTTTATGATATTTGGAATGGAGCCATTTTCATTGCTATTAAAAATGTCAGCATCAGTAATAACACATTTAAACGAATAGGCATTGCAGTACCGGGCCGGGCTACTGACGACCTGATCTCTTACAAGTGTATTAATATGAATGGCAGCAATGGCACTATTTCCAATAATATCATAGACAGTATCGGAAATAGCGGAATAGATTTCTTTCAAAACACAACGATTGAAAAAAACGTTATTTCCCGTTATTGTATCACCACCGATGATGGAGCTGGAATCGGCGCTCATGGCGTAATGAATGGCATCCGGAACGGAACAGGATGCATTATTAGATACAATATCGTGAGCAATCCTGTGGGTAATGCTGAAAGTTTTCCATTCAGTACTCTACCATTCGTGAATGGCATCGGAATGGATGATAATTCCGGCAACGCCATTATTGAAAACAACACAGTCTATAATGTCATCGGCAGAGGGATCAGTATTCATAACAGTTCATTTAACCAGATAAGGAACAACACAGTTTTTAATTGCAACAATGGCTCCCTCGTGTTGGAGCATGATTACAATGGCGGGATGCTTTCAGGAAATGTGGCATCAGGAAATATACTTTACAACATTCATGAAAATGAAAATGCGTTAAAACTTTTGAACTGGCATCAGTCTGAAACAGGATTGAACTTTGGCACCTATTCCAATAACTATTACATCAATCCGTATTATGATGCGGCTGTCTATACTGCTGAATATGGAATTAACATCAGAGGCTCATTTGACCTGGTACAAAAAGATTATTCAGTAAGCGGATGGCGCGGATTGAATGATGCCGGCGCCAAATCAAGCCCGTCAAAATTAGACAGTTTTGAAATCATTTCTACAATCGGCAATGACTTAGTTACGAATGGAAGTTTTGATCAGAACATGAATGGATGGGATTGTTATGCTGATAATTTCACCTGCAGTTCAAGCTGGCAAAACACTGGCAGGTTAGATGGCGGATACGTCAAGGCATCAAGTCCTTCTTTTGACTATGGAAATCTTTTCAACACCCAATTGATTTCACTTCAAAAAGGCAAACAATACCTTCTCAGCTACAGCGTCGTTGGTGATGAAAACAAAATAACAGCTTTTAATATTCATGACAGGAGCAACTGGGCACAATTGACAACCCGTGTAGAAAAAGAAGTTGCCACTTCACGCCTCGAACAGAAAATATTGCTATCTCCAAATGAAAATACGACATCAGGCCAACTCACTTTCTACATTGGCCCTGAATACGCCACAACATTCTATCTTGATAATATTAAACTTCAGGAGGTAACAACCGAAGTGATTGACCCATTGACACAGAACCTCTTTTTTGTAAATCCCACAAATCAGATTCAGACCGTCTCTTTGCCCGGAATTTTTCTTGATATCGACGGCAACCCTGTGTCAGGCCAGATAGAACTACAACCATTTACTTCCAAAGTTTTTATGGCAAGTAAGGAAAGTGTATTGCCTCTGCAAATTGTTGACATCAGCGCGGTTGCGATGAAGAACGATCTCAGCAGAATTGACTGGACGATTGCCGATGCAGATGCAGGATGTAAGATGGAATTACAAAAAAGCACTGACGGAGTGCGATTTAAAACATTGAGACAAATAGCTGTGGAAAGCAACCAAAAACACTATCAATACACCGACAGTAATTTTGCAGTCACCAGTTTTTACAGAATTAAAATCAATTGTGTCAACGAACATGTAGCATACAGCAAGACCGTAACGCTTGTAAAACCTTCAACAGGTTTCACACGTGTTTATCCCAATCCCATTACAGGAAACAAATTGAATGTAGTCAACAATGAAGGGTTCATTGCTGCCAAATTGTATAACAGTGATGGCAGAAAATTACTGGAGGCACCTGTGAGAACGGGGACAAATGTTTTGGAGTTGCCGGCCAATATTTCAATGGGTATTTATATGTTGGTGCTGACGGGTAAGAACATGACCCGGACAATAAAACTCTTGAAAAAATGATATTGCAATTGCAAAAACAGGGTACATCTCAGATCCGATAGCAATCCGATGTCTCTTCCTTATAGAATTCCGGTCAGTGAGGGACACCGACCGGTAGCGTTCTCAACAGGCGGGTATCTTCACCTGCCTGTAACATCCAAAAAATGTTTCGCGGTTTCATCAAAGTACTTACTTGCTTCTGGGATGATTCTTCAAAGTTGCTTCACGCGTAATCCATTCAGAAACGTGTGTCCGCTCTTTTTCAGAAAGCTTATTTGGATGGAGTTGCCAGCATTATTCACAATGATTTTTTTGACGACTGCTGCATTGTTTCTTTTATCCGCAGTCAGGTATGGTGAAAAATCCGAACAGAAAACAGAATCATTAATGCTGATGTCAAACACATTGGCATCATTTGAATTTGCGGTTCCTTTCGATAAATCATACGCCTGCGGAGGAGGTGCATTGTACAGATCAGCAAAGAGCAATTCAATTTCATATTTCCCGGGTGGCGCATCTATTCTATACGAACTGATGCTCTCTCTCATTGTTTGAAAAAGCGGATCATTAAATGTCCCTGCAATCTCAGCCGTAGTACCAATCCTGCCTGGAGACTTTCTGAAAATACTTCCATCCACAAATCCCCAACTGCCCGGAGTATAAGATTTGTCGGCTTGCCAGGTGATATCATTTGCCTGGTCGTAGAAAGAACAGTTACTACCAACATTAATGGCAATGTTCCATTTCTTCTGATGTATAAGTAGCGTTGAAAATGGAGTAAACCTGGTTTCGATTCGAAGTGTATCCATTGCAGTAATGTTGCCTCCCTCTGTTGCAATTGCTTCAACAATCGTACTTCCTTTCGGAACTCTAATCAACCAGTCTGAATAAAAATTCTGAACAGGATTTTTTACCATCATCTGACCATTCACCTTCAACTGAACATAAGGTTGATTGGAATAAATTTTCAGAGGAATGGTTGTGCTGTCACCATCACTCACTACATCTCTCACTTTCCAGTCATCACTGGCAATATGTACCATTGCAGTATCTTTTCGCAAGAAAGACTGGAAATAATAATAAACATCTTTTGGAGTCCGGTCATTATACACAAGGCCCTTATTATTGGTACGCGGCATAGACTCTTGTCGACTGGCGACATTGAAGTCAATAAAATTCCATTCGGTAGCACCAATAATGTATGGCCGCTTCACAATTTGTGGCAGATAATGTTCCAGTAATTTTTGCTGATACCCGATGGAAAAATCAAATTTCTCCGGATGTAATGTGTGCAACCTCTTATCAGAACCTGCTCCGAATTCACTGATGATAATGGGACGATCAGGATACTTTTCATGCTGCTCATCTGTAAACTTTTCGAAGTCAGTCAGATTGTCTCCATACCAGCCCTGGTAGAGATTCCAGCCCAGTACATCCGTGATACCGGCAAGCCCGATTTCGTTATACAAGTTACTGCCATGGCAGGCCATCACTGACAGCCTACTGTTGTCTTCTTGTTTTAAAAGGTGTTCCAGTTCTTTGGCCAACGCTACAGTCTTTTGATAAAATGGAGGTTGCTCCTCATTTGGAATCCGGTATTGCACCTGTATGATTGCTTCATTCATGTATCCCCAGAATACCACAGATGGATGATTGTAATGTTGCCGAATCATATCGATCAGTTCACTTCTTGCATTTCGCCTGAAAGTATCATTGTCTTTTATAATATCCACCACAGGAATTTCTTCCCACACAATAAGTCCGAGACTATCGCACAGCCTCAGCACTTCATCATCTTGCTGATAATGTGCCAGCCTCAGAAAATTAGCTCCCATCTCTTTGATCAGCCTTATATCATTTTCGTGTACCCACTGGGGTACGGCTATTCCAAACGGTTTCTGATCCTGGTGCCGATTGGTTCCCATGAGTTTGAGCGGATGACCATTCAGCAGAAAACCATTCCTGGTATCCGCACTGAACCACCGGAATCCTATTGGAATGTTGAGTTCATCAATTACCCTATTTCCTCTGAGCAATTTCAGATTTGCATGATATAAATGCGGGGTGTCGGGCGACCATAGCTGTGGGTTTGCAACTATGAGGTTATTCATCTGCCATTCAATTCCTGAAGTTATCTTGATGCTTTTGGAAAGTATGACCTTCCCATTATTGCTTAATTGAAGTTGAACTTTCAATGTCTCTTTTTGGGGATTTGCAACCATTCCCTTCACGTTTACACTTGCAGATTTTCGTGTAACCATAGGTGTGGAAATAAAAACTCCGGGTGAGCCATGATTGTCCAAATCAAAATGCTCTTTCTCAACGGCGATCATCCATACTTGCCGGTAAATACCTCCAAAAATTGTGAAGTCGCCTGAAAGTGGCGGAATGTCTATGTTGCGATTGTCAACAAGTACTCTGAGTTCATTGACAGGTTTCAATATTTTCTTGGGAAGAAGCACATTAAAGGCTGAGTAGCCTCCACTGTGAGTGGCTAATAATTGACCGTTCAGATACACTTCAGCATAAGAATTTACCGCGTCAAACCGGAGATATATTTCTTTGTTCCGGAAAGAGTGTGGTATGGTAAAAGATTTCCGGTACCAGCATTTTCCCCTTTTATAATCTCTCTTTTCATAAGCATCCAGGTTCCACGTGTGTGGAATGGTAACAGGTTTCCAATCCACATCCTTTGCCGCCAGAGTGTCTGCTGCGGAGAGAAATTTCCAATCGTTGTTGAAGGAGGTAGTGATGCGTTGCGCCAGTGCGCCATACGAAAGAAAAAGGATTGCAATATGGATCAGGAAGAATTTCATTTGGTTAAAGATAGGCCTAAAAGGAAATGAAGTGTGTATTATCAAAATATCCTGAATACAATTATCAATCTCTCACCAAATAAAATCAGATCTAAAATACTGTCTCAAAAATCTTCCTGATTATTTTGTCGAATGAAACCTGATTTACTGACGAAATCCTCGATACCACTTCATCTGTTGTGTACGATTGTATCAATTGGCATTTCACATACGACTTTTTGGCGAGAGGTTTCGTAAGCATAGAATTGTTGAGTTCAAAATTAAACTCTTCATTCATTGCGTTCCGGATAGCTCATCAAAATATTAATTAACCGGAAATCTCAGAAAAATAATTCACAATCGGGTACTAAATAGAGCTGAAAAGACTTGTAAAAACATCATCTCCCACAGCTAATAAAATCCTACTTATTTTTTATCTCCTCAAATTCTTTTTCTCCTTTTTCATTTGATATCTGTGTAGTCTCTAATTTGAAATTGTTGAGTCGCTTTGATATAGTCCATTTTATGGCAGCCTTCACATAATAGACATGGCCAAACTTAATTTCAACTTTAGCGGTTGACACATCTCCCAGTAACCGGCTCGTAACCGGGAAGGCACCTTCCTTCAGTATTTTGAAAGCATAACCTGTGTTATTTGGCATAGCAGTCATCAGTACATTGTCAAAATAAACCAGGTAATCCGCTAATCCCAGGGAAAGTTTATGTGGACGGTAGATGTACAGTATGGCATATTTCGAAGTATCTCTAAGCCTGTGAATATCTTTTTCAGACTTCAGTAATTTGAACAACTCCGAGTTGGAAGGATGTAGCTTTTCACTAAACCACATTGTATCTTCTAATACAACAGGGTTGGTGCTTCTATCAATCGATCCTTTGAAGGTATAGTAGTCTTTACCAACCTCAGTAATGGAAAAAATAAAATTATGCTTAGACTGTAATTCTCTTTGGTCAGCACTAATTTTTTCACTCGTGGAAATAAATTCAAGACTGTAGGTACAATCATTCATCCATTTAATTTTCCATAACGTTGAATCGCCTGTAAGAAGATTTATTTCCTTTTGAAATTTATTGTCCCTGTGGAAGACATACCTGGAATCAGAATTTTTGAAATATCCATAAAACACGCCGTTTCTCAAATCCTTGCACGATATTGAATCCTGGGAAAAGCTACTGTAGGCGATGAGTAAAAAAGCAATTGATAAAATGTGTCTCATTGGTGGTTAGTTTAGTTGTTAGCAGCCTTTCGTAATTGGCAAAAATCCTGAATGGTTCATCAGATTCAATATGGTGTGGTCACAAGAAACATTCGAAAATCAGCCCCTATTTTATATACCCAGTCCAGATCATGATCAGCAAAGTTATACCCACCAAAATGCGATAATAACCCCACACCATGAAGCCATGCTTTTTCAGAAAGTCAATAAAAAACTTAACTGCCATCAGGGCTACAAGGAATGATACGATATTACCAACAATTAAGAATTGCATCTGATCACCGGTAAAACCTCCGGCATCTTTGTAATACTTGAATAACTTATAAACAGTAGCACCAAACAGAGTAGGTACTCCGAGAAAGAATGAAAATTCCGCAGCTGCGCTGCGTGTGAGTCCCTGTTGCATACCACCAATGATAGATGAGGCGCTTCGGCTCATACCCGGTATCAAAGCCAGGCATTGCCATAAACCTATCAGGAAAGATTTAAAAAAGGAAACTTCCTTATCAGAATGAATTTTTGGATGATTGAAAAAGCGGTCAATAAAAACCAGCACGATGCCGCCGGCAAGCAAAGTGATCGCGATAGTGGTAGCACTTTCCATCAGAGCGTCTATCTTTTTTGAAAACAATAAACCAAGTATTACGGCAGGCATCATACCGATCAACAGTTTCAAATAGAAATTCCAATGTACAAAATCGAGAAACTTTTTCCGGTATAAAACAACTACCGCAAGAATAGCACCCAATTGTACTGCTATAGTGAATGCCCGGGTAAATTCATCCTCCGGGACGGATAATAATTTTTCTGTAATAATGATATGTCCTGTAGAGGATACCGGCAAAAACTCGGTCAACCCTTCTACAATTGCAATGATGATGGATTCTATCAGGTTCATGCCAGTGAGAGCCGGTTAAGCCTTTGGTTTTTTCATTATAGCAAAGACTTCAATCACCAACCCACCAACGATCAGAATGGGAGCCAGGGTGATGCGCTGAAAACTATAGATGGCATCTGCATCAAACACCTTCGGGTCAGGGCTTCTGCCTCCGGCCATCAGAAAAAATCCGGCAGCCATTACCACCAGGCCAATGATCATCAACCTGTAATTTTCTTTGGAAAAAATGGAAAACTTCTCCTGAACAGGGTGTTGGTGAGTAGCCGGCTTTTTGACAATTTCTTGTTTAGATTTCATAATATGGGTGCAATGTTACGCAATTAATACAATTCATCAAGTTTCATCCTCAGGTACTTCACCGCCGAGCGGTTTGTACTTAGAACAGTAATCAGAATACCTAGTATGATAATTCCAAAAAGAATCAGCATGATGCTTACATTATCATGCAATACCTTGATAGCAGGAATAAATTTCTCTGCTGCGTAAATACAGGCAAGCAGTAGTGCAATAGCAATCACTGAAGCGATCAAGCCGTTCAGCAATGCCCTTCCATTCAGTGGCCTTGTAATAAATCCACGTGTAGCTCCCACCATCTGCATGGTCTTGATGAGGAAACGGTTGCTGTACATGGCCAGCCTGATGGTATTGTCTATCGAGATAATCACCATGATACAAAGCACAATCGCTATAACAAACAGCACCAGCGTAGATGTCTTCACAAACTGGCTCACGCTGGCTACCGTAGCCTGAGGGGTTTGAAATTCCGAGACAGTAGTTGGGAAATTACCGAGTAGTACCTTTTCAAGATTAGCAAGACTATCCTTATTGACATAATCTGCCTTTACATAAAAATCAATACTCTCCGGCAGTGGATTACTAATAGCAAGGGTCTTCCAAAGTGTATCGTTTTCTGCATTATACTTCTCTATTGCCTTTTCCTTAGTGATGTATTCCACATTCACTGCATAAGGAAGATGTTCTATATAATTCTTGAGACTATCTATCTGGCCGGGAGTGGCAGTGCGATAAATATATGCATGCAACTGGATGTTTTCTTTGAAATACTTGCCTGTTTTCTGAAGGTTTAAGAATATCCATCCTACTAATCCGAATAAAAATAATACTAATGACACTCCAATTATGGCATACACATACGATGGTTTGCCACGCTTTGTTGATAATTTTCCAAACTGAGCCATGCTATAGAATCTGTTCTTATTTAATGTTACCTAATCTGCCATGCAATATATGTTCGTACACTTTAGTAATTTCGCACACATTTCGCTGCAATGCTAATGTAGTACAACTTACATGAGTAGTGCAAAAAAAATAATCAATAACATATTTTTCACAAAAGAAAGTACACTTTTAGCCGGTATCAGTCAATCGGCAAATAAGGATGAAAGCAATCAGCATGGAGTATAATTACAGGGATATAGAAAATAAATGGCAAGCCTTATGGAAGGAATCTGATATTTATCAAGTAACCGAAGACAAGAGCAGGAAATCCTTTTATGTCCTTGACATGTTTCCCTATCCAAGTGGTGCGGGTTTGCATGTAGGGCATCCGTTAGGATACATTGCGAGCGATATTCTTTCAAGATATAAAAGGCTGAAAGGGTATAATGTACTGCACCCGATGGGGTTCGACAGTTTTGGTCTTCCTGCAGAACAATATGCTTTAGAAACCGGGCAGCATCCTGCTGTAACTACAGAAAAAAATATTGCCACCTTCAAGGATCAGTTGGAAAAAATCGGGTTTTGTTTTGACTGGAGCCGCGAAGTGAGAACCAGCGACCCGGACTATTACAAATGGACACAGTGGATATTTCTGCAACTATTCAAGAGTTGGTACAATAATAAATCCGATAAGGCAGAATCAATCGACACCCTGGTGTCCGAATTGAATGAGCACGGCACCTTGCGCCTCACAGATAACAAAAATATTGAGATCGATGCGGCACAATGGAAGGCCATGAATGAAAAAGATCAGCAGGATGTGCTGATGAATTTCAGGCTGGCCTATTCATCTTATGGAGAAGTGAACTGGTGCGAGGGACTTGGGACAGTACTTGCCAATGATGAAGTCGTAAATGGCGTCAGTGAGCGTGGTGGATTTCCTGTAGAAAAAAAGAAAATGCGCCAGTGGTTTTTGCGTATTACCGACTATGCTGATCGCCTGCTGCAGGGATTAGAAAAAGTGGACTTCAGTGAATCGATGAAGGAAATGCAGCGAAACTGGATCGGGAAATCCGAAGGTGCTGAACTGGATTTTCGACTCACCCCCGGCCCCTCCCCTCGCGGAGAGGGAGGTGAGGCGATTATAAAGGTTTATACAACACGTCCTGATACCATCTTTGGCGTAGATTTCCTGGTGCTGGCCCCCGAACACGACCTGGTGCAGCAGATCACCACAGAAGACCAACGGTCATCCATAGACGACTATCTGAAATATGTGAAAAGCCGCAGCGACCGCGAACGCCTCGCAGAAGTGAAACAAGTAACAGGATGCTTCACGGGAGCTTACGCTATTCATCCTTTCAGTGGAAATAAAATCCCGGTTTGGATTGCAGAATATGTATTGTCCGGATACGGTACAGGCGCTATCATGGCGGTACCTTGCGGCGATCAAAGAGATTTTGATTTTGCTACTCATTTTAATATTCCTATTACCAATATTATTGGTGAAGCCTACAATGGGAAAGAAGCCAATCCAACAAAGGATGCTATTTTACAAAATTCTGATTTTCTCAATGGTATTGTGATGAAGAAAGCCATTGGTATCGCGGTGGATAAAATAGAATCGTTGGGATTGGGCAAGAGAAAGGTCAATTACAAAATGCGGGATGCAGGGTTCAGCCGGCAACGATATTGGGGCGAGCCATTTCCGATCATCTGGAAAGACGAAATGGCGGTTACTTTGCCTGAAAGTGAATTGCCTTTGGAACTCCCTTTTGTTGAAAATTACAAACCAGGTAAGGAAGGGAAAGGCCCATTAGCAAATCTTACTGATTGGACAAACACACCACAAGGTACGCGTGAAACCTCTACCATGCCCGGCTATGCAGGAAGTAGCTGGTATTTCCTGCGCTATGCAGACCCACATAACAATACAGCATTCGCTTCCAAAGAAAAAACAGACTATTGGAACCAGGTAGATGTGTATATCGGAGGCACCGAACATGCAGTTGGGCACTTGCTCTACAGCAGGATGTGGACTAAATTTCTATTTGATACTGGCCTGATTTCATTTGATGAACCATTCCGGAAGCTGATCAACCAGGGAATGATCACAGGTAAATCGTATTTTTTTGCTACGCAAAACGGAAAAATCGTTTCTTACAATGAACCGGCAAAGGACATAAACTTTATCCGCTTCAAATACGGACACAAAGTGGTGGATTCTACCCGGAAACTGACCAGGAAAAACCTGGAGCTGTTCTTACAGGATGGCTTACACGAAAAACCAAAATTCGACATAGCCTGGCAAGGTAGCGGCGATGACGCATTTATCATCGTAAAGGAAGAATCAGAAAAAATGTCCAAGTCAAAATTCAACGTGGACAATCCTGACGACCTGGTAGCTCAGTACGGAGCAGATACTTTCAGAATGTATGAAATGTTTCTGGGACCAATAGAGCAAAGCAAACCCTGGGATACAAAAGGAATTGAAGGCGTACATCGTTTCCTCAAGAAATTGTGGCGGCTTTATATTGATGAGCAAAAAGGTGTTATCGTAACCCACGGAGAAGCAGATAATGAGTCTCTGAAAGTCCTTCACAAGACCATTAAGAAAGTAGAAGATGATATCGAACGGTATTCATTCAATACCGCGGTGAGCGCCTTCATGGTGTGTGTCAATGAACTTACTGATCTGAAATGCCACAACCAATCGATACTGGAACCATTACTCATCCTGCTGGCTCCTTATGCACCGCACATTGCGGAGGAGTTGTATCATTTGATTGGCAACAGTACTTCTGTGATAAATGCTTCTTTCCCCAAACTGGATGAAAAATATCTTGTAGAATCCGAAAAGGAATACCCGGTAAGTATTAACGGGAAAGTACGCACTACGATTACCATTTCATTGGATGCGTTGCAGGATGAGGTAGAAACAATTGCATTAAATAATGAGACTGTAATGAAATGGATCGGAGACAAAAAACCGAAGAAAATCATTTACGTAAAGAACAAAATGATCAATGTGGTGGTGTGATTGCCTTCCGGCAAAAAATGATTAAATTGTAAACCCGCCATCTAAAAATATTACTATGAATACGATTCAAACAAATGCACCTGATACAGCGCAGTTAAGCCAACTTTCAGAAACATTGATTGGAAGTGAGATTGTAAAACTGGGAGGTGAGATCAGAGAAAGAATCAGCAAG
>JBDHYH010000011.1:0-52663 GCA_039811325.1 Chitinophagaceae bacterium | reverse complement strand
GCATTTACACCATAGTATCCTGCAAAAAGAAATATTGCGAGGAATAAAAAGATCTTTGTTTTCATTTTACGAATTTTTGTGGTTAAAAAAGATTTGCTTCATTGACTGAGAGACTTCTCCTTTGGTTTAAAGGCCTCAGAAAAAATTTTTCAAAAGGAGGGAATTCCACTTAGAGCCAATGATGCTTGTGTAGGCTTTCGCAATGATTTTCAGAACAAACCTGTACAACAAAAGAATTACACAAAAAAAAGACAGGGAAGAAAATGAGAAAAGTTCCGTGATATTCAGTAAGCCCTTGTGTGAAGACTTTAAACCAAATTTGAAGAATATATTTTAAAACTCTTTCTGTGATACCTGCAAATGCCATATTGTGCAATAGCATTTCTATGCTCTTGCGTTCCGTAACCTTTATTTCTATTCCACGCATAAAAGTCAAATTCCTGATGCAATGAGTTCATATAGTCATCGCGGCAGGTTTTTGCCAATACACTTGCAGCGGCAATAGAGGAATAGGTACCATCACCTTTAATAACACATTGATGAGGTATGGTTTTATAAGGTTTAAACCTGTTGCCATCAACTAACAACAGTTCAGGAGTCATGCTGAGCTTGGCAACAGCAAGGTGCATCGCTTTGAAAGACGCCTGCAAAATATTGATGTTATCAATCTCTTCATTGCTAACACTTGCTACAGCCCAGGCCAATGCATACTTCTCAATAACAGGCCTCAATTCGTATCGGTGTTTTTCCGTCATCTTCTTACTGTCGTTGAGCAGTGGGTGGTAAAAATCTTTGGGAAGAATAATGGCTGCTGCAAAGACCGGACCTGCATAGCATCCCCGGCCGGCTTCATCAACTCCGGCTTCTACAAATCTGTCCTGAAAAAAGGGTAGCAGCAATCTGACTATTTTTGCCAAAATTAAATGACCTGATTTACGTTTCGAATACAAGTTGTAAACAAAACAGTTCATCCTCAAAAACCCACAGGAAAAAACATTCAAATGCAAAGAGAAGTTACCGGAACTCATTCTTACAAACCGATTGCCATCTGGTTGTACATCGGAGTTTTCATGCTCGTGGTTCAGATTCTGCTGGGAGGTATCACACGCCTTACCGAAAGTGGGCTGAGCATTACAGAGTGGGATCCCATTACCGGCGCACTCCCTCCGATGAACGCTACGGAATGGCAGCAGGAATTTGATAAATACAAGACAACTGCTCAGTTTCAATACATCCATTCGGATTTTACCATTCATGATTTCAAAAAAATATTTTTCTGGGAATGGCTGCATAGAAACTGGGCACGGCTGATGGGCCTGGTGTTCCTGGCAGGATTTGCCTACTTCCTGGTTAAGAGAAAATTTAATAGTGCTATGATCTTTCCCTTGATCATGCTGTTCTTTTTAGGAGCTATCCAGGGAGCTATCGGCTGGATCATGGTAAAGAGTGGCCTTGTGCCGGAGCGAATGTTTGTTGGCCATTTCCAACTGGCTGCGCATTTTATGGCTGCTTTACTTTTGTTGTGCTATACTTTTTGGTTTGCACTCTCACTCTCCATCAACAAGAGCAAACTGGTAATACAGAAAAAATTGAAAGACACAGCGACCCTGATTTTGATTGTGCTCTTCTTTCAATTGATTTATGGAGCATTCATGGCCGGACTGCACGCTGCAGTGGTAGCGCCCACCTGGCCCACCATCAACGGTCAATGGATTCCAAAAGAGATGAATACACTAAAGCCGGCCTGGTCTGATTGGTTCAATAATAAAATAACGATTCAATTTATCCACAGGTCATTGGCTTATCTTTTGCTCATTATTACAATTGTATTCTGGGTGCAGTCACTAAAAATACCTGGTAGCAAAACCTTCCGGTCTGTGAGGCATCTCCCAATGATATTTGTACTACTCCAGGTGATCCTTGGCATACTCACAGTTACGCTTTCTCCCTTTGGAGATAACCTTGTGTATTTTGGCGTAGCTCATCAGACGGTGGCTATATTATTCTTATTGTCAGTCATACTTATTATGTTTATGGTCAGAAAGAAGAATCAACGATACTCAATATTTGGTAACTGATTCGATTGCTTATGAAGACATTACTAAAAAATATTTATTACTCTTTCCCGGTTCAACTACTGTTGTTGCATTTTCGAAAATCTCAGATGCTACAATTTTTTTGGCTGATCCTTTTCCTGGTAATTACCGGGCATTTCATGAAGTTGTTTGGCGCTGATGGTTTGTTCCTCGCCCCTGAGTATCTTGGAAAAGTAAATGCAGCAGGCGCTGCCCTGGTGGGAGTAGCAGCGGGGATTTACATCATGGCATGGAATATCACCACCTTCATAGTGCATAGTGCACGCTTCCGGTTTTTGGCTGCCACCACGAATCCTTTCCTGAAATATTGCCTGAACAATTCCATCATACCGTTGATATTTCTTGTCGTGTATTTTTTCAAGGCTTACCAGTATTCTACAGATAACGAATTAATTTCTGTTGGAAATTTTGTTTTGATGGCACTGGCATTCACGGGAGGTTTGTTGGTGCTTCATGTCATTTCGTTTGCCTATTTTTTTACCGCCGACCGAAGGATCGTGCGCAAGATCAAGCCGGGTGTGATCAGTTTTAACGATGATGATGACGATGAAGAGATCATAACACACGAAAAAAGCCAGTTCCAGCCATTTGGGTTGCCGGTAAGATACTATGTAGGTGGTATCGTCAAATTTCGTAAAGCAAGGAATGTGTCGCACTACAGCCAGGGATTCCTGGATGATATCTTTAAGCAGCATCACTTTTCAGCAATGATGACGGTACTCATAGCCTTCATTTGCATGGTATTCATTGGCTTTTTTATGGACAACCGGTTTTTCCAGGTGCCCGCAGGGGCCAGTATTTTTGTCATGTTTGCATTAATGATTGCAGTGATGGGTGCGCTGAGTTATTTTCTAAAAAGCTGGGGGTTACTCTTTCTTGCCATTCTGTATATAATCCTCAATGTGCTTTATGTTTATAATATTATAGACCCCCGCAATAAAGCGTATGGCCTTGACTATTCCAGGACTAACAGGCCCGGGTACACGCTCGCTTCATTAGACAGCATTTGCACCCCCGCAAAGGAAGAAGCAGACAAAGCAAATATGATCGGCATTCTCAACCGATGGAAAACAAGGCAGCATGAAGAAAAGCCGCTATTGATTATGATGAATTTTAGCGGTGGCGGATTGAGGGGTGCAAGTTTTTCCATGAATGTTTTACAGCAATTAGACAGCGCTACCGGAGGGAATATGATGCGCAAAACGTTTATGATGACAGGCGCTTCGGGAGGTATGCTTGCTGCTGCATATTTCAGAGAACTATGCAGGTTGCGCGATGAAGGCCTGCATATCAATCCACTGGATAAAAAATATCTGAACAATATTTCCGATGATCTGCTCAATTCTGTGTTCTCTTCCTGGATCACCAGGGATATGATTGCACCTACTCAAAAATTTTCGTATAATCATAATAGTTATGTGAAAGATCGCGGGTACGCATTTGAAGAAAAATTCAACGACAATACAGGTGGATTACTAAATCATGAATTAGGGTTTTATAAATCGTATGAATCAGCAGCAAGCATACCACTTATGATTCTGAACTCCGCTGTAACCCGGGACTTGAAGAAAATGATCATATCCACACAACCAGTGAGTTTTATGATGAAGCCCGGATATATAGATAGTACTTCAAAAGTAGCCGGGCCCGATGCGATTGATTTTGCTGCATTGTTCAGAAACCAATCTCCTATGAAGCTGCGATTGCTTTCGGCACTCCGCATGAATGCAACATACCCTTATGTTTTACCGGCTGTATGGCTACCTACCGAGCCCGTAATAGACGTAATGGATGCAGGGCTGCGCGATAATTACGGACAGGAAACTACACTGAGATTTCTATATACATTCAGAGAATGGATCAATGAAAATACGAGTGGCGTACTCATACTGCAGGTCCGTTCCCGCCAGAAAGGTAGTTGGGAAGCAAAATACAAAGGCAGTTCCTTTGCTGATGTGGTGATACGGCCATTCTCAATGCTGCAAACGAACTGGTTCAGAATGCAGGACTATTTCCAGGACGATGAGATCACGTACGCTCAGAGCTTTCTGAAAGACTCATTGAAGCGGGTAGCTTATATGTACACTCCCATAAAAGAACAGTACGGAGCTTCGCTTAGTTTCCACCTGACTGCCAGTGAAAAGAAAGAAGTAAACATGTCATTGCGACGAGAAAACAATGTCAGTGCCTTCGAACAGGTGATGCACATCCTGAAACGACACTAAGCGGGATGAATCAATTTGTAAGCATTCGGTAACACTTCTACCACGTATTCGGAAGTGGCACCCACAGGATCGCCATCAATATGCATGGGTGCAAGTCCTGAATTCTTAATGATCACTTTTTGGGTATTGAAATACTGAACCTTTCCTTTTGGCGGCTTTGGCAATGTAGGCTCTCTTTTTCTTGCAAATAAAAGATGATTGACAAATGCTGTCAGTATCTTGAGTTTGGTTGTCTTTTTCAAAATGACAATATCTAATAAGCCATCGGAGAGCGAAGCCTTTGGGGCGATCTTTACATTGTTGCCAAACTGATTTGCATTGGACACACATACGATAAATGCATCGGTGGAAAATGTGTTTCCTCCTGACCCAATTTCAAAATGATAAGGCTTTGCCTTGAAGAAGTGCTTTACTGCAAGCTTAGTATATGTGGAAAGGCCCCTCTTTCTTTCTCTCGCAAACTCCTGTGCAATGAATGCATCAAATCCCCATCCTGCAATCTGGCAACCGAGCCGGTCATTGACCATGAAAGCATCAACATTTTTTGGCACACCTGTGAACAGCACTTTGATAGCCTTCTCAACATCGTACGGGATTCCGGCTGTCCGTGCCAGGCCATTGCCACTCCCCAATGGAATGATACCGATATTGACCGTTGCATCGAGCAGATAGGTTATGATAGGAGCTACACTACCATCTCCGCCACAGATCACCACATCGGTAATGTTTTCTGACTGAATCTTTCCGGGCAAGAAAGAGTAATCACCATCTTTGCTTGTAAATAAAATTTCAAAGAAGACACTTTCTTTCCCGCAAGCTTCGATAATGGTTTTCTCCAGCGACACTTTGCTTCTGGCTCCCGAAATGGGATTAATAAAAAAAATAAGTTTCCTTTTCACCTGCTTTCGAGTTTCCTTTAATGTTTGCCCCTGATAATTTTTTTTCGCGTAATTATAAAAAGGGCGGCATGAAAATAAGGAGAAAACTATTCATTCAGTGCTCCCCAAAGCATATCCTTTAATACAGTAATTCCCTTGCCTGTTACAGAAGAAATAAAAACGTGCGGAGTGCCTTGTGGTAATTCTTGTTCTATAGCATCTGTAAGTTCTTCATCGAGAAGGTCAGACTTGCTGATGGCTATGATGAACTTTTTGTCCATCAGTTCAGGGTTGTATTCGTTCAATTCCTTTTTCAGAATTTCAAATTCCGAAAGATGATCTGCACTATCTGCAGGAATCAAAAACAACAATACCGGGTTTCGTTCAATGTGTCTGAGAAATCTATGGCCAAGGCCTTTGCCGTCGGCAGCGCCTTCTATTATACCCGGCAAATCTGCCACACAAAAACTCTTGTTATCACGATAGCTCACCATTCCCAATTGTGGTGTCAGCGTTGTAAATGCATAATCAGCAATCTTCGGTTTGGCTGCCGATATCACTGACAGCAACGTGGACTTGCCTGCATTGGGAAAGCCCACCAGTCCGACATCAGCAAGTACTTTCAGTTCGAGGGTAACAAACATCTCTTCCCCGGGTTCTCCTGGTTGTGCGTGGTCGGGAGCCTGGTTGGTTGGTGTAGCAAAATTGGTGTTTCCCAATCCTCCCCGTCCGCCCTGCATCAAAACTTTCTCCTCTCCATCGTGCAAAATCTCTACTGTTTCACCGGATTCTTCTTTCAGGGCAATTGTGCCCAGGGGCACTTCAATTACAATATCTTTTCCATCCCGGCCTGTCGAATTATTACTGCCTCCGCCCTCACCGTTTTCTGCCAGTATATTTTTATAATAACGCAGATGCAGGAGTGTCCATAGATTTTTGTTACCTCTCAGAATAACATGAGCACCGCGACCACCATTGCCGCCGTCAGGGCCACCTTTCGCAGTGAGTTTATTACGCATGAAATGCCGCTTGCCTGCACCGCCATGGCCGCTCCGGCAAAAGACACGGATAAGATCAATAAAATTGGAATTTTGCATTCCGGCAAAGATGAAAACTTTTTACTGAAATATTTTTACGATAATTGTTCACAAACATTCACATGCCAAAATGAAACTTAGTTCTTTATTATTCCTCATTCTTATGCTTGTTGCATGCAACCGACACCGGACCGGAAAAAGCATAGCCAATTTGCCGAAATGCATTGAAGAGAAAATTGCCTCCCTGAAAAAAATGAATGAAACTCCGATATACATCAAAAGATATGAATACAATGGGGAAATGGTGTACTACATGAAATCTGCCTGCTGCGATAAATTCAATGTAGTATATGATTCACATTGCAATGTATTGGGGCATCCTGATGGTGGCCTCACAGGCAAAGGCGATGGATCACTCCCAGACTTTAGAGCACTTGCAAAAAACGGCATAGAGGTTTGGAGAATCAGCGAACAGTGATCAATTCTTAATCACATTCCCCGATCCGGACACAGAGGCATCAATGACCGGGTCTCCCTTGTAATACACATTGCCACTGCCTGAAATAGTGGCTTTTAAGCTACTGGAAACAGAAAGCTCCGCATCCCCGCTTCCATTTATTTTTACAGTAGCGTTCTTTGTAGAAAGTCCAAAAGATTTGATGTCTCCGCTACCAGAAATATTCAACATCAGATTATTGGTATTTCCATCGGCAATTGAAATATCACCTGATCCCCTGGTGGTTGCTGTCAGGGTTTCCGTTCCAATAAAATTGCCGGACACTTTGATATCATTGTCTCCCTGGCCACTCACACTTACCAACGAAGGCATAGTCACATGCACTTCAGAATTGTCATTTGAAATATTGGTGTTATTATCATATTTAATGATAAGCGTTCCGTTCTCTACATAGGTCTTCAGGTGAGGTACAATATTTTCATAACCACTTACAGAAACCGAAAATGCAGTTCCATAAGTGATATACACTTCGGTACTTCCAAATGCAGATACACTGTAAAAATTAGCAACTATTCGTGGTTCAGAAATGACCTCTCCTGTTCCTATTATCTTTTCCTTCTTGCAGGAAATAAATATAGTTAAAAGAAATATGGACGTGGCTAATAATTTGAAATGTCTCATGGCATTCATTTTTTCAAAATTATGGATAGGTATTTCAAATTATCCTAATGATATGATAAACTCGGCAATGGCCGGTATCAGCGGTTTTGACGCCAGGTTATCATTCTTTCTGAGTGATCTCTATTTTTTGATAAAGGATTGACTGAATATCACCTTCCCATCCTGGATAATGGTAGCCACATACATTCCCGGAACTAACTTTACCTGAACAGAATGATCCCCGATTCCACTTATTGAGTTTGCTAAAACAATTTTACCGGACATGTCTGTAATTCGAAGAGTTGCTTTTGTAAGAACATTTCCTGACTGAATATGAAGAACATTATTGACCGGGTTGGGAAAAAGAGAAATAGATTTTGTGACAGGGTACAAAATGTTTCTTACCTCGCTGTAAGTGGTCTGCCCCGTTGTTGCAATAATCTTTAGTCGGTAATAATTTTCTCCGGCAGAGGGGGCATTGTCCACATATTTGTATTGATGTGCAGATGCACCTGAAGAAGGAATGAAAGCAATAGAATCAAAACGCCTGCTATCATTACTTCTCTCAACAATAAACCCATAATTATTCACCTCTGAGGCTGTGCTCCAGTTGATGGCCACACCATTTTTTTCTTTTGCAATCTTAAACTGCAGGTCATTTACCGGCAATACAGACTTCTTCGCAAACTGCAACATCCATTCATATACATTCAGGCCGTCTTCTTTAAAATTGAGATCATAAGTGGCAGTCCATGCATCATGAGAAGTGCTGTTGAAGATGGTCATTTTTGCCCGTGGGTTGGGTGGCGGATTTTGGCTGTTGATGCCATTTACAAATCCGGTAGTGTAACTCACCGGCACTGTACCATCGCCATTATTATGTGTAGCCCATACCGGAAGATTATCTGCTGCAATATTTTCGCAGCGGAAGTTGGCAGGCCATGCTGCACCGCACACCGGCACAATCGCTGAAATTCTTGAGGCATAAGTAAATGACTCACCCGGATATTCCCAAACAACACCACCTCCCATACTCAAACCGGTCAGGTAAATTCGAAGCGTATCCACCCTGTAGTGTGCTATTACATAATTCAGAATATTATCTACATCTGAAGGAACCGGACTATCCGTAATCTGGGGGGCTATTACTATAAACTTATACGTATTTCCATTTACAGTAAATGACTTTGGAAATGTACCGGTATTTATCTGTTTAGGAGTTCCATTTGCCAATACTCTCGAAAGTTGTGCAGCGCTACCATCTCCTTTTTCTCCTGCTCCATGAAAGAAAATCAGCAACGGATATTTTTCATTACCTGAGTTATATCCTTCAGGCAGGTATTCATAATATCCTTTGGAATGTTCTGTCATTGAAACATTATATTTCGGAGTGAAAGTCTGCGCAAAAACATTCGATTGAAAGAAAAAAATAAAGCTGAATAATAGTGGTAAACTGAAGCTGCGTAAAAACAAATTCATAGAATTCGGAATTTAAATATCCTGCATTGGCAAAAACCATTCCACTTATTATTGTTGCCGGAATTCCTCTCTTCGTTTCATGAATTCGATTCTGAAAATGAAGAGCATGCCCAAAAATTTTTAATAAAGGATTAAATTATCATTAACTTTAGTCTTCTTACGATACGGCACATTCATTGTAGTTAACCGGAGTTTGAACAGATGTGTCTTTGAAATAAATGCATTGAGGGGAGTTTCTTTTCTTTAATTCCAAAAAATAAGAACACATGCCCGAAAGCCAGTCTCTTTCTACATTGTGGCCAATTTTGGTATATGCCGGAGGTGTGGTAGCGCTTGTTACTATTATGTTGGTCGCTTCCCATTTTCTCGGAGAAAAACACAAAGAGACAGTAACTGATACTGTGTTCGAATCAGGAATAAAAATTACAGGCGACGCGCGGCTGATGTTTCCGATTCACTTCTATGTACTTGCAATGTTCTTTGTCATCTTCGACCTGGAAGTAGTTTTTATTGTTGCATGGGCCATACATGCCAAAGGATTGGGATGGCCGGGATACATTTCCATTGCTACGTTCATTGCAGAACTTGTAGCAGTACTGATCTATGTGTGGCGCATAGGCGCTCTTGACTTTGGCCCTGACGGGAAAAAAATTCTCAGGATATATCATAAGAAATTCAGGAGTGATCCCGAAAAAATCCTTCATCCAATACAAACTCAAAATAAAAATAGTAATACATGAAGTGGTGGACGACCCAGGCGAATGATCCGGTATCTGCAATGAAAGGAACAGGTTCTATGGAAGAGGCTGTTCAACAATCGGTGGTGCTTACAACTATGGAATCCATGATTAATTGGGGAAGAAAAAATTCTGTCTGGCCTTTCAACTTTGGCCTATCCTGTTGCTATGTCGAAATGGCCACAAGTATCACCAGCAAATATGATGTGTCAAGATTTGGAGCAGAAGTAATCAGGGGCACACCCCGCGAAGCAGATATGATGGTAGTAGCGGGTACTGTGTTCATCAAAATGGCACCCATCATCCGCAAACTATATGAACAAATGATGGCTCCGCGATGGATCATTGCGATGGGAGCCTGCGCTTCATCGGGAGGCATGTACGATATCTACAGTGTGGTACAGGGTGTCGACAAGTTTATGCCGGTGGATGTGTATGTGCCGGGATGTCCTCCACGCCCGGATGCATTTTTAGAAGGAATCGTTTTGCTGAGAGATAAGGTAGGCAAGGAGAAACGGCCTTTGAGCTGGGTGATTGGCCCGCAAGGCATCATTAGACCTGACATGCCTTCTATGCGTGATATGAAGAGAGATGAACGCAAAAAGATGACAGAGATAAGGCCACCGGACGAGGTATAAAACCCATTGTAATCACATTGATCAATTAAAGAAGTAATAGAAAATATTTATGCAGGGATACGATGATATTGGTGAAAAGTTGAAAAACAAATTTCCGGAGGCTATAGTTTATTTACAGCCTACCTGCGATGCCTTTCCTACATTCTGGATTGATAAAAACTATATCGTTCCCGTATTGGGATTTGTGAAAAATGAACCGGGATTAGAATTCAAATTTTTGTATGACCTGAGCGCCATTGACGAACAGGCCAGGAAAAACAGGGCCTGTCAGCCACAAAGCAACTTCACTGTCTTCTATCAATTGCTTTCATTTTCGCGCAATCAATTTCTGAGACTAAAGGTAGCGCTCAATGGAGACAGACCTTCTATTCCCACCGCCACTACAGTATGGCCAATGGCCAATTGGTATGAACGAGAAGTATATGATATGTTCGGAATCCAATTCGATGGCCACCCACATCTCACGCGTATTCTCATGCCGCGCTCCTGGAAGGGCCATCCATTGCAAAAGTGCCATCCTGCAAGAGCGACTGAAATGGGGAAGTTTCAACTACCGGAAGACAAAATGCTGGCTGAGCAGGAACTGTATCAATTCAAACCGGAAGAGTGGGGGCTTACCTCTCAGTCAGGAAGCAATGAAGAATTTATGTTTCTCAATCTTGGTCCTCAGCACCCGGGTACTCACGGTATTTTAAGATTGGTGCTTCAAATGGATGGAGAAGATATTGTGAACGTAGTTCCTGATATTGGATTTCACCATCGTGGGGCAGAGAAGATGGGCGAACGACAGTCTTGGCACACCTTCATTCCTTATACTGATCGCGTAGAGTACCTCAGTGGTGTGATGAACAACTTCCCTTATGTAATGGCTGTTGAAAAAATGGGTGGCATCAAAATTCCTGATCGTGCAGAGGTAATCCGAATCATGCTGTGCGAATTGTTCAGGATCTCCAGCCACCTGGTTTGGTATGGCACCTTCGCACAAGACCTTGGAATGATGACGCCGGTCTTCCTTTTGTTTTATGATCGTGAAAGATTGTTCACCATCATAGAGGCCATTTGCGGCGACCGCATGCATCCAAACTGGTTCAGGATTGGTGGTGTAGCCCAGGATTTGCCAAAAGGCTGGGACACACTTGTGAGAGATTTCATCAAGTACATGCGACCCCGGCTGAAGGAGTATGATAAGATGATCATGAAAAACAGAATCTTCAAAGCGAGAACGGTAGGAATTGGAGTTTACAATACAGAAGAGGCAATAGAGTGGGGGGTAACGGGCGCCGGACTCAGGGCTACAGGTTTCGATTGGGATTTCAGAAAACGTCAACCATACTCTCTCTACGATCAGTTTGAATTCGAAATTCCGGTTGGCGTTAATGGTGATTGTTATGAGAGGGCATTGTTGCGTGCAGAAGAAATCAGGCAAAGCCTGCGCATTATCGAACAGTGTGTAAACAATATGCCCGAAGGCCCTTACAAATCAGACAATCCATTGACAACTCCTGCCGATAAGAAACATACCATGTATGATATAGAAACGCTGATCAATCATTTTGTAAATGTTACATGGGGCCCTGTGATTCCGGCCGGTGAAGGGTATTGTGGTGTAGAATCGAGTAAGGGGCATAATGGGTATTACCTGGTGAGCGACGGCAGTACTATGTCTTATCGTACGCGCATCCGCACCCCCAGTTTTCCACACATCCAGTTTGTACCCCAATACAGTAAGGGTTACACGATAGCTGATCTGATGTCGATACTGGGAGCAGTGGATTTTGTATTGTCCGACATTGACCGATAATAAAATTTAATGAATGGCATCTGAACAAATCATATCAAACGAAGCACGGAAGGAAATAGAAGCATTGTTTCATCACCTGCCACATAAGCAGGCTGCATGTATCGATGCATTGAAGGTGGTGCAGAAACACAACCGGTGGGTATCTGATGCTGCTTTGAAAGAACTGGCTCCTATTCTCGAAATGAGTGTACATGAAATAGATAGTGTAGCTACTTTTTATAATATCATTTTCAGAAAACCGGTTGGCAGGCACGTCATTTTTGTCTGCAACAGTGTGAGTTGCTGGATCATGGGATATGAAAATATTTTGTCGGCATTGCAGGAAAAGTTAGGCATCAAATTTTCTCAGACAACACCGGATCAGCGATTCACATTGTTGCCCATACCATGCCTCGGCACCTGCGATCATGCACCGGCATTGCTTATAGATGAGGATTTGTACCGGGACCTGAAACCTGATCAGTTGGACGAAATTTTATCTAAATATGAATGAGTAAAATGGAAAGACCATTAACGGAACATATCAAAGCAGACGGTACAGCGCTTTCATTGAAAGAATATGAAAGCGTGGGGGGATATGCAGGCCTGAAAAAAGCGCTTGGTATGTCGCCGGCTGAGGTGATGCAAGCCGTCAAGGATTCAAAACTGCGCGGACGCGGCGGTGCAGGTTTCCCGACCGGCACTAAATGGAGTTTTGTACCCATGGGAGATAATGTACCACAGCCCAAATACATCGTTGCCAATGGTGATGAAATGGAACCGGGTACTTTCAAAGACCGACTCCTGATAGAATGCAATCCGCATCAACTCATAGAAGGCATGGTCATTAGTGGTTACGCTATCGGAGCCTCCATAGGTTACATATTCCTGAGATGGGCTTATCATGAAGCTGCCACACGGGTGTTAAAAGCGTTAGCAGAGGCATACGCAGCAGGATATCTCGGAAAAAATATTCTGGGTACATCATTCTCTCTCGAAATGGATTTGCATACCAGTGTCGGGCGATACATCTGTGGTGAAGAAACTGCGCTGCTGAATGCTCTCGAAGGCAAGCGTGCCAATCCGAGAAACAAACCTCCGTTTCCCCAGGTAAGCGGACTGTTTGGAAAGCCAACCATCGTTAATAATATAGAAACACTCAGCAACATACCGCATATCATCGCTAAAGGTGCTCAGTGGTATATTGAGCTTAGTAACTCTCCCGGAGGTGGTGGTACAAAACTGTATGGTGCCAGTGGCAAGGTAAAAAAACCCGGCCTCTGGGAATTACCTCTTGGTGTATCACTCAGAGAATTGATAGAAGTACACGCAGGTGGCATGATGGATGGCTATGAATTCAGAGGTGTATTGCCCGGTGGCGCTTCAACAGACTTTCTTACAAAAGAACATCTCGATGTCAAAATGGATTTTGAAGAAGTAGCAAAGGCAGGCAGCAGAATGGGTACAGGATTGGTAATTGTAATGGATGACAAAACCTGTCCTATTGGTATGTGCCTGAACTTAGAACAATTCTTTGCACAGGAATCCTGCGGATGGTGTACCCCTTGCCGCGAAGGGCTACCCTGGACAGCAAAAATATTATTAGCGCTTGAAGAGGGCAGGGGCAAACCGGAAGACATAGATCACCTCACTTTTCAAACACATTATAATGCACCCGGAAATACTTTCTGTGCTTTGGCGCCCGGAGCAATAGAACCGTTGCAGAGTGCACTGAAATATTTCAGGGAAGACTTTGAAGAACACATTCATACTCATCACTGCAAATACAAACATTGAACGTGATGAAAAACATTTAAGGCTATGGCGACGATTTTTATTGACGATATTGCTTACGAAGTGCCCAACGGTAAGAACCTTTTGGAGGTAGCGTTGTCGCTGGGGCTTGATCTCACATATTTCTGCTGGCATCCGGCTATGCATTCTGTGGGCGCCTGCAGGCAATGTGCCGTTTTAAGTTTCAGAGATGAAAATGATAAGAATGGAAGAATCGTCATGGCCTGCATGCAGGATGCTAACGATGGTATGCGCTTTTCAATTAACGGTAAGAAGGCACATGATTTTCGTGCGGGTAACATCGAGTCGCTGATGATCAATCATCCGCATGACTGCCCGGTGTGTGACGAAGGTGGCGAATGCCATCTCCAGGATATGACTGTCATGAGCGGCCATAATTATCGTCGGTACCGGTTCAATAAAAGAACGCACATCAACCAATACCTTGGTCCCTTTATCAATCATGAAATGAACCGGTGTATTCAGTGTTATCGTTGTGTGAGATTCTATAATGACTATGCCGGTGGACAAGACTTTGGTGTATTTGCATCTAATGGCCGTGTATATTTCGGAAGAAGTGAAGAAGGAATTTTGGAAAATGAATTCAGCGGTAACCTTGTTGAGGTTTGTCCTACCGGTGTATTCACCGACAAAACATTACGCCAGCATTACACGCGCAAGTGGGACCTCACGAGTGCACCATCCATCTGCCATCAATGTAGTCTTGGATGTAATACCCTTGCATCAGAAAGATACGGTGGCCTTCGGCGCATCATGTCGAGATTCAATGGCGATGTGAATGGATATTTTATTTGCGACCGGGGAAGATTCGGGTACGAATATGTCAACAGTGAGTCGCGCCTTACCCGATGCGCACAAAAAGATGGTGCAATGGAAACTGCATTCGAAAACATTCAAAAATATTTTAGCAGCAAACCAAAGATGATTGGGATTGGTTCACCGCGTGCGTCTCTGGAATCAAATTTCATGTTGAAGAAAATGGTTGGTGAAGAAAATTTCTTTAGAGGTATTCCATCCAATGAGGGCAAGTGTGTGGACGCTGTGTTGAAGATGCTCAAAGAATCAGGAGTCAGAACTCCCTCTCTTGCTGAGATAGAAAAGTATGATACTGTTTTTGTTTTGGGCGAAGACGTTACCAATACAGCACCGATGATGGCATTGGCATTGAGACAGGCAGCTAAGAATATTCCACGGCAAAAAGCTTATGACCTGAGAATCCAGCATTGGAACGATGCTGCCATCCGGGAAGTAGTTCAGGGTGAAACAGGCCCATTCTTCCTTGCTACTCCGTATGCTACCAAATTGGATGAGATTGCCACATCCTCCTTCTTTGGTGATACCAACTCTTTATTGAAACTTTCAAGACTTATTCACCAGAAAATTCAAACAGGAGCGACACAACAAGCAGGAGACGATGCCTCCGAAAGCTTTGCATCACAGGTATCCGCTGCTTTGCTGGCATCAAAAAAACCTTTGATCGTTTCCGGAACGGGGATGATGAGCGAAGCAATCATCCATGCTGCAGCAGCAATAGCTTCTGCATTGAAATCTACCGGTAAAGATGCCGGCCTTGCTTATGCGGTACCTTATGCAAACTCGTTAGGGCTTGCAATGATTGGTGGGCGGTATATCGAAGACGCCATGGCGGAAATTAAAAAAGGTACACAACCAGATGCCATCGTACTTGAAACAAATCTGTTCCGGCAATTCGGAAATAATGATGCTATTGATTTCTTAGATCATTGCGGCAAAGTAACATTGCTGGATTCGCTGGAAAATGAAACAACTTCTTTCGCTGATTTTATTCTTCCTACAGGCACCTTTGCAGAATCAGACGGCACCTTTGTCAACAATGAAGGAAGAGCACAACGCTATTACCAGGTGCATGTTCCAAAATATGATATCCGAAGCAGTTGGGCATGGTTGGATATGATCCTTCATCAAACAGAGCAACCCCGGCCTTTTGATGCAATCGTAGCCGACCTCACAGAAAGCAATCCGGTTTTTAACCCGATTAAATTCCTTGCACCCACTGCAGACTTTCGCATTGGCACACAAAAGATTCCACGCGCCTCCCACCGGTTCAGTGGCCGCACAGCAATGAATGCCAACGTCAGCGTACACGAACCCAAACCTCCTATCGATCCGGACTCTCCTTTGTCATTTACAATGGAAGGATATCAAGGCCAGCCACCGGCAGCAGACACTCCTTTCTTCTGGGCTCCGGGATGGAATTCTGTACAGTCTATCAATAAATACCAGATAGAAGTGGGCGGGCCTTTGCATGGAGGCAACCCCGGTAAACGACTCATTGAGGCTTTGGAAAATGGTAGTGCCTCATCGCTGAAGGAAGAGAATAGTCCTGCCGCGGGAAGATTTGTCGTGATGCCTGCGTATCATATTTACGGCTCCGATGAATTGAGTGCACTCAGCCCTCCACTGGCAAAGCGTATTCCACCGGCTGCCATCAGTATCAGCGAATCGGCACTTGCGAAGAGCGGACATAGCGGAGCAGAAATCATTTCGATTCAATACCATGATGAAAATATTTCTTTACCTGTTCAAATTAATAACAGTTTACCGGAAAACGTTTTGCTGATCCCTTATGGTTTCAAAGAAACGCAGGGTATCCGCTTTCCGTTCGAAACGAATATTGTGTGAGCAAAAGGAAATAAGGAATAAATATTGTGAAAGAATAAAATAATACAAACCGCATGAATGAAGTCTGGGTGAATATATTGATCATCGTTTGCGTATTGTTGGGTTCGGTCACCATTGCTGCGGGCCTTATCTATGTCGAACGCAAGATGCTGGCAGTATGGCAACAACGCTCAGGTCCTAACCGTGTCGGGCCATTCGGAATCTTCCAGGTATTGGCGGATATGGTAAAAATATTTTTCAAAGAAGACTGGATACCTTCTTTTGTCAATAAGAAATTGTTTGTCATCGCACCCACAATCATCATGCTCAGCATTTTGATGAGTTTTGCTATTGTGCCCTTTGCTCCCGGGCTGGTCGTTGCTGATCTCAATATTGGTTTGTTGTTCTTCCTTGCAATGTCTTCGTTAGGCGCTTATACAATCATTCTTGCAGGATGGGCATCCAACAATAAGTATTCATTGTTAGGTGGTGTACGTGGCGCTGCGCAGATGATTTCCTACGAAGTGTTCATGGGATTATCGTTGATGGGAGTTGTGATTCAGACCGGTTCGTTCAACATGACCGAAATCGTCAATGCACAAAAAGGAATGTGGAATGTGGTGCCGCAGATTGTTGGGTTTGTTATCTTTCTCATTGCAGGTATTGCGGAGACACACCGGCTGCCATTCGATTTGCCCGAAGCAGAAAGCGAATTGATAGCAGGCTTTCACTCTGAATATTCAGGAATGAAATTCGGGATGTTCTTCGTGGGAGAATATCTCGGCATCACACTGGTCTCCTGCATGATCACTTTATTGTTTTTCGGAGGGTGGCTCGGCCCTTCATTTCTTCCGCCCATTGTTTGGTTCATTATAAAAATGTTTGTCTTCATCCTGTTCTTCGTTTTGCTGAGAGCTGCGCTGCCACGGCCACGCTATGATCAGTTGATGAGTTACGGATGGAAGTTGTTATTGCCATTGGCATTGCTGAATGTGTTGGTAACCGGGGCTGTTGTTTTGTCTAACACCTAAAATTGAAAATGTATGTTTAGCAGTATTCGTTCATTGTGGATGGTCTTTTTGAAGATGTTTAAAAAGAAGGTTACGATTCAGTACCCGGAGCAGAAAGCCTATCTGCCTCCGCGCTGGCGTGGCAGAATCATTCTTTCGCGCGATCCTGATCATAACGAACGCTGTGTTGCCTGCTACCTGTGTGCAGCCGCTTGTCCTGTGGATTGTATTTCGCTACAGGCAACAGAAGATGAAAACGGCAGAAGATATCCTGAATTTTTCCGTATCAATTTTTCAAGATGTATTTTTTGCGGATACTGCGAAGATGCTTGCCCTACTTATGCCATTCAATTAACACCGGACATGGAAATGGGAGAATACAATCGACAAAACCTGGTGTATGAAAAAGAAGATTTATTGATCAGCGGAATGGGAAAATATCATGGTTATAGTTTTTATCAGCAGGCAGGTGTTGCAGTAGGTGTGAAGCCCAAGGGTGGTGGAGAAAAAGAAGATGCTCCGGTAGATGTCAGAACATTATTGCCTTAATAAATAATTATGGTTATCATTTTTTATATCGCCTCCATCATTTCTTTTATTGCTACAATAGCTGTAGTAACGCGTAAGAATGCGGTCCATGCTCTGTTGTACCTGATTGTGTCGCTACTCGGTGTGGCTGTCATCTTCTTTGTAGTTGGTGCGCCATTCGTTGCTGCGTTGGAAGTAATTGTTTACGCAGGCGCTATCATGGTGTTGTTTGTTTTTGCGATTATGATGCTCAACATGGGAAAGAATTCGGAAGCATCAGAATCCAACCTGATGAATTTTGGCACCTGGATATTTCCTGCTGTGCTATGTCTTGTATTACTCTGCGAAATGATCTATGTGCTTTATGTGGATGGCGTGGGTGGTGCAAGTGTTACCACTATCGGACCTGTTGAAGTTTCGAGGTCATTGTTTGGGGGATATGTCCTCGCTATTGAGTTGACAGGTATGTTGTTGATGTCAGGTATTGTCGGCGCATATCACATCGGAAGAGAAAAGAAAAAAGAATATCACCGCTATTTACAATCAAATGAAATGACTCATGAGTGAACTACCTATCAATGCGGGTTTGGTGTTGGCAGCACTGCTGTTTCTGACAGGGTTGTTGGGCGTACTCATCCGCAGAAATATTTTGTTTATGCTGATGAGCGTGGAGATCATGTTCAATGCTGCAGGACTGGCTTTTGTGTTGGGTGGTGCCAAGTGGGGAGAGGCTGATGGACAAGTGATGCTGATCTTCATCCTCGCAATGGCAGCAGCAGAAGTATCTGTAGGCCTTGCGCTCATCCTGCAAATGCACAGGTTGTTCAAATCAGTAGATAGTGATGTGCTCAGTATAATGAAGGATTAATATTTTAAAAATGGAATGAAACTATGGTAACTCAGCTTTGGCTCATACCGGCATTTCCTCTTGCAGGATTTCTGATCTTATCCTTGTTTGGAACGAGGCTGCCGCGCAAGATGGTACCTCTGATCGGAGTAGGTGTAGTTGGTGTGGCAGCCTTGATTACCATCATTACCGGAATCGACTTTCTGCAACACAACACTGCCGGATATTTCGTTGAGCAACATTTATGGACATGGTTCAGCATCGGAAGTTTCAGTCCGGAAATGACATTACATCTTGATGCGCTTTCGTTATGTTTCATCTTTGTGATCACCTTCGTCGGATTTCTGATACACCTTTATTCTGCAGAGTTCATGAAGGACGACAAAGGCTATTCGCGATTCTTCGCTTACATCAATCTTTTTATTTTCAGCATGCTCACACTCGTGCTCGCCAACGATTTACTGTTGTTGTATCTTGGCTGGGAGGGTGTGGGGCTTTGTAGCTTTTTATTGATTGGTTTTTGGTACAATGATTCTGTCGATGCTGAAAAAAATGCGTATGCTGCACGTAAGTCTTTTTTGATCACACGCATAGGCGATACTGCGATGATCCTCGGTTTGTTTTTATTGGTCAAAGATTTTGATACGCTCAATATCTCTACCATTTTGAATGAAGCGCCAAATGTGTGGACGGCTAATAGTTCAGAAGCAGTGTGGGCTGCGGTATTGTTGTTAGGTGGCGCTTTGGGCAAATCGGCACAATTGCCTTTGCAGACCTGGCTGCCCGATGCAATGGCCGGGCCTTCGCCGGTGAGCGCCTTGATACATGCGGCCACCATGGTTACAGCCGGTGTTTACTTACTGGCACGCACACACGTATTGTTTTCATTGGCACCTTCCATCCAATTGCTCGTTGCCATCATTGGAGCAGCTACATTGTTCATTGCTTCTTTCAGCGCACTGGCACAGCATGATATCAAACGCGTACTTGCCTATTCTACCATCAGCCAGATAGGTTATATGTTTCTCGCTCTCGGTGTAGGTGCGTGGTCGGCTGCAATCTTTCATTTTATGATCCACGCATTTTTCAAAGCGCTCTTATTCCTTGCTGCCGGCGCTGTGATCCTTGCTGTGCATCATGAACATAGTATGTTCAAGATGGGGGGACTTCGAAAAAAATTACCGGTAGTATTCTGGACATTTCTTTTCGGTTCTGCGGCGCTCGCTTCCATTCCGTTGGTTACCGCGGGTTTTTATAGCAAGGATGCTATTCTCTGGTATTCATTTGCAGGCACGAACGGAAGTGTGTGGTTATGGCTTACAGGAATTGTGGCAGCATTCGTTACTTCACTTTATACATTCAGAATGGTGTTTCTCACATTCTTCGGAGAAGAGAAAACGCCGACTCATTACAAACCTGGTCTTGCCATAAAAATTCCTTTGATTGTTCTCGGGATTCTTTCCCTTGTTGCAGGGTTCATTGAGTTGCCGCACAACTTCGGCCACTTCACACCTTTCTCAGATTTTGTCAGCACCACATTGCCTCCTGTCAGCCTACTGGCTAATCCTGCTGCTGGAGAAACCGTGTTGCAGGTGTTGGCAGGTGTATTGGCATTGGTTGGTGTTTGGCTGGCATGGCAACTGTATATCAAGAAACCGGAACCGCTGCGGCAATTCAAATATGGTAGTGGTGCAGGCTTGTTCCGTTTCCTGCATGATGGATGGAAGTTTGATCAACTTTACGACGTAGTTTTTGTAAAACCATTCGTTTGGCTTTCTAAAATAGACCGAAGAGATTTTGTCGACAGAATCTATGGCGCGGTAGGATTTTTTAATGTGGCAATGAATGTAGTATTCAGCCGCACACAAAACGGTAAGTTAAGATATTACCTGTTGGGAATAGGTATTGGAGCATTTATAGTACTCACGATAATACTGGCATTATGATAATGATAGCGCTCATATTGATCCTGATGATTGGTGGTATATTGGCCTGGCTGCTTTCTGCTGTCAACAAGAATATTCCAAAGTGGATTTCTCTCATCGCTTTGCTGACAGACTTACTAATCATTGTTTTTTTCTGGAGCAACAATGCAGGCAATATCAGTTTTGCGCAAAACAATCGCTGGCTCACCGAAGTACAATATGAATGGATACCACAATTCGGAATGAGTTTTCATTTAGCAATGGATGGCATCAGCCTTGTGATGACAGCGCTCACTTTCTTTCTCGGGATTGCATCGCTTTTGTCTTCATGGAAAAATGTTGATAAGCATACCGGTTTTTATCATTTCAATCTTTTGTGGTTGTTGGCAGGTATCACCGGTGTGTTTCTTGCCATGGATCTGATGTTATTTTATTTCTTCTGGGAAATCATGCTGGTGCCGATGTATTTCATCATGGTGATTTGGGGGCATGAAAACAGTAAGTATGCCGGATGGAAATTTTTTCTGTTTACCCAGATCAGTGGATTAATGATGTTGCTCTCGATCATTGCTTTGTTTGTGATACATGGCAACGCTACACAGGTTTATACTTTCGATTATATGGCGCTGCTCGGAAGTCTAGCGGGTGGTCCTGCTGCATTCTGGATCATGTGTGGATTCCTTATTGCCTTCTTTGTAAAACTACCTTCCATTCCTTTTCATAGTTGGCTGCCTGATGCTTACACAGAATCGCCTGTAGCAGGTAGTGTCATCGTTGCTGCGCTGATGTCGAAGACTGCAGCTTATGGATTGATTCGTTTCGTGATTCCATTGTTTCCGGAGGCCGCGCAAAATTTTGCAATTCCCGGCATCATCCTCGGCGTTGCTTCCATACTGTATGGGGCCAAACTTTCCTATGGTCAATTAAATCTGAAAAGGTTGATATCATTTTCGAGTGTAAGCCACATGGGTTTTATTTTGGTGGGGGTTTTTTCATTCAACACATTAGCTTACCAGGGTGTATTGATGCAGATGGTCGCCCACGGATTGAGCATTGCCGCTTTGTTTATCATGGCGGAGTTTGTATATGATCGTACTGGAAAAATGGATGTCAATGAAATGGGTGGATTCTGGGATGCCATGCCCAATATGGGTGGATTCACCGTAGTCTTCATTATGGCATCCCTGGGCTTGCCCGGACTCGTAAATTTTGTTGCAGAGTTCCTGATCCTTGCAGGAGCATGGCAATATGATATTGTGCTGGCAGTACTGGCCACATTGGGTTTGATCGTTTCTGTTACCTATTCAATGCGGATACTGCAAAAAGTCTTTCACCAGAGAAATCATACACATTCTTATTCATTACATGATATCTCTGTGCGGGAGTGGGTAGTGATGGGAAGCCTGACTGTTGCGATGCTGTGGTTGGGTTTCTTTCCTCAATCAGTTATTCGTATTGCCAAACCGGCTTTTGAACAAATGAAAATGATACAACCTGAAAATAAAGAAGCCACACGGGAAGCAAATCCGTTGCAGTCATCATCGATCATTACTTTCACTGCTAAAAAAGGAGGTGGCTTATGATCAGTATGCAAGACATCATCTCCTTACTTCCTGAAATTATTCTTGCTGTCACTGCTATCATCGTGATGCTCGGTATTGCAGTTCGTCGAAGTCATTTGTTCAGCGCTGCCATCACAGCGCTGGGTATTGTAGTGTCTTTCTATTTTTTAATCAACCAGTCATCGGAGCAAAAAATCATATCCAATCTGTTCATCCTTGATGGCCTGGCCAATGTAGTTACCGGTATTATCCTGTGTGCAACATTTGTAATTGTATTGATATCCTATCCCTACTTCCGGGTGCAGAAGATCATCAAAGAAGAATATTATGTACTGCTCTTACTGGCCGCTTTGGGAAGTGTATGTATGGTATTGAGTTATCATTTTGTTTCGTTTGTGTTATCGCTCGAAGTGTTGAGTGTGTCGCTCTTTGCACTGATTGCATATCTCAAGAGAGAAAGTTTTTCGATAGAGTCGGGTATCAAATACCTGATCATGGCTGCCGTTGCTACCTCATTTATTTTGTTTGGATTTGCATTGATTTACCTCGCCACAGGAAGTATGGACCTGCAATCGCTGGGAGGGCAGTTGCAACCGGTTTCCTATGGGCCGTTATTGCTGGCAGGACTGGCTCTTACCACCGTCGGTCTTGGATTCAAAATGGCATTGGTACCTTTTCATTTGTGGACACCCGATATCTATGCGGGAGCATCTGCACCGGTTACTGCATTTGTAGCCACCGTCAGCAAGGGGGCAGCGTTTATTTTTCTTTTACGGTTGTTTTACAGTACGGGCGGGCTGAGTCATGAAGGCATCTGGATTGCGTTTGCGGTCATTGCCACAGCGTCCATGTTTATAGGTAACTGGCTTGCATTGCGCCAGCAAAATCTCAAACGCTTACTGGCATATTCATCTATATCACACCTGGGATACCTGATGGTCGCATTTCTTTCTGCAAGTATCATCGGTACTGCTGCCGGAGTTTTCTATCTCATCATCTACTTCACCAGCATGCTGGCAGCTATGACGATGATCACCTATTTTTCAAATCAAAAAGGAGAAGCATTGATGGTGGAAGATTACCGAGGTTTGTTTTGGAAGAAACCGTGGCTTGCAGCATTCTTCACTGTGGTGATGTTGTCTCTTGCCGGAGTGCCACTCACAGCAGGTTTTATGGGTAAGTTTTTCCTGCTGTCAGCAGGCATGTCCAATGGTGGTTTGTTTTTGTTGATTGTCCTGGTTGTTTCGAGTACGATTGGATTATTCTATTATTTGCGTGTGGTGGCTGTCATGCTTTCTCATCACGAATCAGAATTGCAGGATCATATAGGTTCATCATCGATCGTTTTGAAACTACTGATCGCAGTGTTGTTTATTTTGATATTATGGCTTGGTGTTTATCCATCAGTGTTTGTAGAGATGTTAGGCAAGATGTAATAAGGAATATTCTGTAAGGATAAATGAAATGCATAAAATCGAATCCTACACTCGATAAAATTGAGAAAATATTCCCAGAGCATTAAAGAATAAAATTCTAGATCAAAAGTTTAAAGCTTCAATAATTTTAGAAATATTTACTTAATAAACAGATCTCGCGAATGTATCACATGATTGCTTATCAAGATATCTGACAATGGCCGCCGGGTTCCCTGCTATAATGCAATACCCTTCCTTAAAACTTTTCGTAACAACTGCCCCTGCTCCCACGACAGTAAAATCGCCAAGGATAACTTCGGGTAGAATCGTAACATTCGCTCCCACCCAGCAGAATCTGTGAATCTCTATCGGACGTGCAGATAAAAGTTTTTTATTGTCTATCAAATCATGATTAGCTGATACAATACAGGTATTAGGTCCGATGTTGACATAGTCTCCAAATGAAATTCCATTAAAAGCATTTATATAAACATTGGGAGAATCTCCGGGCCATACGCCGATACCTCTTTTGATTTTTTCAGGGCACTGTATGGTACTGGTATGATGTACTGCCCATTTGGTTCTTATATTTTGCCGAAGAAGTTTTCGAAAAATAAAATCAATAACATAAAATGAAAAACTCATTTCTTCCCTTAAATTCAAAATCTTTTTCAGGCGATTCTTAATCATAATGCAATGCATTTTTGGGTGATAATAAGATTCCCCCAGCGCTTAAGATTTTTTATGGCACATATACCCGGTACAGGATGAATTTTCCGTACACCTTTCAATACAAGAATTTCCATTTCAAAAAATTTTTTAGATTGTTCTGCGAATATGGATGGTTTTTCGGGAAGAAAAAATTCGATGAGTACGTTTTGCCGGATACAAATGAAAATGTGGATTTTCGAAGTAATAAATAATAAGTAATACTTTTTTTAAAATAACCTATTACTATTATGCCTGTGAATAAGTGGAAAAGATTTTTAGCCGGGTATTGGTAAAATGAATAATTGGTATTATCCACAGTAATTCACATTTTATCCTGATGATGATTTTGAATATTTACGGATATTTTCCTTCGTTCTCCACATGCCTTAATAAGATGGTTCTTGTATAAATTTTGCTGGTCAAAAATTTAATTCATTGTGAATTTGCTCTGAAGGAATTGGGAGTTTTTATCTGATATGCACTTTATGAATAATATGAGAGTGTATTTATTAAATTTTATTCTACAAAAACGAGGAAAAAATATGGGGTTATCCACAAAAAGAAATATTTGTGAACAGCAAGTGTGAAGATTACTTTTTACCCAAATATTGAGAAGCAATAGAATAGGTAATGATACAATTTTATATTTTATTAATATGTCCTGTTTTTAAGGGTATTACACAAAGGAGATATGGGCACCAGATATCAGTACTGACGTATTCTTGGGGGCTTTTGTTGCTATTTCAAATTAACCTATTTTTGCCGCCCTAAACATAAATCATAAGGAAAGACTATGTCTATTATTCAAACTATCCGTGAAAAAGGCGCCATATTTATTATTGCGGTTATTGCTATCAGCCTTATTGGGTTCATTCTGATGGACTCAATGAGTGGTACAGGAAAACTCTTTGGTGGTGGAGATCAAACAACTATTGGTGAGGTGAATGGTGAAAACATCGACTATCACGTATTCAATAAAAAAGTTCAGGACCTGGAGCAGCAGTATGGCAACCAGTCTGGGCAACGTAACCAGATCATGCAGAGTGCATGGGAGCAATTAGTGGCGGAAAAGATTATTCATGAGCAGTTTGAAGACCTGGGGCTTGTTTTTACACCCAAGGAAATGAGTTCGGTAATGTTTAGTGAAGATGCGCCTCCACAACTTAAGCAGGCATTTACAGATAAGACTACCGGTAAATATGATATAGCCCAGGCGCAGCAATGGTGGGCGCAGATGAAGCAGAATAAAAACGAGGAGCAGAAGAGCGCTGTACTTTCTCAGCTCATTGATCCGATGGTATTGCAAACTTTGTACGGTAAATATACAGCCATGATATCCGGTAGCATGTATCAACCCAAGTGGCTAAAGGATATGCAAGTACAGGAGTCAGCACAGTTTGCTAATATCAGTTATGTAGCAATTCCTTATACTTCGATAGTAGATAGCACTATTAATATTACAACAGCGGAAATAAAAGACTACATCAACAGTCATAAAGCGGCTTTCCAGCAAGATGCAGGCGTTATGCTATCGTATGTCGCATTCAGCGCATCACCAAATAAAGAAGACAGCCAAAGAGTTTATAAAGCTGTAGATGATTTAAAACAACAGTTTGAAGCAGACTCAAATGCTAAATTTTTCCTGGGAAGAAATGCTTCAGCGGTTCCATTCTTTGACGGTTATCTACCCGGATCAAAAATACAGGTACCGAATAAGGACGCCATCATTTCACTTCCTAAAGGAGGTGTATTTGGACCTTACCTGGATGGAAAGAATTATGTATTGGCTAAGAAGATTGGAGAAAAAGTATTACCTGATAGTTTTAAAGTGCGTCATATCCTATTAGGAACCATCAATCCCCAAACGCAGCAACCATTGCTTCCTGACAGTACTGCTAAGCGCCTGGCTGACAGTATTGCTATGGCTATCCAAAACGGTGCAAGTTTCGATGAGTTAGAACAAAAGTATTCCACAGATGAAGGGGCCAAACAAACAAAAGGTGTAATGTCCTTTGATCTGCAAACGGTACAGGGTGATAATTTTGCAAAGGAGTTTGGTAAATTCCTGTTGAATGAAAACGGAGAAACAAAGAAAGTGGTAAAGACAGAGTTTGGTTATCATTATATAGAGATAATGGAGAAACTGCATCCGGAGCCTGCTTATAAGATAGCATATATGGCAAGGGAAATTGATCCTAGTGATGTAACAATCAATAAAGCAAATAGCGAAGCTGTAAAGTTATCTGCTGCCGCACGTGATGTGAAGGCATTTAATACATACACTTCAAAAAATGGCCTGGCAAAAATTGATTTGCCTATGGCTGTTCATGAAAATGATTTTCAGTTTGGAAGCTATGCTGATGCGAGAAATGTAATCAAGTGGGCATTTGATAATAAAGAAGGGAGTGTTTCAGAGCCGTTCTCTCTGGGTAATGATTTTGTGGTAGTATCTGTGGATAAAAAATTGCGTGAAGGATTACAGGATCCAGAAACAGCACGCCCAATGGTAGAACCAATACTGAGAAACCGCAAGAAGGCAGAAGAAATCAAGAAGAAAGTTGGCAGTGGTGCTTCATTAGAATCAGTTGCGAAAGTTTTTAATGTACAGGTACTTTCGACAGGGCAGGATTCTACTTTGACATTCAATGCACGACTGATCAATGGAGTAGGCAATGAACCAAAGGTTGCGGGAGCTGCATTTGATAAAGATTTTCAGACCAAAGTTTCCCCCGCCATTGCTGGTAATACCGGAGTGTTCTTGTTAAAGGTGAATAGCATAGGGGAGAAGACTATATCTCCTGAGGCTATGAAACAACAACTGGAAATGGATCAGTCAAGACAGCTGCAAATGATATTGCAACAGACATTTGCAGGATTACGAAAGACAGCCAGGGTTGAAGATTTTCGAAGTAAGTTTTTCTAAGGATATGATAGAGGTTATCAATCTGATGACCTCTTTTTTTTGCAATATGGTTTGGTGGTCTAAAATTACCTTTGTATCGGCATGGAAGAAGATTTAATCAATAAAGTGACTCAAAGTCAATTGATCACATTGAACCCTCTGGATTATTTTCCAACAGAGATCGAAGTGTTTGATCTGAAAGATTTTTTGTTTATGGAATTGATCCTGAAAGAAAAGGATTTCAGAGAGGCACTGAAGAAGTTTGACTGGTCGAAGTATGAAGACAAAAATGTAACCATTATTTGTTCTACAGAAGCTATCATCCCATTGTGGGCTTATATGCTGGTGACTACCCACTTGCAGCCTGTTGGCGCAACAATAATGGCCGGAAGTATTGAGGAGTGCAGAAAAGAATTATTTACCAGGAAGATTTATTCAGAAGATTTTGCTTCTTATGAAGGAAAGAGAATTGTCTTAAAAGGTTGTGGCGATGCTGCTATTCCGGAGTATGCTTATACAGCACTCACGTTTGCTTTGCTTCCTTATGCAAAGAGTATTATGTATGGTGAGCCATGCAGTACTGTACCTGTATTTAAGAGAAAGTAATTTTTTCAGAACCATCCTCTTTTCTTGAAGAGCCACAACATACCGATTGGAATGAGTAACATCAATCCAACTGCCAGATAGAAACCAAATGTGTCCTGTAGCCACGGCATACGATCAAAGTTCATCCCGAAGATTCCGCCGATTACAGTTGCCGGAGCCAGGAGACAGGTTACGATAGCCATTACCTTCATCACTTCGTTCATTCTGAGGTTGAGTTCACTGAGATAAAGATCGTGCAGGTTCAACATCATGTCGCGGTAGCTTTCTGATAGTTCTGTTGCCTGGACGATATGGTCATAGATATCTTTAAAATATTTTTCTGTTCGTTCGTTAATCAGTTCTGATTCGCTTCTTAAGATTCCATTTACCAATTCGCGAACCGGAGCAATATTTCTTTTTAGAAAGATCATTTCCTTGCGCAGGTTATTGATCCTCGCTAACGTTACTGTATTTGCATTTTGAATGATTTCTTCTTCGAGGTATTCAATCTGGTCACCCATGTGTTCCATGATGACAAAGTAATTGTCGACAATAATATCGATGAGAGAATAAAAGAGGTAATCTGAATCATAGTTTCTCAGCCGGCTGCCTTCAACCATTAGTTTGTCTCTAATGGGGTTGAAGAGGTCTCTTTCCGGATCTTCCTGAAAACTGATCACAAAGGATTTCCCCAATACAATGCTAACCTGTTCGCTTTCCACCGAGTGCGACTTTCCGTTATAGTACATCATGTTGAGCAGGGCATAGAGGATGTCATTCATTTCATCCATCTTCGGCCGTTGGCCAATACTGAGTATGTCTTCCGTGATGAGCATGTGAATGTTGAACATCGCAGATAAAGCTTCTATATCTTCTTTTCGTATGCCATCTACATTGATCCAAACTTTTGAAGCATCTACCAGGTATTTTTGGCAATCATTCAGGTTGGTTGTCTTCTGAATATCAACAGTATGTTCATTGTAGGTGATGATGGTTATTTTGGAAACCGAAGGTTCCACTCTAATTGGTGGCAAAGTGGGGTTCACGTGCATCATCCTGCTAACGGGTCTTTCGAAGAGGTTTTCAAAGAATGGAAATTTATTGCTCAGCATGTGGCAAACTTATCAAATTGATTTTTTATGTTGTAGATATTCTTCCAACTTCTTCTGAGCGCGCTCGAGGTCTTCGTGCGTGTCTATTGAAATAGGGCTGGAAGAAGTTTCAATCATTCTGATGCTGACACCATTTTCAAGGAGGCGCAACTGCTCAAGCATTTCTGCATTTTCCAAAGGTGTCTTTTCCCATTGGGTAAATTCCATAAGTATGTTAGAACGATATCCGTAAATACCTATGTGCTTCCAATATGAATTAGGGATATTTTTATTTCGGAAAAAGGGAACCGGAGAACGCGAAAAATATAATGCATTATTTTTTATATCGACAACTACTTTTACGAAATTAGGGTTATCAATTTCTGGTTCTTTTAACGGGCACATCAGGGAAGCGACTTGTACACTTTCGTCATCAAAAACCTGTATTAACTTTTCCAGCGATTGTTTGTCCACAAATGGTTCATCGCCCTGCACATTGATAATAACACCGGCATCCAGATCTTTAGACGCTGCGGCTATTCTATCACTTCCGGATTCAAATTCACCATGGCTCATGATAGCGTAGCCACCATTATGAACAATTTCCTCGAAGATTATTTTGCTGTCTGTTACTACAATTACTTCGTCAAATAGCCGTGTGTCCCTGGTGTTCTCGTAAGTGTGCCTGATAATGGTTTTACCCCCCAGATCTTGCATCAGTTTTGCCGGAAATCTTGTAGCAGCGTATCGTGCGGGTATTAATGCAACAGATTTCATAATTTATTGAGTTGAAGACTAGATAGAAATTTCTCAATTTATTATTTTGAAAAGGTTCTTTATCGGCAAAGCCAGATCTAGGCAATCCTTAGTTGTTGATCATCAACGGCATGATCAGCATCAGCAAGTTTTCATTCTCAGCTGTCTCTGTAGGCTTCATGATTCCGGGTCTTGCAGGTGCGCTGAGTTCAATGACAATCTCATCTGTATCAATTGCGGAAAGCATTTCTATCATAAATTTTGCATTGAACGCTATTTGCATGTCCTCTCCGGTGTAGCTACAAGTCATTCTTTCATTGCCCTCAAAATTGAGATCTATATCTTGAGACTCAAGCAACAACTCACTGCCTTGAATAGTGAGCGCTACCTGGTAAGTACTTTTATTGCTGAAGACGCTCACCCTGCGCAAGGCATTCAGGAAGTCAGTTTTCTTTAGAGTAAGGCAGTAAGGATTTTCCGCAGGTATCACCACTTTGTAATCAGGAAACCGCGCATCAATTAACCTGCAAACTATCTCTGATTCACCTTGTGATACGAAGAGGTGCTTGTCATTGAAAGAAACAGTAAGTTCTTCATCTGTAACAGGAACGATTCCCTTGATCAGAGTCAGTGGCTTCTTAGGTACTATGAAACTCGCACTTTTTTTCGATTTGATATCACTGCGGTTTAGTTTTACCAACCGGTGCGCATCTGTGGTTACGGTGGTGAGGCCTTTATCATTCAGTTCAAACAAAACACCCAGCATGGCCGGACGAAGTGTATCTGTACTGGTTGCAAACAGGCATTTATTAATGATCGTATGCATTACGGTGGCAGGCATCTTAAAAGAAGAGGTACCATCGTTTACCGGCTCCTTCGGAAAGTTTTCTGCACTTTCTCCTATGACCTTATATTTACCAGTGTCACTTGTGATCTCTATTCCAAACGATTTATCTATTGTAAACGTCAGAGGTTGTTCAGGAATATTTTTTAAGGAATCAAGAAGGATCCTTGCCGGGATACAGACAGTACCGGGCTCTTTTGCTTCGATGTTCATTTTCACCTTTACAACAGTTTCAAGGTCAGTACCAATAATTGTGAGTTGGTTGCCTTCTATTTCAAACAGAAAATCCAGCAGTACCGGCAATACTGTATTGGCATTGAGTACACCGCTTATCTGTTGCAGATGCTTTAAGAGTTGTGTGGAGGATACTATGAACTTCATAAGTGTTGTTTATTGCCAAAGATAAAGATTCAATATTATTATTTTTTGAGGTCTGCTTCGGAATTATTTTTTTGTTTGCGCTGCGCCATATAGAGGCCGGCAAAAATGAGTGCTGCTGCTATTGCCTTATGAAGTGTGATTTGTTCATTCAAAAAGAAAATGGCTGCGATTCCCGCAAAGAAAGGCTGTGTATAAATGTAGGCCCCGGCTTTCGAAGCATTGAGAATTTTGATGCCGTAAACATTAAAAAGGTAAGCCAGAAAAGTACCAGGAATAACGATAAATCCGAGGATCAGCCATTCGTTAAGAGAGAGTGTAGTGTAAGAGATGTCTGTTGCTTCTTGCAGGCAGAAAGGGAGAGTCATAACAAAACCAAAAGTAAATATCATTCTTGTAACCATGAATGGGGAATAATTATTCATCAGAGGTTTAACGAGAATAAAATAGGCTGTGTATGCAATGGAACTGCCGATGATCAGCGAGTCCCCAAGAAGATAATTGTCTCCTGAAACTGATTCCTTGCTTCCCAGCAAGAGTATTGCTCCGAGAAAGGCAAATAACAGCCCGGTAACCTTTACCATTGTTAACCGTTCTTTTAGTAGCCACGAAGCCGAAACGGTGATTAATACAGGAGAGATGAATGTGAGCAGCGAAGCATGTAAAGGGCTCGTATAAGAGAGACCTTTTATAAACAACATTTGGTTTAGCGCTATGGCAGTGAAGGCACAAAGCACGAGACGCAATAAATCTTTTTTTTGGAAAACATTTTTTACTGGCTTAAACAAGAATAGCACCCAGAACAGAATCATACTTATGACAACCCTCAGGATATTGATTCCAAAAGGTCCCGCAATGCCTTCCATAGTGAAGTGCTTGATAGCGCTATAGTTCAATGCAAAGAATAAGTTAGTGGAAAGTAGTGCGAAATGAGCCTTAGTAGCCTGGGACAATTTGAGAGAATTTTAATTTGTAAAATTCAGGTTTTTATTCCGGAGATATCTGCAATAATTTTCTTGTACTTATCAAATTCAATTATGGGAGACTTGAAATCAAAAGATTGTGATTCTTTCCATGCGGCTTCCATGTCAAATGTCTTTTGCTTTTTGAATAAGAAATATTTTTCTGAAGCAAGGTATTGGGCCAGGTATTCCTGCTCCGGTTGCCCGGGGGTAGGAATTAAGATCGCTTTCTTTTTGAGCTTTACAAGATCCATAATACTGGTATATCCACTTCTGCAGATTATTAGCGATGAACTGCAAATAATTTTATTTAGTTGTTGTGCCGAGAGATGATTGATGCAGGTAATGTTACTTTTGCGGGGATGACACTTAACTGCATTTGGCAGGCCCCTTATCAGTACTATTTTCTTGTTTGAATTTTTTGCCTGTTGCAGTATTATTTCTTCAAGAATCGTGCGTTGTGGTTCCGGTCCTGAAAGTATAACTGCAATATCGAATTCTTGCGGTGTTTCAATGAGAGTAAATCTAGATAGTGGATTAATATATTGAGCATTTATTTTGCTTGAAACAGGATGGCTGAGTTTGCCCGAAAGTCCATTGCTTTCACTGTCAGGAATCCAACACTGATCAAATTTTCTTATGAAGTTATGATGAATTTTGTTTACGATGAGGTTCGTAATATTATTTCCTGTTTCGATATTTACCTGGTGGGTGATGTAAATGCAATGAACCGATGGATGAACGAGACCTGGCCTGTTGTCTGATATCAGAATATCAATTTTTTGTTTTTTCAACAGCGAGGAGATCCACCTTCTTTCCTTTTGGATAGTGTTCGATATCTTGACAAACTGAGACAGTAATTTTACGGAAAACCGTGCCCTGTCTTTACTATAGCTGATATTATAGTTATCAATTGTCAAAAAATTTAATCCAGGAAATTCAGCTTTTAAAAGCTGATATGGTTTACCCGATGCGGCTACTATTACCTTAAATTCTTTAGAAATAAGTTCTTTAATTATTGGTATGCAACGGGTTGCATGTCCTAATCCCCAATCAAGCGGCGCTATTAAGACGGTCTTGGGGGAATTATGTAAAGAAGAATTATGGTTGTGTTTCAAATTGTTTACAATAATTATTCACAAAAATAGTTTAACTTGTAACCGCTTTTTGTTTTGGTAAAAGTTAGATAATTAAATAGGAATATCGTATTTCTTCAATCCAACATTAATGAAAAATTTAACCAGGCTATTCCTTGCTTTGCTGTTGACTGCCAGTATTTGTGTACTTGGGTGTAGTTCATCCAAGAAGTCTAATTGCGGGTGTCCGAGTAAGCAAGGATTGATAGGTTACTAAACCCCGGAAGAATGAATAAGTTTAACAGGGAACTTTTAGTTCTAATCAAAGAAAAATCCAATCCTCAAGGTTTTGAGAATACTGTTGAACAATTGCACCATCTTTTATTTGTAGTTGAAAAAAGTGAAAAACTCTGGCAGGCCCATGAGGTTATCAATGTCCACAAGCACAGTATTCGCAGGAAGCGTAAGCATGTGAATGCAATCCTTGACAGGGAGGCTTTAAAGCCCTTTACCTTTCTTTGTAATTTGAATTAAACTGCCTCTCCCTTTATTTCCCATATTTCTTTACCGCGAAGCAAAGTATCGAGGTCAGAGATTTTACGCCGGATGGCATCTTCTATCTGGTCTTCCATTACATCTTCATAACAAGGCCTGTCTATATCATAGAACACACCGAATGGTCGTGGAAAGTGGTTTGTTTTTGCGGGGTCGTCAAACATGCGTACAAGGACCTGGGCCTTGCCAAGTTCTTTTTCATCATGAATCCAAAGATCATTTACTGACACTTCACTGTTGATATCTACAACTACCGGCTGCAACCCATCCAGCTTTATACCTTTATTTTTTTCAGCTCCGAACACAAGAGGTTGGCCCTGCTCCAGGAAGAGTGTCTCATCCGCCTTGCTCTTTTTGTCAGTGAATATTTCAAAAGCACCATCATTAAAAATATTACAGTTTTGATAGATTTCAAGGAATGAGCTTCCTTTATGTGCATGACTTCTGAGCAACATGTTCTGAAGGTGTTTAGGATCTCTGTCCATTGTCCTGGCCACGAAAGTACCACCAGCGCCCAGTATGAGTGATGCGGGATTGAATGGCTGATCAATGCTTCCGTAAGGAGTACTTTTTGTAACCTTTTTTAATTCACTTGTAGGGGAATATTGCCCTTTGGTCAATCCATAGATTTCATTGTTGAACAACATCAGGTTGACATCAAAGTTTCTCCTGAAAAGATGTATGGTATGATTACCGCCTATACTGAGACAGTCACCATCTCCTGTTACAATCCAAATACTGAGTTCAGGTCGTGTTGCTTTCAGCCCACTGGCTATGGCTGTAGCTCTGCCATGAATACTGTGCATGCCATAGGTATTCATATAATAAGGAAATCGGCTACTACAACCGATTCCACTGATGATCACAAAATTTTCTCTTGGTATCCCCAGTGTTGGAAATACCTTTTGCACTTGTGCCAGGATTGAATAGTCTCCACATCCGGGACACCACCGTACTTCCTGGTCCGTAACAAAATCTTTGGAGGTCAGTGTTGTAATAGTTGATGCTTCCTGTGTCATGATACAAAGTTATATAATCCGAATTCCTTTTAGGCTGTAAGTCATTTGTGAAATTAGGAAATTCAAGACCTGATATATGTCACCTTCCAAAATCGTCTTCAACTCTTATGATATCATCTTCGTCGCTGGGGGTGATGTCTGTGTGTTGCCAAATCTCTGCGATGATCCCCCACTCTGCTGAACCAATCAACCTGTGCCGTTGTCCTTGTTTCAATGTGATTACGTCGTTGAGTTTTTTAATCTCGGGTTCTGTTTGCACATCAGTTTCGCTTTTGACCACAAGCGCTTCGCCGCCTATCACTTTCCATATTTCCGCACGACGATGATGGTATTGCCAGCTTAATCTTTTTGAAGGAGCTACTAATAAAATTTTTGGACTCAGTTTTTCTGATATGCGGATGGCAGTGAGCGGCACATCAGAAAAGAATGTATCTATAAATTGCTGGGTACAGGAGTCGTCAATACAAAAGAATCCGCCCCACGGTCTTGACTTATCGCTTGTTGCGATAGAAAGACCCGTCTCTTTTAAGAAAGCCTCAACTCTTGGAAATACTTCTTCCTTACTGATTCCTGTGGGTAAAGTGATTGTTTTAGTCATAGTATCTAACGGTATTGGTTAAACGAAAATCACCGGCCCATATATACCATCAGGATTTGAACGTCACTTGGATTCACTCCACTGATCCGGCTCGCCTGTCCTAATGTTTTGGGTTTGATTTTATTGAACTTTTGTCTTGCTTCATTGCTGAGCGAAGATATTTTGGAATAATCAAAAGTATCAGGAATGACAAGGCTTTCCATTGTATTGAGTTTCTGGGCCATTTCCTCTTCCTTCTTTAGATATACTTCGTATTTGATTACAATTTCAGCTTCCTGCAGCGCCTCTTCCGAATATTTATTTAAAGGTTGTAATTCCGGAATCATTTCAATCATCAGTTGAATACCAACCCCGGGCCTAAGTAGTATTTGGGATGCCCTTGTTCTTTGATTCAACGGAGCTGCACCTATGGAGTCCAAAAGTTTTGCAGCCGATTCAAGGATGCCGGTTTCTTTGAGGAAGTTTTCTATTTCGATAATATTCTTGCTTTTTTGTAATACCCTGTCCATCCTGATCTGGGAAGCAAGTCCCATTCTGTAGCTTTTTTCTGTCAGACGCATGTCTGCATTATCTTGCCGGAGAAGGGTTCTGTATTCAGCCCTGCTGGTAAACATGCGGTAGGGTTCATCTGTTCCTTTATTAATCAGGTCATCGATCAATACGCCGATGTAAGCTTCATTTCTCTTGAGTGTAAAAGGCTCCTGGTCTTTGATGGATAGGTGCGCATTGATTCCTGCCACCAAACCCTGGCAGGCTGCTTCTTCGTATCCGGTTGTGCCATTGATCTGTCCGGCGAAGAAGAGGCCTTTAATTAATTTGGTTTCGAGGCTGAATTGCAATTGGGTTGGGGGAAAGTAATCATATTCAATTGCATAACCTGGTCTGAACATCTTGCAGCTTTCAAATCCCGGGATTTTCCGAAGTGCTTTGAATTGTACTTCTTCTGGCAGAGAAGAGGAGAATCCATTTACATACACTTCAATGGTGTTCCAGCCTTCTGGTTCTACAAATAGCTGATGCCGCTCTCTTTCGGCGAAACGGTTGATTTTGTCTTCTATGCTTGGACAATAACGTGGCCCTACCCCTTTGATTCTGCCCTGAAACATGGGACTTTCGTCAAATCCGGTCTTCAGGATATCATGAACTTCCGGGTTGGTATAAGTGATCCAGCAACTGCGTTGTTCCTTAGGTAGGCTTGTATCAAGAAAGGAGAATCTATTGATCTTTTCATCGCCTTTTTGTTCTTCCATTCTTGAATAATCGAGGGAACGCCCATCTACCCTAGGGGGTGTTCCTGTTTTGAGCCGGCTACTTTCGAAGCCCCACTCAACCAGATTTTCGGTAATACCTTCCGATGCTTTCTCTGCTATCCGGCCACCGGTACTCCTTTTGGTTCCAATATGAATAACACCGTTTAGAAAGGTGCCGTTTGTGAGAACTACTGCCTTCGATGAGATGGAATGTCCCATTTTAGTTCTGACCCCGGTGATTTTATCACCTTTTTTCAATAGTCCTACAACCGAATCCTGGTAAAAATCAAGGTTGGATATAGATTCAAGTGCTTGCCTCCACCTGAGAGAGAATAGGCTGCGGTCGTTTTGTGTTCTAGGACTCCACATTGCCGGGCCTTTACTGCGGTTCAACATCCTGAACTGGATGGCTGTTTCGTCGGTTACAATGCCAGAGTACCCGCCTAAGGCGTCTATCTCTCTGATTATCTGACCCTTCCCTATTCCGCCCATTGCAGGATTACAGCTCATTTGAGCCATATTTTGCATATTCATTGTTATAAGCAATGTTCGGCTACCCATATTTGCCGATGCCGCCGCAGCTTCACATCCCGCATGTCCGGCGCCTACCACTATTACATCATATTCAGGAAACATGGTGCAAAAGTACAGGAATAGTAAATTTTTAGGGAGAAAGACGGACTTTGGAGCTCGGGGGGGCTATTTTTTAACAAGAACAGGGAGTTTCACGTGAAACATGGTTGACAGAAACAATTAGTTGTTTCACGTGGAACCAACCTTAGAAATTTTCAAGGTGGAAGTCTTCCCGGGATCGCATCTTCTTTTTCTTTGCAGGCGTATCGTCTTCGTAACCACAGAGGTGCAGCAGTCCGTGAATCATTACCCTGTTCAACTCGTCAATAAAATCAATCCCGAGGGAGTTTGCGTTTTCTGCAACCCGATCTGTACTGATATAGATTTCTGAGGAAACTGGCTCGCCGGGCATAGAAAGAGTGAAGGTAAGTATGTCTGTATAGGTGTCGTGGTTCAGGAATTTCTGATTAAGTTCCAAAAGGTAGCTATCGGAGCAAAAGACATATTGTATCTTATAGAATGGCACTCCTTCCAGCGCCATTACAGCGGTCAACCGGGTTTTTAGCAAAAGCGTATCCTTAAGCCGCAGGGCAACATCAACGTAGTTAAAAGAAATAATACTTCTATTTTTTAAAGGCACAACAAACAATTTTATGAAAGAGGCTACCTTTGCGGCAGCATGAACTTATCAGAAATTAAAGCAGGGACGAAGGTAAAAATATTGTCATTCACGAATGATGAAATTGTTTTGAAGCTTATGGAAATGGGATGCCTTCCCGGGGAAGAAGCCGTAGTGTGGAAGAAAGCTCCTTTGGGCGACCCGATTTACATCCTCGTCGCCGGCTATTCGCTGAGTCTTCGGGTAGATGAGGCAGCGGCGATCATTGTTGAGCCTTGTACTGCAGACACGAAAACTGTATAATATTGAAAATCGGTCTATACTTCGGTTCTTTCAATCCTGTACATCATGGCCATCTCATTATTGCCAGTCATATCCTGAATTTTACTAACCTTGACCTGGTGTGGTTTGTGGTTTCTCCCCAAAACCCTTTTAAAGAAACACACTCCTTATTGAATGAAAACCACAGGAAACACCTTGTGGACCTTGCCATTGAGGGTGATCACAGAATGAAGACTTCCAATATTGAATTCAAGCTGCCCAGGCCTTCATACACCATTAACACATTGATACACCTGGAGGAGCAGTATCCTGAACACCAATTTTCAATCATCATGGGGAGTGATGGCTTTCGGAATATCGGCAAATGGAAAAACGCTGAGGTAATCCTGAAAAATTATGATATTAAAATCTATAAGCGATCGGGATTTGAAGTAGATCCCGCAATGCTCAGCAGTCGTGTACAGATCGTAGATGCTCCCCTGCTGCAAATTTCCGGTACGCTGATCCGCCAATTGATTAAAGAAAGAAAGTCAATCCGATACCTAGTTCCAGACGTAGTCATGGAGCAGATTCAAAGTCAGCAATTCTACTTTTAATTTCGTTTGTCCATTACCGTTAGTAACCATTGTCCGGGGTGCTGAAAAAGAAATTGCCATGGATTCTTTCAGCTTTTATTAACCCAGATTTTGCAGTTGACTGCAAAATCTGCCCGAAGGGCCGACGAAACGAAGTTTGTCGGGTTAACCCTGACAAAAATTGGCAAAAAAGCCAATTTTTCGTCACTGCTTCGCAGAAATTTTGCTACTGCAAAATTTGGGTTAATTTGGACGGATGATCAGAAACCTACTCATAGCCGGAGCGGCATTTTTACTGGCGTCGTGCTCTGTCAGCAAGAAGATGAATCAAGTTGCTAAAAAGGCAATTTTTTCCAACGAACATTTTTCCAACGCGCATACAGGCATTGCTATTTATGATCCGGAAACGGGAAAGTATTTATACAACTATCAGTCTGATAAATACTTTGTTCCGGCAAGCAATACCAAACTGACTTCCTGCTACCTCGCCATGAAGTATCTCGGGGACAGCATCGCCGGTGTACAATACGAAGTGCTCAATGATTCCGCAGTGTTGATTGCCGGCACCGGTGACCCTACTGTCTTGCACCCTGATTTTGTCCGGCAACCTGTTTTTGATTTTTTGAAAAGATTCAAAGAGGTGCATCTCTATTCATCATCCTTTAATGAATACCTCGGCAATGGATGGGCATGGAATGATTATATGGATTATTATATGGCGCCAAGAAGTGGTATGCCACTGTATGGAGATTTTGCAAGAATAGAATACAGAAACGGAAGCATCAACGTGGAGCCTACCTTTTTTAGTTCGGCACTTGCTGTTTCAAAAGATATTAAAAATGGAATCAGTGTCTTTCGTCCCTGGGACAGAAACCTGTTCACCATTACCAACGGGCGTTCTCAGCAACTCGATGTTCCATACGTGCCGCAGGATAGTGTGATTCGAAATTTACTTGCAGACACACTCCATTCAAAGGTGCTTCCGGGTAACAGGCTTCCGCAAGGATCTAATTTCGTATATACACAACCGTTAGACACCATGCTTTCTATCACGATGCACAGAAGCGACAACTTCTTCGCAGAACAAAGCCTGCTGATGGTGAGCCGGAAAGTAATTGGAACAATGAATGATCGCCAGATCATCAAAAAGATACTCGAGACGGATTTTAAGGATTTACCACAGGCTCCCGGATGGGTAGACGGATCTGGCTTGAGCAGGTACAACCTTTTTACACCACAGGATTTTGTTTTTATCCTGAACAAGATGAAAAACGAATTTGGGTTAGATCGTATGAAAGCGATATTACCAACCGGGGGTACCGGTACGCTCTCATCTCTGTACAAAAACGAAAAGGGATACATTTTTGCCAAGACAGGTACACTCAATGGAGTGGTAGCGCTAAGCGGTTACTTAATTACTAAGAAGAATAAGCTGTTCATTTTTTCATGCCTCGTGAATAATCACAAGGGCAGCGCTTCTGATATTCGAAAAGGAATAGAACAGTTTCTGATCAATATCAGAAATAAGAATTAGGACTGCTCAGAGACTGATAGTATGAATTCGTTTGCTCTTGAAATCCTCTCAACATGTTCTCCCCTGATATGGCACCAGGGCGTTGATTGGATTGAAAGCAGTTCCTCGTAGAATTTGAACAGTCGATCACGTGTTTCCTGGTCAGGATATTCTCTGAGTGGATCGTTTTCCCAGGGCAGGTCTGGATGACAAAGGAAATATCCATCATATTTTCTCTCGGCTATTTGGTTCAGAATATATGGATGACATTTATCGAACACAAATTCACACCATACTTTCATTACGTACATATCTGTATCTATAAATATCATCTCCTTTTTTTCGTCTTCAGCTTTTTCTGTAGTTGCATTTTCCAGGGCTATTTGCCCTTGTGCAATAGTTAGCAAATCATTAAACGTGTAATCATTCCCGTTAGTAACAAGAAATTCTCTTGCATACTCTTTGCACCAAAGTGTGTTTTTCTGAAAAGCGAGGTCGCTGCACAGTGTGCTTTTGCCGGTGGATTCTGGTCCTATAGCTACAAATTTTTTTATAGCAGTCATTCCACGGGTTGTTTAGACTCTTCATATCTCCTCGCACGTTGTTGCCATTCTATCAATCCCCATACCGCCATTGCCAGTAATATCAGGTAATAGACGCTGGTGAAAACGTAGTGTTTTACAAAATACAAAGGGATGGAAGCAATATTAGTTGCGATCCACCAATACCAACTCTCCACTTTTTTCTTTGCCATCAGCCACATGCCGGTGAACGCTGTGGCACTGGCGAATGCGTCAGCCCACGGGATAGCGCCCGGAGCAAAATCTCTTTTGAGATAACTTAATGCACTGAAGATGGCGATATAGAATGCAGCAAAAAATCCAATTTCCTGAAGCCATTCTTTTCGGTTGCTATAGGTAATGTTGACCACATGCTCATGTTGCTCATTCCGGCGCGCCCACAGTATCCAACCATAGATACTCATGATGGTGTAATAAAGATTGACCGTAGCTTCTCCGAGCAGGCTGCCTTTGATACTAAGGTAGATGTAGAAGGTAGTGTTTATAAGACCTGTAGGATATACAAGAATATTTTCCTTTCGGGAAAACCAAACGCTTACGATACCGGAAATAACGGCCACAAATTCTAAAGGGCCCGTTTGAGCAAGTCCTTCGACAAATTGTTGATAGATTTCTGATACACTCATCAGAATGCTCTAAGATTATAAGTTGTAAGTGTGTAGCGATTCATTTACCTGGACTCGGCAGTTACTTCTTTTACTTCGGGAATCATTCGTTTCATCATTCCTTCTATTCCTGCCTTGAGTGTGATCATCGATGAAGGGCATCCACTGCAACTTCCCTGCATCAGCAGGTTTACGGTACCATCTTCGTAACTCAGGAATTGAATAGCGCCGCCATCCATTTCAACGGCAGGCTTTACATAATTCTCCAGCAATTCTTTAATACGCTTTACCACATCATCATCATCATTCAATACCACATTACTGCTTTCATCGCGACGTTGCGCCAGCAGTTCCTCATTGATAATGACACCGCCCTCTTCAAGGTATTCTTTCAAAAATTGTTTGATACTGGGTGTTACATCCTGCCAGTTTTCTATTTCGTTGGTCTTGGTCAATGTCACAAAGTTGCTCGCAATGAAAACAGATTTTACAAAAGGGAAGGCAAACAGCTGGCGTGCCAGAGGCGAGGCAGCTGCACTTTCTTCAGACTGGAAGTCGGCACTTTTTCCGGGGTACAATAATTTGTTAGCTACAAACTTTAATGTTTCCGGATTGGGAGTCATTTCTGTATAAATACTCACTACAGGATTGCCCGTCTTGATCATAATTCACGTATTTGGCGCAAAAATAAACAATAAGAATGGGATAAAACGGGTACCTCATTTATGAGAATGGTAAATAATCGCCCATCTGATGAAGATCATTCCACAATCATCAACCTGGCATAATTCAACATGATCTTTTTCTCTCCATTATTCTCAAATTTGATCGTAGCAACCGGGTTGTGGACAGCCCCTTCCATCTTGATCACCTCTCCAAAACCAAATCGTTGGTGCTCAATACGCTGGCCTTCAGTGATTCGACTGACATCGCTGGGCGTAAATCCCGGGGTAGGTGTATGCTCTTTGGCCTTAGCCGCCTTTGCTATTACTACATGCGCAGGAGTTTCTTTTTGAACGGGTTTAGCACGTTGGAAGGAATTTGTTGCAAATGAAGGTACTTTCTGGTTCTGGAAGTAGGTTGTCTGAAAACCTGCAAAAGACCGATCCACCTGTTCCTCCGGCAACTCCTCTACAAAACGGCTTGGGTCATTCTGTACCTGGCTTCCAAATTTATAGCGCATATTCGCATAAGTGAGATACAATTTTGTCTTTGCCCTCGTGATGGCAACATAAAACAAGCGCCGCTCTTCTTCCAGTTCTTCCAGGGTATTGATCGACATACCACTTGGAAATAAATTTTCTTCCAGCCCCCCCACAAATACTACCGGAAATTCCAAACCTTTTGCTGCATGGATAGTCATGAGTTTTACCACATCTGCATTTTCTTTTTCTTCATCAGCATCAGTGAGCAGCGTGATCTGCTGAAGGTAACTTCCCAGGCTCTTATCCAAGAGTTCACCATCTTCTGTAGGCGTAGCAGTAAACTCCTTGATAGCATTCAATAATTCCTGTACATTTTCATAGCGGGCCAGTCCCTCGGTGGATTTATCATTGAATAACTCCTTTACCAAACCAGTATGTTTCCCTGCCAGAACTGCTACATCGTAAGCATTTTTTCTCTCCAGTTCACTCTGAAACATTTCTATCATTAACACGAAACTCTTGATGACCTCTGCTGTTGTACCTCTGATGCCGGCACTGCTCACATTTTTAAGTGCGTCCCAAAGGGAAATGTGATTTTCGTTGGCATACAGTATGGCTTTTTCGATGGTTGTTTTTCCAATTCCCCTTGCCGGGTAATTGATGATGCGCTTCATGGCTTCTTCATCGTGCGGGTTGATGATCACCCTCAGGTAAGCGATGAAATCTTTCACTTCCTTTCTCTGGTAAAAACTGATGCCGCCATAGATACGATAAGGAATGTTCATCCTCCGCAGGTTTTCTTCATAGCTCCTGCTTTGTGCGTTAGTGCGATACAGAATTGCAAAGTCTTTGTTGAAATAATGATTCCGTAGCTTTTGTTCCTGTATCTGATCGGCTGCGTATTTTCCTTCATCACCATCTGAATTGGTTCTTACCAATTTAATTTTTTCCCCCACAACATTGCTAGTCCACAATTTCTTTGGAATCTGTCCTTTGTTTTTTGAAATGACGATGTTGGCAGCATTCAATATATTTTGTGAACTGCGGTAGTTCTGCTCCAGCTTGATCACCTTAGCGTCATCATAATCAGACTGGAACTTGAGTATGTTTTCAATAGTAGCGCCCCGGAAGCTGTAGATGCTTTGGGCGTCATCGCCCACTACAGCTACATTTTCGTGCATGGCTCCCAGTAGTTTTATGATCTGGTATTGCGACTGATTGGTATCCTGGTATTCATCAATCATGATGTATTGAAACTTGCGCTGATATTTGCTTAGGCTTTCAGGAAAAGTAGTGAGTAGTTGGTAAAACTTCAACAACAAGTCATCAAAATCCATAGCCCCATTTCTCATGCAGCGATCAGCGTAGCGAACATAGATGTCTGCTATCCTGGGCCTGTTGGATTTCATGTCTTCATTCTGCAATACAAAATCATTACGATACTCCTCTGCAGTGATAAGGTTGTTTTTTGCATTGGAAATGCGATTATATACAGACGAGGGTTTGTAAAGTTTATCGCTCAAACCCATTTCTTTAATGATTGTTTTGATGACACTCTTTGCATCCTCCGTGTCATAGATTGAAAAGTTGCGGGGGTAGCCCAGTTTCTCCCCTTCCGCACGCAGTATTCGTGCAAATACAGAGTGAAATGTTCCTATATAAAGATTACGGGCCGCATTGCTTCCCAATATTTTTTCGACACGCTCCCGCATTTCGGCAGCAGCCTTATTTGTAAAAGTGAGCGCCAGTATTTTGAAAGCATCTACACCATTTGCCAGCAAATGAGCAATGCGTGTGGTGAGCACTTTTGTTTTACCACTTCCCGCTCCCGCTACGATCATCACCGGCCCCTCTGTCTGCAGTACAGCCTCTCTTTGAGCTTCATTCAGCCCGTCCAAATAATTTTGCATAGCGCAAATTTACAAAAAAGGGAAGGGCTCTTGGGAAACGTTCCATATTAATTTTTCCACTATTGAGCCAGGCAGATCATCAGGAGTAATTCTTATTATTGTTGTCAATAATTCTTAATTAATGCCAATAAAGAATATTGAATTCAAAGCAAAAGTAGAGGCTCTCGAATCTTTTGAAAAAAAGTTATTGATGTTGCATCCAGAGTTTCGCGGTTTAGATCACCAGGTGGACACTTATTTTGCTACCGGTGATAAAAGGCTGAAACTTCGTGAAGGAAATATTGAAAATGCTTTGATCAGTTATATCAGAGCAAATACTTCCGGGGCTAAACAGTCGGAGATTATTCTTTACAAACACGAACCGGATGCGTCATTAAAGCAGATTCTCACTTTACATTTTGGCATTCAAAAGGTAGTGGACAAGTTGCGAAAGATTTACTTTATTGATAATGTAAAGTTTCATTTTGACGAGGTAAAAGGGTTGGGATATTTTATAGAAGTAGAAGCAATTGATACAAACAATTTACTCACTACAGATACGCTGAAGAATCAGTGTGATTATTATTTTGAATTTTTCGGATTCGAAAAATCTATGCTTGTTGACTGCTCCTATTCTGACATGCTTTGAATCCGCGATATAATTCCCTCCGGTTCAATATTCAGGAAACCCAAATCATCAATGTCAATCGTCCTGCACCGAACAGAACGACCATGAGTGCATAGAAAGTAGGTAACCATGCTTTGTGAAACAGCGGTATCTTAAATTCTTTCCTGTATTCTCTGCAGTTTAGCCAATGCCGGACGGCACTGAATAGGGCGATGACCATAGAATAAATAACGAGAACAAAACCTGCAATATGAGTTAGCAAGTCGGGGTGTTGCAGGTTCAGTCTGCTTGTGGCAGGCACTTCATGCAGCATCAGCCCAAACCTGTCAATTGCCAGTCCAAAAATCATTGCAGCGAGTGCTGTCCTGATCCAAACGGAAAGCGTCCGTTCGGCATTCATATAATTCCGTTCAGCCGACATTTGTGATCTGTCTTTAGAAAACTCTGCCAATTGGTTCATAATTTCCAATTGTTTGTCAGCATGGAGATTTTCCATATACAAGTTTATAGATCCTTTTCCATTAATGTGCCAGTATGAAAAATACCCTGCAGACAAAAAGAGAAACTCTTCAGTATATCTTTTTATTTACTTCCCTTCCAGGGTTTGTATTGTTTCTTTTGTATTGCAGGATCTCTCTTCTCTCTCAAAGGTTCACATGGCCGCCAGTATCTGAGCATATCTGCCGCCAGTTGCTGATAAATTTTTGTGCCTTCTGTTTTCCATCCCATCATTTCATCAGAAACATCTCTGATTTTTTTTGCCGGGTTTCCTGCGATGAGACTTCGTTTTTCAAAAATACTTCCTTGTTTTACAAAACTCTGAGCGCCCACGATACACTCTTCTTCCAACACTACATCATCCATTAGCACTGCATTCATACCGATGAGGCAATTGCGACCAACAGTACTTCCATGGACGATGGCGCCGTGTCCGATATGAGCATTTTCGTGCAGGAATACCGTTGCACCAGGAAAAGTATGCAACACGCAATTTTCCTGCACATTGCATCCATCTTTAATAATGATACTTCCAAAATCGCCACGTATGGCGGCTCCCGGTCCTACATAAACATGCCTGCCTATTTCGACATTTCCTGTAACCGCTGCGAGGGGGTGAACAAATGATGTAGCATCAATGACAGGGATAAACTCTTTGAACTGATAGATCATATTCACAGTTTGAAATTTGATTCATTATACATTGCGTAAGACAGCAATTAGAATAAATGTATTGCATCTCTGCCAATTGGTAATGAGCGGGGGTGTATTTCAAATCCGATAATAACCGGATGCCGCAGGCGGGCGAAGACACCCGCCTGTAGAGACCGCTACCGGTCGGTGTCTTTCGCCGACCGGTGTTCCATAAGGGATCGACATCCGATTGCTATCTCATCTGAAATGTACCCATGAGCTGCCATTCTTTTCTAACGATAATGATTACATGATTTCATGCATCAATACATCACCTTTCTCGCGGCCTCCTTATCTTCTTTTTCTTTTTTCAAATCGAAGCCGGTACCGAAAACCCAGTCCCACAAGTGAGTACTCACGCCAAAACCTTTTTCTTCACTCTTGTAATGATGGAGGTGGTGGTTGCGCCACAGAGGTTTCATCCATTTGTATGGTGGATTCCAGGCATGGATGGCGTAATGCATACTTCCATACATCAGATATCCGAGCATGAATCCGGGAAAGAAGCACATTACATTTTCTCTCATGACGAGGTACATCAATAAAAAAATAATCGATGAGATGATCAGGCTTGGTACCGGAGGCATGAATAGCCTTTGTTTGTCCCTCGGGAATTCATGGTGGTTACCATGCATCACATAAGTGATCCTCATAATGCGTGGATTATCGCTTACAAAATGGAAAACAAAGCGGTGCATCAGGTATTCAAAAAATGTCCAGAAAAATAAACCTGAAAAGAACAACAATGCGATCTTCCATCCAGGAAAGCTTAAAGTATTAAAGGCATAGTAAGGCAACAAAAGGATCACGGGGAAGTAGATACCCCAAATTACCAGCGGGTGGGTCTTCGTGAGATATTCCAGGTAACGGTTCTTAAATATCTGCGCCTGACCTTTGTTGTGAATTTTTTCAAAACTCATGGCTCATATATTTTATTCTCACAAAATTAATTCCAATAATTGAACTAACCGATACCATTCACTATAACGAATATCACATTTGCGTAAAGTTTATGGCTTTAATTACCATCCGCCTTATTCAATATTTTATTTACGAATGCTTTTGGGATATTTATATTCGCCACAAAAATTAGTTGTATGAAATTGGTTTCTTATCTGAAGGACGAACAGGCTCAATTAGCAATACTCGAAAATGATTTGCTCTATGATATGGATGCATTGCATCCGTCGCTTCCTTCGAGCATGGCGATGTTTCTGAATTATTGGGATGATACTTACCCGATAGCGAACGCATTGCTACAGCAGGTGAGGGATGGTGGCCATCGGTATAAGAGTACACCGCTGGAAGGTAAAATACTTTTGTCTCCGGTACCGGCTCCCACCAGTTGCAGAGATGGATATGCCTTTCGGCAACATGTGGAAACCGCACGTCGTAACAGGAATGCACCCATGCCTCCTGAGTTTGATCAGTTCCCTGTCTTTTATTTTACCAATCACAACAGCATCACCGGCCCCGGAGAAATCGTTTGCATGCCTGATCATTTTGAAAAATTAGATTTTGAACTGGAATGTGCGATCGTCATTTGCCGGCCGGGCAAAAACATCAGGGCCGCAGAAGCAGATGAATACATAGGCGGCTTTATGATCATGAATGATTTCAGCGCCCGCACCCTGCAGGCAGACGAAATGAAACTGCATTTAGGTCCGGCAAAAGGGAAAGACTTCGGCACTGCATTTGGCCCGTGGTTGGTAACGCCCGATGAACTCGACGATTTCATTACAGAACCATTTCCCGGACATGCAGGCAAAGCATTTAATCTATCGATGAAGGCCACTGTAAATGGGAAACAGGTGAGCGAAGGGAATATGCGGGATATGAACTGGACGTTTGCAGAACTCATAGAACGAGCCAGTTATGGTGTGCAATTGTTTCCGGGAGATGTGATCGGAAGTGGTACTGTGGGTACCGGTTGTTTTCTTGAAATTAATGGAACAAACAGAATGGAGAATACGGGAGCAGGGGAGCAATGGCTGAAGGAAGGAGATCAGGTAGTTTTAGAAATTGAGCATCTTGGAAAACTGGAAAATACTTTTGTGAGAGATGAAGACGAGTTTTCTATTTTGGAATTGAAAAAATAATCTTCACCTTTAGTAAGAATTACAGACTCAGGAGTCTTAAATCTTGCACAGGTTGTGAATGAATTTTTCAAACCCAAATTAATTACCACTTTAAAAGACTATTCCTGGCCTAAATTCGGCCGGGATGCAATGGCCGGTTTGATTGTAGGAATTGTAGCGTTGCCTCTCGCGATTGCCTTTGCCATTGCAAGCGGCGTAAGTCCGGAAAAGGGACTGATCACCGCGATCATTGCAGGGTTCCTGGTATCAGCACTCGGAGGAAGCAGGGTTCAGATTGGTGGCCCTACAGGCGCATTTATCGTCATCGTCTATGGTATTGTACAGCAATATGGAGTTGATGGATTGATTGTAGCTACGTTTATTGCAGGCATGATGTTGATTGGTTTTGGATTTGCCAGATTAGGCTCCATCATCAAGTTTATTCCATATTCTCTGATTGTCGGTTTCACAAGTGGTATTGCCGTTATTATTTTTTCTTCACAGGTAAAAGATTTCTTAGGTTTAAAAATGGGAGAGGTACCTGCTGATTTTGTTGACAAATGGCAGGCGTTTTTCTCTCATCTTAGTTCCGTTAACCTATATGCATTGGGTATTGCTGTTGCAACCATTATCATTATTTATCTATTTCCTCTCGTTACAAAGAAGATTCCCGGATCGTTGATTGCTATTTTAATTACAACCGTGATCGTACATTGGTTTCAGTATCCTATTGAGACCATCGGAACACGCTTCGGGCAAATACATGCATCCATTCCGGCACCTGTAGTTCCCGACATTTCTTTTAAGTTGATTCGTGAAATGTTACAACCTGCTTTTACGATTGCCATGCTCGGAGCAATTGAGTCGCTCTTGTCAGCAGTCGTAGCTGATGGTATGATTGGCGGCAATCACAGATCAAACACCGAACTCATCGGGCAAGGCGTAGCGAATATCGGGTCTTCAATTTTTGGTGGTATTCCTGCAACCGGCGCCATAGCACGCACAGCTACTAATGTAAGAAATGGTGGTCGTACTCCCGTTGCCGGTATGATACATGCTACAGTACTCCTTTTGATTCTGATCTTTTTGGGTAACCTGGCTTCTTACATTCCGCTTTCATGCCTTGCCGGTGTCCTTGTCGTTATCGCTATCAATATGAGTGAGTATAAGAATTTCATCAGTATTCTGAAGGGACCCAGAGGTGATGTGGCTGTAATGTTGACAACATTTTTTCTGACGGTATTGATTGATTTGACCATAGCAATTGAAATAGGTATTGTCCTTGCCGCCTTTTCATTTATCAGGAAGATGATCAAGAGTAGTAATGTGCGATTCGCAGATGGGGAAGTAAGTGATGCAGAATTTGGAAAAGAGTTGAATGAAGAAGGATTGAGCATTCCAAAGGAAGCAGGTATTATTGAAATTTCCGGCCCTTTGTTTTTTGGAGCTTCATATAAAATTAAAGAGGCGGTACGCTATCTGAATAAGAAGCCAAAGGTGCTCATCATTCGGATGAGGCATGTACCAATGATTGATGCTACGGGTATCAGTAGTTTCAAAGAAATTGTGTCAGTATTGCAAAAGAAGGGTACCCGTATCATCTTGTCAGAGTTGCACAATGACCAGGTGAAATCAGAATTACAACAAGCGCGGATCATTTTTACCATTGGGAAAGGAAATGTGTTGCCGACTCTTGCACAATCTGTCCATAGGGCAGAGATTATTCTGAACGATTTACAACAGCAGGAATAACGATTCCTTTCTTTTCGATTATTAAAAATTTCTATCGAGGAGTAAGAACCTTGACTTCCGTCGGGTACATCTCAAATTTTCGCAGGCGGGTGACACCCGCCTGTAGCGTTTGTTTTTGGTTGGTGTCTCACCAACCGAAATATTTTTTATTACGAAAATTTAGGATGTACCCCTTCCGTCAAAGAAATTGATTTCTTAAAACATCATGCCTTCATAGCTTCAAATCCTTTTCTGAGATCGTCAATGATGTAGCCGGGATCTTCCAGCGCTACATACAATCTCATTCTCCTGTGATCCGGATTTTTGGAATCGTAATCTTTTGTATTGATGGAGGCAATGGCGGGCACGATCAGCGATTCATGGCCTCCCCAGCTTACAGCCATCAGGATGTGCTGAAGCCCTTCGCAAAATTTTTCAATGGAGGCTAAGGTAGTTTCTCTGAATATGAATGAAAGCAACCCACAGGAACCGGTCATTTGCTTTTTTGCCAAATCTATCTGGGGAAAATCTTCATCGAATGGGAAGGAAATACTTTCGATCTCATTGCGTGTTTTTAAGAAAGACACAACTTCTGTAGTTGTTTTTGTTATTCGTTCCAGGCGAGCCGGTAGCGTACGAAGCCCGCGTAAGATCAGCCATGCATTGAATGGTGTGGTGCCGATACCAAGGTTCAGATATTCACTGAAAAATATTTTATCCATCATTACTTTACTTCCACATAATACACCTGCAACCACATCGCTATGGCCATTCAAATATTTTGTTGCGCTCTGCAGTACCAGGTCGATGCCGAAATCGATTGGTCTTTGATAGAGAGGTGTACAATAACTATTATCGCAAATGGTAATGATGTTATTTTCTTTCGCAAGAGTTGCCACTGCATGTAAGTCCTGCAGATAAAATGTCCAACTGTTGGGCGACTCCAGATAGATCAAACTTGTATTCGGCTGAATGGCATTCTTAAAATTTTCAAGATAACGTCCATCCACATACGTAGTAGTAATGCCAAATCGTGGTAATACGTTATCAAACATTTTTTGTGCCCAGGTATACGGCTTTTGTACCGAAATGATATGATCACCGGATTTCACATTGGCCAGCACAGCCACGAAGATTGCGCCGGCTCCGCTATTAAAGACAAGGCAAGCTTCTGCATGATCCAATGCTGCCAGTTTTTTCTGTAAGATACCAAGAGTGGGATTTCCTCCCCGGCTGTAAAGAAATGCAGAAGACTCATCGAGCAATGCATTGCGAAAATCATTGACGGTATCAAAAGCAAAATTACTTGTCTGAAAAATGGGCGGTGTTACGGCATTGAAATAATCATTCCTGTTTTCGCCCAGCTCATTGATAATTTCAGAAACCTCTTTTGGATTCATCTCTCTTTTATTTACTGCTTAATTAATTTTTTGCGAATGGATATCGAGGCAAAATATATCAAAATAAATGCCACCAGGACAGTAAGGGCTGTCATGCCTATCCCTGTGTCATTTATGAAAATACTGACACCTACGAATGAATATGCCATGATAAATATTACAGGCAACAGGGGATACCATTTCATTTTGTAAATACCCGTGTCATCAAGATGTGCAGTCCTCTTTCTCAAAATAAAAATACTTCCTGCAGAAAGCACCATCCCAAAGCAATCAAGAAAAATGGTAAAGCTCAGAATGGTGTCAAATTTTTTGGCCCAGAAAATAATGATCACACACATTGCAGAGAATACGCTCAAGGAAGTGGTCAGCACCTGTGATTCCGGATTTCTTCTTTTGAAAGAACCAGGTAGTATTTTGTCTTCGGCCATAGCTGCCATAACACGCGGATTGCTCATCAGCAACACATTCACATAGGCCAGCACACTTAGAAAAAGCAACACAGAAAGGATGGTGCCTGCCGACCTTCCAAAAACTTTATCAGCCATGATCGCTGCTATGTTTTTTGAATGCGCGAGGGTATCATATCCAATGATCTTTACATAAGCATAGTTGATCAGCAGGTACAATAACAAGATTACAGAAATGCCTATGAAAATTGACCGTGGCAAAGTTTTCTGCGGCTTCCTGATTTCTTCGCCAAAGTTGATCGTCTGCTGGTAACCTCCGTAGGTGAAACTCACTGCTACCAACCCGATTCCGAATGCTTTAAGAAATGCCATACCGCTTTCATTCGCTGTCGAAGAACTTAGATCGATGGGTTTGCCCTCAGCAAAAAACAAAGGGCTGATCAGCGCTACCACCATCAGTATTTTTATAACAGTAAGCACATTTTGCGTACGCGCACTCATCTTCAACCCTAACAGGTTCAATCCAAAGAACAAGATCACTGCGGTGATAGCTATAATGATTTGCCACTGCTGTGCTATTGATGCAGCCGCATCAGGCAGCAAAATACCTGTGATGTATTCGCCACCAACCAGGGCAACAGCCCCGAGTGATGCTGCATTGCTTACAAGAATGATGCAGTTGATGCCAAATGCTATGGATGGATGATAGGCATAGGAAAATACTTTATAATAACCACCGGTTACGGGCAATCTGCTTCCTATTTCTGCATAAGTCAATGCTCCACAGAGTGCTACCAATCCGCCGGCAATCCAGCTTACAAAAAAAATCAAAGGGCTGCTGATGGCACCGGCTACATTGGCAGGTGTACGAAAAATACCCATACCCAGTACAAAACTGATCATCAGAATGGATACATCGAACAGGTTGAGAAGCGGGGAAGATTTTTCCATTATTGTTTTTGTGGAAGCCTTGAAAGATTTGGAATCATG
>JBDHYH010000010.1:0-57311 GCA_039811325.1 Chitinophagaceae bacterium | reverse complement strand
TTGCCATCTTTTCTAAATTTTTGTTTTTCGTCAAAATACTCAGTCATTATTTTCAATGCTCGTTCAATCTCTCCTCCCGGTGTTTTCTGCGATTTCTTTTGAAATCCGTTAAACAAGACAACTACTTGCCCTTCGTCAAAGCAGCAGAATATTCTGTAAATGTTTCCCTGAAACTCTACCCGTATTTCATATAGTCCACCTGTTCCTTCCAAATGTTGAAAGAATTTACTAGGTATTCTTTCAGCAATAGTTACAACGAACAAGACGTGGTCAATCTTTTCCTTAACTCTTTTAGTTTGATGGTCAAAAAAATCAAGGAAATATTTTTTGTAGTAAATAATCTGCCGTATTCGTTCCATTTTGTTGTTCGCGTAAAGTTAACGAATAATGGAACATAACGTATGCTTTAGAGAAATGTTTTTTCCGAAGAATGTCACCTAAAATGGCTGCTTACAAAGGGGTTACCGGAGGCAAAGGAGATTGGTCAATAGTCTATCTTGAGGCATTCAATCAAAAAATTCTTGCCATGAATCGCGAAAGAGAAATCAAGTCTTGTAAGAACAGGAAAGTTATAGAGGGACTGGTCTCAACATTGCCATCCATGAACTTAAACCATTTGATGTCTGAAGAGTTTTCTACGTGTTAAAATATTGGTCGAAACAGAAGTTGCAAGTTTGCCAATAGGTTTCTTGAAAAATTACTGTGCTTGAAGACCAAAATTCGCAGTTGACAATAGTTGAAAAAATTGCTTCAATACGGGAACATCTCTTCCTATTGTTAAAGAAAGGTTCCCTTCTTTTCAAACAAATCCATTCTGGCAGAATCATTGTAACTATTTTAGAAAATTAGAAAATGCCATGAAACGTAGTATTAAAAGCCTGACCGGCTTTATCCTTAAAGAAACTGATGGAGAACTTGGGAAAGTCGAGGAGTATTACTTCGATGATCAGACATGGAATATCCGCTATCTGATTGTTAAGACTGGAAATTGGTTTTCACAAAAGAAAGTCCTCATTTCACCAACAGCCATCCAGAAGACTGACTGGGAACATAAAGAGTTCGTAACAAATCTCTCCAAAAGTCAGGTCAAAAACAGCCCTGATATAGATACAGAAAAGCCTGTATCGCGACAACATGAGCAGCAGTTATCATCCTACTACCAATGGGATGAGTATTGGCAGGACGATGCTCACGGCGGAGCAATTTTCGGGATGATGCCCGATGAACTTTATGACGAGGATGAATCTCGCGAGGAGCAACCGGAAACTCCACCACAATCTATCTCAAACTATGATCAACACTTGTGGAGTACCTCCAAAGTGCTGGGATATAAGATACATGCAACAAATGGAGAAGTCGGAGCGGTAATCGATTATATTATTGATGATGTTACCTGGAAGATTGAATTTCTCGTAGTGTCAACAGGCAAATGGATGAATAAAAGGAATATATTACTGGAAACAAAATGGGCTAAGGAAGTGAACTGGGACAATTCGGTGGTTATTGCGGGCATCACAACAGAGAGCATCGAAGGGAGCCCTGAATATAATGAGTCCGAAGGGGTAAATGAGGCTTACGAAAAGAAACTATACGACTATTATGTGCGTGTTACAGAATCCTAACAAGGTAAATTTATTTGGACTGCAAAATCAGTAAAGGCACTGTAGTCTTGTAGCTCATGTCTGTGGTATGAACCTTGCCAAAAAGCCTCTCAAATATACTGTGTTTGTGCGCTACCATTGCAAGTATATCTGTGTTCTTTGCATTGATAAACTTCTGAATCCCGTTTGCTACTTTATCATCATAAACAGTAAGGAATTGGTGATTGCGATTTGAGAATGCCACGCTGGTCTTCATTTTTCCAATTGCCATTTCCGGCGTTAACCCTTCATTGCTTTTCTGAACATTAAGGATATAAATTTTAGAGTTGAATTTTTCAGAAATCTTCATCAACCTGGTGTAATGCTCCAGTTCTGCTTCAGAACGAAAATCAGCTGCAAGAGTAATGGTACGAATAGGAGTAAACACAGCTTTTTCAGGTATTACAAAAACGGGTAAAGGTGATTTGCGGATAACGCTAATGGCGGTGCTTCCAAAAATAGCACTGCTCTTCCCCTTTCCTTTCATTCCCATCACGATCAAATCAGCATCTTTCTCCTCTGATATCTCAAGAATGGATTCTGTCGTGAGGCCTTCTATTACCAACCCCGATATTTTTCCCGGGTATTTCTTCGATAACGTTTTCACTTCCTTTTCCATTAAACTCTTGCTATTTTCTAATAGTTCAGCCTGCGTGGTCATTGCAAAAGCAAGTACGGAATCGTCAGCCATGATTGCAGGTGGCAGCACGTTAATTAAGGTAACATCAGCATCAAAATAACTTGCCATAGATACTGCGAATCGGGTCGCATTACGGGATGCTTTTGAAAAATCGGTAGGTACAATAATGTTATTCATAATATTTTAAAATATTGGTTTGATTTTATACCCGTAAATGTACCATGACTTCATTGTGCTGCCTATAATGCCGGTCATCACAATAACTGATAGTACTCAGGAATGCTCAGAGCAAAGAAATGCAAACTAAAAATGCCTGAACCTTTGGTATGCTTCTTTTTCGAGCATTTCCCTATGATCCGGATGTGCGATGGCAATTAATAACTTTGCCCGTTCACGCATATTTCTTCCATACAAATTGGCAACACCATATTCTGTAACGATGTATTGCGCATGCGCTCTTGTAGTAACAATGCCGGCGCCTTGTTTGAGGAAAGGAACAATCTTTGACTCCCCTTTTGAAGTGGTGGAAGCCAACGCTATAATTGGCTTTCCGCCTTCTGACAAAGCAGCGCCCCTGATAAAATCCATTTGCCCGCCAACACCGGAATAATGATAAGTACCGATAGAGTCAGAACAAACCTGCCCGGTGATATCCACTTCTATGGCGCTGTTGATAGCAGCCACTTTCGGATTGGTTCTGATGACTGCTGTATCATTTACATAATCAATGTTCATCACCAGCACTTCGGGATTGTCGTGTACAAAGTCGTACAACTTTCTGCTGCCAAGCATGAAGCCGGTTACAATTTTACCCCGGCATCTTTTTTTATGCTGATTGGTTACAACACCTTTTTCTACCAATGGCAGAATGCCATCCGAAAACATTTCCGTATGTATCCCCAATTCTTTATGCCCTGAAAGGCTCGCCAGCACTGCGTCCGGGATAGAGCCAATCCCTGTCTGGATGGTAGCACCATCCTCAATCAGTCCCGCACAATAGGCGCCAATTTTTTTATTCACTTCAGAAATGCTGCCATTTGAAACGATTTCAGGAAGCGGATGATCTGCATGCACGACAGCGTCAAAATCATCAATGTGTATCATACCATCACCAAATGTTCTCGGCATGTTTTCATTCACCTGGGCAATAACATATTTCGCCATCTTCACTGCTGTGGCTGCTACATCCACCGAAGTGCCCAATGAACAATAGCCATGCTTGTCAGGAAGCGACACATGCACCAACGCTACATCTAACTCAATAATTTTTCTCCGGAACAGATTAGGAATTTCACTTAGAAATACTGGGATATAATCACCGCGCCCTTCATTCACAGCCTTCCTGACATTAGCCGAGACAAACAGAGAATTGATAAAAAAGTTGTCTTTATATTTTTCGTCTGCAAAGAGTGCCGCGCCCTGGCTGCTGATACTGATCAACTCTACATTTCTCAGTTCGTTTGCGCGTTCCACCATTTTCTCTAACAAAAGGTGAGGTGTAGCAGCACCACCATGCACAAAAACTTTATCACCTGATTTGATCGATTTTACTGCTTCTTCTGCTGAAATATAATTTGCCAATTTGGTTCTTATTTTCCTAAATGAAATACATATTATTTATACGATGCCAAAAGTAGATTGTCATCATGATGGAGAAAATGATATTAATCATCAAAATAGGTGCAAAACATTTATACGGTTGATTTTTCAATGACTACAATCAGCATTCCTGATGATGCAGTACATATTTATGAAAGGGATGAATAGCGAAATTGCACCGTGGATTAATCTGATAATTGGAATCAGCAATAGTAAGGAATCAAAATTTCAACTTTAAAAAATTCTGATAAAATGAAAAAGGTTTTAAAAGTAGTATTGGTAGTCATAGTCATTGCTTTTATTGCAATTCAATTTATACGGCCAGCAAAAAATTCAGGGATAGAAATCGCTGAAAATAACATTTCGGCGAAATACAAGATTCCTCAGGACGTGCAGCAAGTGCTGAATGTTTCCTGTTACGATTGTCATAGTAATACCACTCATTATCCGTGGTACTATAATATTCAGCCGGTAGCCTGGATGCTTAATGACCACATCGTAGAAGGAAAGAAAGAATTGAATTTTTCTGCATTCACCGTTTATCCGGTATGGAGGCAGTATAAAAAGTTCAGAGAAATTGGAAAGGAAATAAAAGAAGGTGATATGCCAATGGCTTCTTACACTTTATTGCACCGGAATGCGGCATTGACTTCTGAACAAAAATCAGCTATCCTGAATTGGGCTGCCAACGCAATGAAAGAAATGGAAACAAAGTATCCCGCTGATAGCCTTGTCCAACCTAAAAAAGGATAACCCTATAAAAAATGAAATTCCTTATACTCAGGTGAAAAAACTGTTCACCATATTGCTCCTCTTTGTCTATCTCTTCTCAACAACTGAATTTTATCAATTGTTGAAATTACCGGTTGTGGCAGCGCACTATATGGAGCATAAAAAGGATAGCCGGCATATTACCATCGCTCAGTTTCTGCGAATTCATTACCTGATGGACATCAAAGATGCGGATTACGAAAGAGACATGCAGTTGCCTTTTAAATCTCAGGATAAACATGTATCTATAACGTCGGGGAATTATATGCCTTTGTTTGAAAACATTTTCATACACAACCCAATAGTAACTTTACAAAAGAAAAGTTTTATAACTCAGGATCGTTTTCTATACAATTCCTTTCTTTCCAACATTTGGCAGCCGCCCAGAGTTTGCTGATCATATTTATCATTTTGATTTAAACGACAAAGTAGTCGTTTAGGAATTCTACTTTTTTCATTAATAAATGATCACAAAATACTATGCTCAACAAAATCATAGAATTCTCAATAAAAAACAAACTCATTGTCGGGCTTTTTGTTATCGGGTTGATTGTTTACGGCAGTTTCCAATTCACCAAATTGCCGATTGACGCAGTACCAGATATCACCGACAACCAGGTGCAGGTCATCACCATCGCACCTTCGTATGGCGCCACAGATATTGAAAGACTCGTTACATTCCCGATAGAACAGGCCAACAGCAACATTCCCGGGACAAAACAAATCCGTAGTTTCTCAAGGTTTGGCTTGTCGTTGGTTACGATTGTATTTGATGACAAAACCGATGTTTATTGGGCACGGCAACAAGTAGCCGAACGTCTTCAGCAGGTACAGTCTCAAATTCCGCAGGATATTGGCAGCCCTGAATTAGGGCCTGTTACTACCGGGCTCGGTGAGATATATCAATATGTAGTACGTCCTGAAAAAGGTTATGAATCCAAATTTGATGTAACCGAATTGCGTACTATCCAGGACTGGATTGTAAGGCGTCAGCTTCTTGGCGTGAAAGGTGTTGCTGAAGTGAGCAGCTTTGGAGGCGAGCTGAAACAATATACGGTAGAAGTAAATCCCAATAAACTACAAGCACTCGGCATTACTATCAATGATGTTTTTACTGCACTGGAGGAGAACAACCAGAATACAGGTGGTGCCTATATTGAAAAGGGACCTACAGTATTGTATATACGAAGCGAAGGATTGATTGGCGCCATAGAAGACATTGAAAATATTACCATTCAGAATGCAAAGCATGAAACACCTCTGTTCATCAGGGATGTAGCCGATGTCAGGATTGGGAATGCGGTTCGCTATGGCGCCATGATTTATAATGATGAAGGAGAAGTTTCCGGCGCTGTGGTGATGATGTTGAAAGGCGCTAACAGTAATGAGGTCATCAAAAATGTGAAAGCACGAATTGCACAAATTCAAAAAACATTGCCGGAAGGTGTGGTGATAGAACCCTTTCTTGACCGGACAAAAATGGTGAACAATGCCATCAGCACTGTCAAGACGAATCTGATGGAAGGTGCGCTGATTGTGGTGTTCGTACTGGTTTTGTTTCTTGGAAATTTCAGAGCAGGCTTGCTGGTAGCTTCCGTGATTCCACTTTCCATGTTGTTTGCCGTTTGCATGATGAATGCTTTTGGCGTCAGCGGCAACCTGATGAGTTTGGGTGCGCTGGATTTCGGATTGATTGTAGATGGCGCCGTCATCATTGTGGAAGCCGTCATGCACCAGCTCTCACACAGCAAAAAATTTGAAGTCATTAACCGGCTGAAGCAAAATCAAATGGATGATGAGGTAAAAAAGAGTGCAGGTAAAATGATGAACAGTGCTGTATTCGGGCAGGTAATCATCTTAGTGGTATATCTGCCCATATTGACTTTACAGGGAATTGAAGGGAAAATGTTTAAACCGATGGCACAGACAGTTGCGTTCGCCCTGTTAGGTGCATTCCTGCTTTCGCTCACGTATATACCGATGATGAGCACGTTGTTTCTAAGCAGGAATATCAAACACAAAAAGAACTTTTCTGACAAGGTAATGGAAAAGGTAGAACGCATTTACCAGTCTGCTTTGAGCAAAGTTCTCAGGTTTCCGAAATTGGTTATTGGTTCAGTGCTCGTATTATTTGCACTCGCGATTTATACATTGACCACTTTGGGAGGAGAATTTATTCCTGCTTTGGAAGAAGGCGATTTCGCTGTGGATACAAGGGTGCTCACCGGCAGCAATCTTACTACCACTATTGCGAACACCACTAAAACAGCACATATTTTAAAATCGCAATTTCCCGAAGTAGAAAAAGTCGTTACCAAAATCGGGAGTGGCGAAGTGCCTACCGATCCAATGCCAATGGAGGCAAGCGATATGATGGTGATATTGAAAAATAAAAAAGAATGGACTTCAGCAAAGACTTTCAATGAACTGGCAGAAAAAATGGGCCAGGCTTTGCAGGCTATACCCGGTATAACGGCCGGTTTTCAATATCCGGTCCAAATGCGGTTTAACGAATTGATGACTGGCGCAAGGCAGGACGTAGTCGTAAAAATATTTGGAGAAAATCTGGACAGCCTCGCCAGCTATGCGGCACACCTGGGTAGCATTGCAGGCAAAATCAACGGAGCTAAAGATTTATATATTGAACCCGTTACGGGATTACCCCAGGTTGTTATTGATTACAACAGAAATTCCATTGCGCAATACAAACTGAACATCAGCGACATTAACAGAGTAGTGAACACAGCTTTTGCGGGGCAGAGCACCGGCAGAGTATATGAAGGGGAAAAACATTTTGACCTGGTGGTGCGGCTTGCGGGAGAAATGAGAAAAGATTTAAAAGATGTGCAGAATTTATTGATTCCAACACCGGCCGGGAACCAAATTCCTTTGTCGCAATTAGCTGAGGTATCTATCAAAGATGGCCCAAACCAGATACAGCGTGAAGACGCCAAACGCAGGATTGTCGTGGGTTTCAATGTGCGCGGAAGAGACGTGCAAAGTGTGGTGCATGAGCTTCAGGACAAAGTGCAATCACAAATGAAATTTTCACCGGGATACTATACCACTTATGGAGGTGCATTTGAAAACCTGAATGCAGCTACGCAAAGATTGATGATTGCAGTACCGGTTTCATTGCTGCTCATTTTCATTTTGTTGTATTTCGCGTTTCACTCGGTAAAGCAGGGTTTGCTGATTTACTCAGCCATTCCGCTCTCTGCTATTGGAGGGATATTCTTTTTGGCTTTAAGAAACATGCCGTTCAGTATCAGTGCCGGCGTGGGTTTCATCGCCCTATTTGGAATTGCCGTTTTAAACGGTATTGTATTGATTGCAGAATTCAACCGGCTGAAGCATGAAGGATTGACAAACAGTAAGCGAATTGTGCTGATGGGAACAAAAGTCAGATTGAGGCCGGTACTCATGACCGCGTTTGTCGCTTCGCTGGGCTTTTTGCCAATGGCATTGAGTAAAGGTGCCGGCGCAGAGGTACAGCGTCCATTAGCAACAGTGGTGATTGGCGGTTTGATGATAGCCACCTTCCTCACACTTTTTGTATTGCCCACACTTTACATTTTGTTTGAAAATATTCATCCCAAAAAAATAAAACCAAAAATGCTTACTGCTCTCATCGTGTTGTTCTTTTTAAGTTTCAGTATCATTTCTACAACCAAAGCACAAACACCCATCACACTACGGGCTGCCATAGACACGGCTTTAAAAAACAACCTTTCTCTCAAAAATGAAAAACTGAAAACGGAATATCAAAATGCATTGATAAAATCTGCTGCCACCATTCCGGCGACCTCAGTATTTAGCGAAGCCGGGCAAATCAACAGTATCTATACCGACACAAAATTCGGCATAAGCCAGACTGTAAACTTTCCAACTGTTTATGCAAAAGGAAAATCACTTTTGAAAGAAGAATTCCTCGGAAGTGAAATTGCAGTATCGGCGAAAGAAGCAGTACTAAAAAAAGAAGTATCCAATATTTTCAGTTCATTGTTATACCTGAAAGAAAAACAAAAGTTGCTTTTGTATGTGGATAGTATTTATAGTGAATTTTTGGCAAAAGCAAGGCAACGTTTTGAGACAGGAGAAAGCAACATCTTGGAAAAAACAACAGCCGAAAATCAGCAAGGTCAGATAGCCATTCAATTGAAGCAACTACAACAGGATATGGACATTGTTCAATTGCAATTTCAATTAGTGATGAACACGGATAAAGCTTTCATACCTGATGGACGTTTTCAAAAAGATGTACCTAAAGCTATTGACAATGATGGTTTGACCCTAAACCCGCAAATCCAACTGTTGCAGCAACAAAGACAAATTGCTGCCGCCAATACACAGTTACAAAAATCAAAGCTATTGCCGGATATTATTTTCGGATACAACAACATGAGCATTCGCGGCACTGGCGCAGACGACAAATACTATTCATCTTCCAAACGGTTTAATTCCGTGCAATTAGGTTTGGGAATCCCAATTTTCAATAGCACGCAAAAAGCGAATATCCGTGCAGCAAGAGTGAATGAAACAATTACTGAAAACGGATTACAATCTGGTTTGCAGAACTTAAAATCTGCGCTGAATGTAGCTTCGCTGGAATATCAGAAATATTTGCAAACAACAAATTGGTATGAGTCCACCGCTCTCAATAACGCAGACACCATTGCCTCAACAGCGACCAGACAATTCCTGTCCGGTGAAATTAATTATTTGGACTGGGTAGTACTTACCAACCAGGCAATCACCACCAAAAGCCAATACCTTGATGTAATTAAAAGTCTGAACGAAACGGTCAACCAAATCAATTATTTGAACACTCAATAAAGAAAACACAAATGAAATATTTAATCATCATATTAACAGCTTTCCTTGTGGCCTGCAAAAGTGATACAACGGAAACGGCAACAACCAACGACAAGGCAGAAAACATTGTAACGCTCACAGACGCTCAATTTAAAAATGCACAGATTGAAACAGGGAAGATAAAGCAGAAGGAGATTTCTTCAATTCTGAAGGTGAACGGGCGTATAGATGTGCCGCCGCAGAACCTTGTATCCATCAGTGTTCCCCTGGGCGGATATCTGAAGTCAACACAACTATTGCCGGGAATGCACGTGAATAAGAATGAAGTGATAGCCGTAATAGAAGACAATCAGTATATACAGTTGCAGCAGGACTACCTGACGGCCAAAGCACAATTCAATTCCATAGAAAGTGAATACAATCGTCAAAAGGTCCTAAATGAAGGAAAGGCGAGCAGCGACAAGGTTTTTGAACAGGCTAAATCAAACTGGGAAACGCAGGAGATTCTGATTAAATCCCTGGAAGAAAAACTGAAACTGATAAAAATCAATCCGGCCAATCTTACCGGGAATAAAATTTCCAAAAGCATTAATGTCTATTCACCCATAGATGGTTTTGTTGCCAAAGTCAACGTGAATATTGGAAAATTTGTTACACCGGCTGATATCCTTTTTGAATTGGTCAACCCTACCGACATTCATCTGAATCTGAAAATATTTGAGAAGGATTTGGATAAACTTTTCATTGGGCAGCAGGTATCATCCTTCACCAACAATCAACTGGAGAAAAGATATTTGGGCGATATTATTCTCATCAGCAGAGACGTAGCGCCGGATGGCACCATAGAAGTGCATTGCCATTTTGATAAGTATGACAAAAGCCTTTTCCCGGGAATGTATATGAATGCTGAGATTGCCTTAAAAAACCAATTGCACAACGTACTTCCTGATGAATCCATAGTGCGTTTTGAAGGAAAAGAATACCTGTTTGAAGTTACCGGTAAAAACCAGTTTGAGATGGTTGAAATTGAAATTGGTGAGAATGAAAATGGATACACAGAAATTATCTCAAAGACAGATTTTACAGGGAAGGAGTTCGTAACCAAAGGGGCCTATACCTTGCTGATGAGTTTGAAGAATAAGGAAGAAGAGTGAGCAATTAAGAATTAGGAATCTGCGTTTTGCAAATTTTAATAAAGCCAATGCTCTATTGTACTTTTCCAATCAGACATTGGTATGTTTCCAAAAATTATTTGGTAATCTAAAAATTAGCTTTACTTTTGTGTTAGTAAGCACTTACTAACTAAAAAATGAATAACAGAGAATACACAGACAGGCAAATAGAAATCATGGAGTTGGCTACTCAGATTATTGACAACAAAGGAATACAGGAGTTGACAACAAAAAACCTGGCGGCAGAGATTGGGCTATCGGAAGCAGCACTGTACAGGCATTTCAAAAGTAAGAATGAAATCATGCTTGGGTTGCTCAACTATTTTATGCTGGAAATGAAGGATAGAATTGCAGGGATAGCTGCGAAGGAAGGAAAGGCACCGACTGAATTATTGAAAGATATTTTCACTTCGCAATTAAAAACCTTTGCTCAAAGACCGGCCATTGTAAGTATCATTTTTTCAGAAGGAATATTTCAGTTCAATAAAGAATTGATGCAAAAGGTATCGGGGATGATGGAGATGATGCAGACGCAAATAGATACGATTGTGAAAAGAGGACAGCAGGAAGGAGTATTTCGTGATTTTGCCGGGCCATCTACCATCTCTACAATAGTCATGGGAAGTATGCGCCTCGCAGTGATGAAATGGAAAATATTCGGCAGGCAATCGGATTTGGTAAAGGACGGAAGTAAAGTGTTGAACGGAGTGTTGAAGATGATTGAGAAGAATTGAAAATTAGGAATTAAGAATTAAAATTTACGAATTACGAATTAAAAATTACGACTGTCGTGTCAGGAATTAAAATGAGGTAACATGAATACAAATCTTGTAAAAATTGCCGCTTTTGTATCTGCCTTCATTGGGTTGCTTACCGTATTTGCAGGTGGTTCAGTGATTCTTGATTTATTTGGGATGCGGGAGATGGAAGGGAATTATGTGCCATTCGTTGTTTGGGCGAATTTCTTATGTGGCTTTCTGTATCTTATTGCTTCGTACGGATTTTTTAAGAAAAAGCCATGGACATATACTATTTTGAAGTTCACGGTTTGGATTCTGGCTGCTGCAGCGGTTGTTCTGATTTTCTGGATATGGAACGGAGAACTTTACGAAAATAAAACCATTGCTGCTTTAGGTTTTAGAATTCTGGTAACAGTCGGATTAGTGTGGATAGCTAATTCTTTCAAAAGAAAGATTCCTCTTGAAGTTGTTTTGTAATAAAGACTTTAATTATGAAAAATAAATTAATCATATTGTTAGGTACCGGTTTAACCGTAGCTCTTGTTATTTATGCTTGCAACAGTGCTGATTCTGACAAGAAGCCTAATGTTTCTGAAATAACGAAGGATGACAAAAACCATACGGTGGAATCATCCATTAATTATTTATCAGAGGGCAAAAAAATTGCCAGTGAAGCCCAGGCTGCTTTGGGAAAAAATCTGACCGCTGCCATTAATTCTAAAGGCACAGAATATGCAGTGGAGTTCTGCAATGTAGAAGCCATCCCAATCACAGACAGCATGGCAAATGTTTTAGACGCTTCTCTAAAAAGGGTAACTGATAAAACGAGAAACCCGAAAAATCAGGCTAATGAAGATGAACTCTCTTTCATCAAAAAGATGAAAGAAGAAATGCAATCAGGAAAATCGCCTGACCCTTTGGTGGTAGAAATTAATGGCAAAATGGTAGGCTACTACCCGATAGTAACCAATGCACTTTGTGTAAAATGTCATGGCGATAAAAATATGGATATAGAACAATCAACTCTTAAAAAAATTCAGGCTTTATATCCTTCAGACAAGGCGCAGGGATATTCGGTCAATGAATTGCGCGGAATGTGGAAAGTAGAAATGAATAAAAAAGAAAATTAAAAAAATTTTACTCAGTTATGTTAGTAAGCGCTTACAAACTAAAAATGATTTTCACCGGGCTTGCGGTGGTTTTTATCTATGCTGCACAGGCACAGGTAATGATATTGCAACAATGTATTGATACGGCCCTGGTGTATAACAAAAATCTTCAGATAATAAGAAACCAGGTGGAAATCAGCAACCAGAAGAGGGAAGAAATAAAAGCAAACCTGTTGCCCAAAGTAAATGTAAATGCGGATTATAAATATTTCACCAACCTGCCTTTTCAATATATGCCGATGTCAGTTTTTGGAGGACCGGAAGGAAAATACAAAGAAGCGCAGTTTGGCGTGCCGCACAATATCAATGGCAATTTGCAACTCGCATTGCCATTATATAATCCGCAAATCAAAAGCGGAATACAGTCAGCAGAAATCGGTATTGAACTCAATAACCTGCAACTAAAGAAAACTAAGGAGCAGGTTTATTTTGAAATATCTAATCTTTATTACAACGCTCAGGTTTTGACACATCAAATCCGGTTTATAGACAGCAACATTGCTAATACTCAAAAATTATTGCGCAACATGCAATTGCTGAAAACGCAATTGATGGCTACAGAAACTGATGTCAACAAAGTCGTATTGCAAGCCAACCAACTCAACCTTCAGAAAGAGACTATTCAAAGCAAAGAGGAGCAGGTAATGCAAACATTAAAATTTCTGATGGGCATTTCGGTTGATGAAGCAATCCAAATAGACCCGGAAATAAAATATGAAACTAAAAATGATTTTCAAATTTCACCAACGGTTGATATAGAAATAACAGCCACGCAAAATAAGCTACTCAACAACGAATTAAACACATTGAAAAAATCGGCATTGCCTACCATTTCACTTTTCGGATCCTATGGCATAAACGGTTTTGGATATGATAAGAAGCCTGATAATTTTTTGAAATTTCACCAGGTGGGCTTCGCCGGTATTCAGTTTACCTATTCTTTGTTTGACGGCAATATGCTTCGCAAGAAAAAGAAGCAAAAGGAATTAGAAATTAAAAACAATGAATTGCAGCAAGCGCTGGTGGCCGACCAGAATGCTATGCAAATAGAGAACGCCACGAATCAAAAAAGAGTAGCAACAATGTCCATTGAATCAAGTTTAAAACAAATCAGGCAGGCACAAACTATTTATGAACAGACATTGCTTCAACAAAAAGAAGGCTTGGCCAAACTGAACGATGTGCTGTTAGCAGATAATGAATTGCGGGAAGTGCAACAGAATTATTTATCTGCCATTGTGGATTATTTGAAAGCAGATTTAGAACTGAAAAAACTCACGGGAAACTTATCAATTAAAAATTACTAATTACGAATTAAAAACTTACAGATGAAAAGGATGTTGTACATATTAATTCCCCTGATACTTTTGGGACTTGTTATTTTCAAGTTGAAAAATAACAAGGAAGTTGCTCAGACTAAGATTTATCATTTTGATAAGGAGCAACCAATAATGGTTCAGGTGGACACGCTAAAGTTTCAGGCGATTGATGCCGAACAATCTTTCACAGGCGTGTTTGAACCCGAAAGAGAAGTCAAAATCAGTGCAGAGACACAGGGTAAAATCAATTCCATATTTGTGGATATTGGCCACCACGTAAAGAAAGGACAACCACTCTTAAAAATTGATGATGCCTTGTTGAAATTGCAGTTGCAATCAGTAAATGTGCAAATTGAAGGATTGGAAACTGATATAAATCGCTATACTATATTAACCCGGGCCGATGCCATACAGGGAGTTCAATTAGAGAAAGCACAATTGGGTTTGAAAGCGGCGAAAGTTCAGCGCAACACTATCCTGGAGCAGATAGCCAAAACCAATGTGGCTGCGCCATTTTCCGGAATCATCACTGGAAAGTTTTCGGAAACAGGAGCCTTTGCTGCACCGGGCGTACCCTTACTTCAGATTACTGATATTTCCCTATTACGGTTCACGGTGAATGTGCCGGAAAATGACTTACGGTTTTTCAAAATCAATCAAACTTATCCGGTCAAAGCAGATGCTTATGGAGAAATGAATTTTACAGGAAAGGCAATAATGGTAGGAAGCAAAAGTAATATGGGTAACAGCTTCCCTGTTCAATTCATGTTGAGCAATACCGAAGACTCAAAACTCAAATCGGGCATGTTTGGCAAAGTGCTTATTTCGGAAATACACAACAAAGATGGCTTGGTAATTCCTGCTACGGCTGTGGTTGGTTCTGATGTGCAGCCACAGGTTTACATAGTTAAAAACAATAGAGTTGTACTTCAAAATATTTCCATTGCGCAGCGAATCAAAAACAACATAATCGTGGGTGATGGCCTGCAGGCTGGAGACATTATTGTAACTGGCGGGTTTATCAATCTGCACGAGGGAGCGGGGATTACAATTAAAAATTAAAAATTACGAATTACAAACTGATAAAACCTTCAACATGAAAAGTAACAACATTATTCAGGACAAATCATTTGCGTTCGCAATAAGGGTGGTGAATTTATACAAGTACTTAACCGCTGATAAGAAAGAGTTTGTTCTATCTAAACAACTACTTCGTTCGGGCACAAGTATAGGCGCGAATGTGGAAGAAGCAATAGGCGGTGTGTCTGACAAAGACTTTTTAAACCGCCTGGGTATTGCTTATAAAGAGGCAAGAGAAAGTATTTACTGGCTAAAACTATTAAACAAAACTGAATACCTCAGCGATAAAGAGTTTGAAAGTCTTTACTATGATGCAGAAGAAATCTGCAAAATTTTAGGCAAAATTCAAATCACAACAAAGAATCGCAATTCGTAATTTTTAATTCGTAATTGAAAGATGAACATCACACAAATATCCATAAAGCGGCCTTCGCTCATCATCGTTCTGTTTGGCCTTTTCACATTGCTTGGCATTATTGGGTACAAGAACCTGAGCTATGAACTCATGCCCGACTTTAATCAACCGGTTGTGGTTATAAAAACCATGTACCCCGGTGCAGAACCCGGAGAAGTTGAAAGTTCTGTATCCAAAAAAATTGAAGATGCGCTTTCAAATTTAGAGGGTGTTGATTTTATAACTACCAAATCGTTGCCCAATGCTTCAGTAATCATTGCAAGCATGAAGTACGGTACTGACTTAGACAAAACCATGCAGGATGCACAACGGTATATTGATAACATCCGCAAAGACTTGCCTCAAGATATTTTAAGCCCTGTATTGAGCAAGGTGTCGCCTAATGATTTGCCGATTATGCAAATCAGCGCCACCAGTGATTTACCGCCCACAGATTTTTATCAACAGATGAAAGATGATTATTTGCCGCAATTGCAGAAGATAAAGGGAGTTGCTGAAATAACGTTGTTGGGTGGAGAGGAAAGAGAAGTACAGGTAAAAGTTGACCAGGATAAATTGAAGTTGTACCGGGTTTCGTTACAGCAGGTTTCAGAAGCTATAAATCGTAGTGGCATTGATATTCCCGCGGGCAAGATTCAAACAAATGAAGTAAGCAGTTCGGTTAGGCTGACCGGAAAGTTTACAAATATTGAAGCGATTAAAGATGTACAGGTAGCCATGCCTGTACCCGGAAGCCCTGTTTATGTAAAGGATGTAGCTACTGTGACAGATGGTATCAAAGAGATTACATCCATCAACAGGTACAATGGAAAGAATGGAATTGGTATGTTGCTGAAAAAACAAGGTGATGCCAATGCCGTGGATGTATCAAAAGCAGTTCATGAGAAATTGGATGAAATAGAAAAGCAACATCAGGCACATAATGTACAATTTGCTATCGCTGATGACAGCACAGAAAATACTATAGCCGCCGTAAATTCTGTGGTGTTTGATTTAACCCTTGCGGTAATACTAGTTTCATTGGTAATGCTTTTGTTTTTACGCAGCCTTAGAAATTCTTTAATTGTTTTAGTGGCCATACCCACCTCACTGGTAACAGCATTTGCCGTAATGTGGATATTAGGTTATACGCTCAACCTGATGACGCTGCTTGCGATGTCATTAATCATAGGTATTCTCGTGGATGATGCGACGGTGATCTTAGAAAATATTCAGCGGCATTTGGATATGAAAAAAGGAAATCGTGAGGCTGCATTGGATGGCCGCATGGAAATTGGCTTTGCTGCTGTATCCATTACGCTTGTGGATGTAGTTGTGTTCCTGCCGATACTTTTCTTACAGGTTTTCGTAGCGGACATCCTAAAAGAGTTTTCAGTAGTGGTTATCACCTCTACCCTTACCAGTTTATTGGTTGGATTTACGCTGACCCCCTGGCTGGCTTCGCGTATTGGCAAAGCTGAAGATATGAAACCTACCAACATTTTCAATCGGTTCCTGCTTTGGTTTGAAGAGCAATTGAAAACATTTATCAACTGGTATGGTAAACAATTGAAGTGGGTGCTGAATCACAAATTAATTACTGTTGGCGCTATCGTTCTTCTGTTTATCTTGACGGGTGTGATGATGCAACAGGGAATCATCGGGAAAGAATTAATCGCTACAGGAGACCAGGGAAAATTCAGCCTGGCACTGGAGTATGATAAAGCAACCGCGCTGCAACAAAATAATATTACTTCACATAAAATTGAAAATTTCATTTTGGCTCAGCCTGAGGTGGCTACACTTTTCAGCAATGTAGGTGGCCCCAGCACAGCGATTGGCAGCTTAGGAGTGGGTGCAGTGAACAAATCCGAGTTTACGATTCAGCTAAAAAAACCTGAAGAAAGAGGTGATGTTTCTACCGAAGCATACATGACTCATTTAAGAGATGCTTTACAAAAAAAATACCCCGGTATTCATTTTTCAATTACAGCATTAGGATTAGTTCCGCGAACAGCGCCTGTTGAAATTATTTTAAGCGGAAATGATTTAAGCACAGTTATGAAATCTGCCAATCAACTGAAGGATGCTCTTGAAAATATTCCGGGCGCTGATAATGTGCGGTTGTCTGTAGAAGAAGGCAGCCCTGAATACCAGGTCATTCCTGACAAAGACAAGATGCAGCGCCTGGGGCTTTCTACCGCTTATGTTGGGATGAATTTAAGAACTGCTTATTCAGGAAATGAGGATGCTACATTGACAGAGAAGGGAACGGAATATCCCGCCCGGATTTGGTTGGATAATCTGGATAGGAAAAACCAGGGGAATATCAAAACTCTGAACATCATCAATGCACAGGGGATACCGGTACAGGTGGAGCAGTTTGCAGATGTTGTTCAGAGCAATTCCCCTTCATTGTTAGAACGAAGAGACCGTCAGTCGGCAGTAACGCTAACTGCCAATACTTTGGGTAGGCCATCGGGGACTGTTGCGGATGATGTTTCAAAATATTTAGAAACTCATCCATTGCCAAAAGGAATTGATATGTCGTGGGGTGGGGATATCAAGATGCAACAAGATAGTTTTAGTGCGTTGGGTTCGGTTTTGTTGATTTCATTTATTTTAATCTATCTCATAATGGTGGCGCTCTATGATAGTTTCGTATATCCGTTTGTCGTACTGTTTTCCATTCCTGTAGCCGTCATCGGCGCCTTCCTGGCACTGAATCTATCCATGAATCAACTGAGTCTGTTTTCTCTATTAGGCTTGATAATGCTGATGGGCCTGGTAACAAAAAATGCAATTCTGATTGTGGACTTTGCCAATCAGTTAAAAGAGAGAGGGATGCATTTCAAGGATGCATTGATTGAAGCAGGTAAGACAAGAATGCGCCCGATACTGATGACTACGTTTGCAATGGTGATAGGTATGTTGCCGATTGCACTCGCAAAAGGAAGCGCCAGCGAATGGAAAAACGGATTGGCATGGGTTATCATTGGCGGGCTTTTATCTTCATTGATATTGACAGTGTATTTAGTACCGGTGGTGTATTATGTGGTGGACTCATTGAAATTACGAATTAAGAATTACGAATTACGCAGGAAAGAATTAAAAATGAAGGCTGCTGAGGCCGAAAATATTTCTAAAATACAAGTATGAAAAAGTGGGTTACGATAGGAGTTTTATTTTTGATTCTCGCCAATTCAGTTTTGGCTCAAAACGACGAAACTTCCTTTATCAATTTATCAGTAGAAAATGACCTCTTTATTTTCAAGGGAGACGCAACGGACAGATATTATACGAATGGAGTTAGGCTGGATTATTTTTATGAAAGTAAGAAAAGAAAGTTTCCATCATCACTATTACTTAAAATTTCAGAAGATAAAAATATCTATGGTTGGGGAATCGCTCAATATATGTTCACGCCTTCACGAATAGACATTCCGGATATTCAATATAATGACCGCCCTTATGCAGGTACTTTGTTTGGAATTCATTCATTGAGTTCTTACGATTATTCCAAAAGATTAAAAGTTACATCTGAGTTATACCTGGGTGTGATGGGGCCCTTGAGCCTTGCAGAAGAAACCCAGGTATGGGTACATGGCTTATTTAATTATACCAAACCTGAAGGATGGAAGAACCAGGTGCCTAATGATATTGTCATCAATTACAATCTTCGTCTGGAAAAGGAAATGATTTATGTGCCCGATAAATTATTTGTAACCGGAACGATAGAAACATTTAATGGTACACTTTACAATGCAATGGGAGCAGGCTTTATACTAAGAGCGGGAAAAATCAGAAACTTCTTTAGCCCTCAAAATGAGTTTTCATCCGAAAGAAAAAATTCCCGTTTTTATGTGATGCTCAAGCCAACTTTAAGAGTCATTTATTACAATGCTTTATTGCAGGGAGGTATAATCACCAATATAAGCGATTCGCACAAAGGCTATATTCTCAGCAAAGATCAGATTGAAAGGATGAATGTATTTGCCGAGGCAGGTCTTGTGTATGAACATCCAAAAATAAAAATCATGTTCATGCAAAAGATGCGGACTGCACCGATTAAGAATGGGAATGCTTTAGAAGTAGGGAACATTTCTCTTGGACTGAAATTATAAAGAACATCATCAATAAAGAATACAATCATAATTCAAATTATTAAATGAAATCATTCCTATTCGCGACTGCGTTTCCCACTGCAAGCTTCTTCATTTTTACCGCTTTCACGTCATTTCGCCCGGCACATCAAAAACTATTTTCTTTAACGGTAGACGTGAATGATTTAAGAAACAATGAAGGTTCAGTCATCTTCGCATTGTATAACCGGGAGGATGCTTTTCCTGATGAACATTATAAGAAGTATTATAAGAAAGCAGTTGGGCAAATCCACAATGGCAAATCTTCAATAACTTTTAAAGACTTACCGGAAGGAAAGTACGCCGTAAATATTCTGCATGATGAAGACAATAACGGCAAAATCAAAAAGGGTTTTATCCTTCCCAAAGAGGGAATAGGCTTTTCAAATTATCAATCAATAGGACTTGGGAACAAACCTAAATTCAGTAGGGCAGCATTTGAATTAAAAAGCGATTGGAAGATTCGTGTAAAAGTGATTTATATGTAAGAACCCTCTAGGTATTCTATACTATTTGCACAAAATCTGTGCATAAGGTAATACTATCTGCACTATTTTTATGCAGAAAGAACGAAATTGACATCCCGGTTTTCTTCTTGGAAAGAATGAAATAGAAAAAAATAAAACTTACAATCAATATTTCAAATCAAAATTCCCTCACCACAGAACCTGCTTTATCAATATGAAAACCACCAATCCTTTTCCATTCACCGGACTCACACAGGAGCAGGTCATCGCTTCCCGAAAGAAATTTGGTATCAATAAGATTGAATCAAAAAGTGAAAGCTCTTTCTGGCATGCGTTCAAAGGTGCGGTAACAGAGCCGATGTTTATTTTGCTGGTGGCCGCTGCGATTATCTATTTCATCCTCGGCGAATATTCTGATGGATGGTTTATGTCCGGCGCTATTATCCTTGTCTCTGCAATTTCCATTTACCAGGACAACAGGAGCCGAAATGCTTTGAACGCCCTGAAAGAATTTACACAATCGCATGCTACTGTTATCAGGGATAATGTACCGGTTCATCTATTGGCTGAGGAAATTGTTATCGGAGATTACGTGGTGGTTTCTGAAGGAGAGTTGATTCCTGCAGATGGAGAAGTAAAACAACTCAATGATTTTTCAGTAAATGAATCCATTCTTACCGGCGAATCTTTTAGTGTAACCAAAGATGTTACTTCAAAAGAAAACAATAAAGTATTTAGTGGCACGCTGGCTGAATCAGGGCAGTGTGTTTTTGAGGTTGCTGCCGTCGGTGGCCAAACACAATTGGGAGAACTGGGAAGATCAGTAAAAGAAATTCAGAAAGAGAAAACACCATTACAAAAGCAAATCAGCACGTTTGTAAAATGGATGGCACTGGCAGGTGCTGTTATTTTCTTAATTATCTGGGGAATTAATTTCTTTCAGTCGGGAGATATCTTAGATAGTTTGCTCAAAGGCCTGACGATAGCTATGTCTGTTTTGCCTGAAGAGATTCCGGTAGCCCTGGCCACCTTTATGGCCCTGGGTGCCTGGCGGCTGATGAAGATGGGAATCATCGTAAAAGAGACTTCAACAGTGGAAGCCCTGGGTTCAGCAACCGTATTGTGCACAGACAAAACGGGGACCATCACAGAAAACAGGATGGAACTATTCCGGTTGTATGATTACACATCAGGGAAGATTCTAAGCAAAGAAAACTGGAATACAGCCTCAGCGCAAAACCTCATCAGTGCTGCCATGTGGGCCAGCGAGAGTGTACCGTTTGACGCGATGGAAAAGGCAATTCACAATGCCTATTCGGAAAATATACCGAAAGATTTGCGTCGCGAATTCCACATGATTCATGAATATCCGCTGGATGGAAGGCCGCCGATGATGACGCATATCTTTGAAAATAAGAATGGGGAAAGAATCATTGCTGTGAAAGGTGCACCGGAAGCCATTCTGCGAGGATCATTACTGGATGGCGAGGAAAAGAAAAAAGTAAATGATCGCCTGGAATCTATGGCCAACAGCGGTTTGCGCATATTGGGTGTGGGAGTGATTGATTTTAAAGGGAATGATTTCCCGAAAACACAGCAGGAATTTCAAATTAATTTTTTAGGTTTGGTTGGATTCTATGACCCGCCCAAGAAGAACATCTCAGAAACTTTCAAAAGATTGTATGACGCCGGCATACAACTGAAAATCGTTACGGGCGATAATCCTGTTACATCCAAAGCCATTGCGCAACAGGCAAATTTTAGAGGCTATGGAAACATGATAACCGGAGCGGAATTGCAGGAATTGAATCAGGAAGAGTTTGATAAGGCTGTGAGGGAAAACAGCCTCTTCACCCGTATGTTTCCGCAGGTGAAACTGAGAATTGTTGAAAGTCTAAAACACCAAAATCAAATTGTGGGCATGACCGGAGATGGCGTCAATGACGGGCCGGCGTTGAAAGCGGCGGACATCGGAATCGCAATGGGAAAGCGCGGTTCAGAGATTGCTAAAGACGCTTCATCTTTAATTCTGACAGATGATGACTTTGGTAAAATGGTGGATGGCGTGGCAATGGGAAGAAAGATTTATGCCAACCTGAAGAAAGCCATTCAATACATCATTTCCATTCATATTCCAATTATCCTGACCGTAGCACTGCCGTTATTCTTAGGATGGATGTACCCGATGATTTTCACACCAGTGCATGTTATTTTTCTGGAATTAATCATGGGCCCTACCTGTTCTATCGTTTATGAAAATGAGCCTCTGGAAAAGAACAGCATGATTCAAAAGCCGCGCCCGATTACAAAAACGTTTTTCAATCTGAAGGAACTAACCATCAGCATTTTCCAGGGTTTGGCCATCACAGCAGGTACATTGTTCATTTACCAGGTAGCCGTTCACAAGGGATATAGCGAGGATATGACACGCTCACTTGTATTCACTACATTAATTTTCGCAAACATCTTTCTGACATTGGTAAACCGCTCCTTTTCACTTTCTGTATTTGCTACATTGAGAAATAAGAATATTCTTTTGAGGATTGTGATCATTACAACACTCGCATTACTTGCGATGATTTTATACATCCCTTCTTTCTCATCTTTCTTTAAAGTCGCTTCTTTGAATGGAATGCAAATTGGATGGACAATCGTTACCGCTTTTGTTTCGGTGATTTGGTTTGAGGGGTACAAGATGGTAAAAAGAGGAAGAAAAATTTGATTTTTCATGAACTCCATATTTAATTTTGGAATTCTTAAATGTTGGTCTTCCCCGATTAACAATTCAATTTTTCCATGGGTTCTATCATTTGAAATTGCCTGATTAAAATCACTGCCTGTGAATATCATCGTCATCTCCGAAATGTCAGGCCAACTCTAAATTCGTATTCAAAATTACACTTGGAACTGCGTTCCAAAAGCAACTATTTAAAGGTTATTAAAGAATAACAAAAAATATTTACCATGAAAAAGTCAATTCAAAATGCAATTCAAAAAAACGGGAACAAACCTTTCCCTGTTTTTATATTTTTTGTAGCCCTTCTGTTCGCAACAAATTTTGCCATAGCTCAAAACAAATTCAGTATCACTTTCAGGCCGGGGTTAAATTTTCCTATAAAGGATTTGGGTAATGCGAATCTTAAGACAGGTTTTGGCTTTGAAGGAACAGTCGGATATAAGGTTTTGCCTCACCTAAATGCCTATGTGGGTTGGGGATGGAATCATTTTAAGGCTGATGAATCCTTTGCCGGGCCTGATATGGATTATGAAGAAACCGGCTACAGCCTCGGGCTCCATTTCATTCATCCGATCGAAAATTCTAAACTGAGTTATATGATTGGTGCAGGAGCAATTTATAATCATATAGAAATCGAGAACAGCAATGGAGACCTTATTGCGGATTCAGGACATGGATGGGGATGGCGTGGAGAAGCAGGGCTTGATGTGCCAATTGCCAACCGACTTCATTTAATACCTGCTATCAGGTATCAGTCTTTAACGAGAGATTTCACAATTGGAGATGGTAGCACCAATGCTGATTTAAATTATGTTTCTTTTGGAGTTGGAGTGTCCTGGTCTTTTTAAACTGCATTTTCTGGTGCAGATGAATACCACAGTTTTCTTCATGCATTATGATACTATGAGCTATTAAGCAATTGGCTTTGAAAAATAATGAAGGTGAAAGAAGAAATCGAAAAAATACCAAAGAGATATGTTATTAAAAACGATCTTGAAAGTTTCGTCTATTATGCCTCACTCGCACCTTCAGGTCATAATACGCAACCGTGGAAATTTGAGATTGAAGATGATTCCATTTCTATTTATCCCGATTATTCCAGAAGGTTACCTGTAGTGGATTCCGATAATCATGCTCTCTTCATCAGTTTAGGATGTGCATTAGAAAATCTGGTAATTACCGCAGATCATAAAGGATATAATGCAAACATTGAATTCCAGGCTACTGAAAGCAAAGAGCACATTAAAGTAAGATTCACAACTCATCATCATATTCCGCACGACTCAAGACTCTATCATTCGATTGAAAAACGGCAGGTAACGCGAAACAAGTACACAGAAAGTCAAATACCCGAATCGGATGTACAAAGGTTAATTGATATTTCAAAACAGGAAGGAGTTCAAGTGAAGGTCTTTCACAAGAACGGATTTGATGAAATTATTCCGTTTATTGAAGAAGCCAATTTGCTTCAGTTCAACAACAAACAATTTAAAAATGAATTGATGAAGTGGATAAGGTATAACGATAAACAGGCAAAGAAAACCAACGATGGCTTGAAAGGCGCTTCAATGGGTTATCCTTCTGCTCCTGCCTGGCTCGGTAGGCTATTCTTTAATTTGTTTGACACACCCAAAAAGGAAGCGAAAAACACTATTGATTTGGTCAGGAGTTCTTCGTTGTTGTTGATGTTTGTTGCATTGAAAAACAATAAAGAAAACTGGATAAATATCGGTAGAAGCTACCAGAGAATGGCGCTTGAGGCAACAACTTTAGGTATCAAGCATGCTCACGTCAATATGCCATGCGAGGAATTATCTGTAAGAAAAAAGCTAAAAGAAAAATTTGGTTTGATAAACGAAGAACCAATGCTGCTGATAAGGCTCGGATACTCGCAGCCATTACCAAAATCTCTGAGAAGACCGCCAAGGGAAGTTATGGTATGATGGAATGCATCTTTTTACAGAAAAAATTACCAGTATTGAAATACAATGAAAATAATCATGAAACAGAATTCCACGCAGCCATCAAACCGAGGCAATTCTCTCTGAGGACATACCTTGGAATAGTACTGCTCTTATCCTGGCCCTTTCAGTTTTGGTTTGCCTTCAGTGCCACCGATTCCTTCGATTTGTTTTTGTCAAGTTCCATCTCAATGGTGATGGTAGCATTCGCCACTTATATTTATGGTAAATACATTCTCCGTGACGGTTTTGCTTCGGCTGGCTGGCGTTGGGGCAAGCCGATACATTATGTTTTGGTGAATTTGTTTGCACTTTTTCTCTGGTTAGTTCCTTCACTTATTGAACTGGAATTGGGTACTCAAAAACCTTTGCAAGCACTTCTTGTGGGGAATTTTCTGACACTATTTCTGTTCAATTTTGTCCGTACCCTTATCCCTGCTTTTGGCGAAGAGTTTGGATGGCGCGGATATTTATTGCCACACCTCGCAAGAAATATGTCCGCCCGAAAAGCATTATTGCTTCATGCATTCATCTGGTGGTTCTGGCATTTGCCGGTGATAATCAGCATGGGATTTCAATCAACTGATTTTGATGGAAGTCCACTTTACAGGGTAATTCAAATGATGACAATTTCCATTCTGCCTTCAATGTTTCATGCTATCATTTTTGCATTTATATGGGTAAAGACAAAGAGCCTTGCAGTTGTTATGGTTTACCATGCTGCCTTTGATGAGGTACGTGATACTTTGCAAAATTTCCTTGGTCTGGATGTCAAAATCCAGATATGGCAAATGAGTGCAATCATCATTGCAGGGAGCTTGTTATTATGGAGAGCTGACTGGAATAAATTGCTTATGAAATCGGCCAGGATTCAAAATAAAAAGGCTGCCCATTTCGATGACAGCCTTTAGTAAGTCAGGCAGTTGCTTCCTTCTCTTTCTTCTTCGTCATCATCTTCTCAATCATGTCAGGTACTTTCTCAAAAATTGCACTGAGGCCGCGATTGGCACGAGTGGGGATAAAGGAAATTTGGTCGCCATGAGTTGCAAGAAATCCCATTGGTTCCACGCCCAAACCTCCGCCGGCGCCGCCACCTGTACCTTCACCAAATTTTTTTCCATCCGGCCCGCCCTGGCCTTCGCCACCTCCATAGCCCAGCCCCAGTCCGAATTTTATTACAGGTACACAGGTGAATTCTCCCAACTGAAAAGATTGCCCCACAACAGTCTCTGTTTTTGATTCTGATTTTAAGAAGTCAGTAAGCTTTTGCACCGCTTCTTCTAAATTGATAGCCATAATTTAAAATTTATTGTTAGAAAATATTTTTAGTGAAACCATGCATGAATTATTCGTACCATATTATTTTTGAGACGCAACACCAGGTAATTTTCTCCATAAAAATTTATGTTGCAATGTTCCAGGCCAATAACAAAATTTAAAGGATACAACCAGGCATTAAATACATTGTTTCCCGTGTCTAAACTGATTCGCCATTTTTTTACCTTGAATGACCGCAAGACACGAAGTGCCTTCATCATCATTTTTCGCGAATTCATTTCCTTTCTTTTATGCTTATCTTTTTTTGTTTTTTTCTTCTTGGGTTTCCGTTTCATAGTGGACAGGTTTAATTCATTTCTAAAGAATAATACTCTGTACCTGATCAACCATTGTTCTTCCTGATAAATAATATTTGCACTTCCCAACCCTTTCCATTCAAATGTTGCATAAGGCGTTCTTGTATCAATGTCTAAAATGAAAGGAGCGAATAGGAGCCATGCTATCAAAAAAACAAAGACTGATATGAAAATGGCCAGGAACATTTAACTGTAATTATTAATTCTACTTTTTACACAAGCCACGCTATTTATTATTGCTTAAAACCACTTTCTCCTAAAAAGCACATTCCGATTTTTAACAGGAAATAATTACAAGCCGAATTGCTTTCTTCAGGTGGTATCTATCTTTTGGACTTTAAATTCAAGAATCGCCTTTCTCAGAGTCGGAAACTTCTCCGATTCTTTTACTTCACCATTTTTCCTAAACATAATCGCCAGCATCAACATCGCCAATGGTGCTGTAATTGCCCATGGAAACCCCAGGAATAGTAACTTATCTGAAAAATTCGGGTAGAAATAAACAAATGTAATCAAGGGGGTAACTGCCGCATTGGCCATGAATGAATACCTGACCCATCTTTGAAATTTCTTTTTTTTAAATACAGGAAGGGCCATCAACATTGCCAGTCCCATGAAGATGTACCCCAGTGCATCAAAATCCCAAAACATAGAATGTGGTGTTTGTTCGAGAATTCCAATTTCACTTCCTGCACCTTTCAATTTCATTGGAATTACAGTTGCTAATTGAACAACGTAATTTGCCGTAACAAATACAGCATAGAGAATCGTAAAAAGAACTGCACTATGGCTCCAGAACTTTTTGTCATCTGGCGCTGCATAATGAAGTGCAAGCATTGCCAGAACAAATGGAATAACAATGCAAAGCGATGTCCCGTAGATTAGAATTTCATCCGAGGGAAAAGAAAGAAAACCCATTACCTGCAGCAACTGGATAATGACAAATGCCACTGTTGCCAGGAAAGCAATGAGAGCGGAAAGGAAGCCAAACTTATATACTGCCTTATTCATTCTTGTGCATTCTAAGATTAAAAATGTGACACTCAAATTCCTATCGGAAGAAAGGGTTTCGAAACTTTTGTGTATAAAAGTAAAATGCAAAAATGATCAGAATCGTGACCATAGTTCTGAGTGGTCGTGATAGAAATCAGCAGGAGGCTCCCGGCAAAGCCCTTCCGTTTACGATTATCATGTTTCTAAAATTTCACAGAGTGCCATCGATGATTACAATCATCACTTCGGCTGACAAGCGCAGTGTTGTACCAATATTTTCACAGATAACTTGCAAGAAAAAAATGCAGCAACAAAATTTCCATAAAACTCATTCCTCAATTTATCCCGGAGAATACACCCATCCGTTTGAAGGTGTTCATTTTAAAAAAACTCGCCGGAAACCATTTGAAAAATTAGCCACCGGCACTTTTGAAAAGATTGAAGATTTAGGGAAATGCTATTTTATAGAAATGTCACTTCCGGGAATTACAAAAGAAGAATTTGTGGTGGAGACCTGTGGAAATATTTTATCCGTTGTCGTAATCCCATCAAACGCCGGGAAGAACATACCAGGAAAATTTTCACAACCGAAATTTGACTTTGGCGAGTATTTCATAAAAGAGGTTCTTCTTCCTATGGACGCAGACCCTCTGTTTGTAAGTGCGGAATACCATGCAGGCACACTTGAAATATTTATTCCTAAATCAAAGCATCCATTAAGAAGAATGAAAACAAAAATCGCGGTTTACTAAATAAACAAAACAATGGTTTTCCCGTTTTCATTTCCTTATGATATCAACCCGGAGTACCAAAAAAGAGTTGCCTATTTCTGTATGGAATTTGGCATCCATCAACCTCTGAAAACTTATGCAGGCGGATTGGGGTTCCTGGCAGGTTCTCACATGAGGAGCGCGTTTGAATTGCGTCAAAATGTAATTGGCATAGGTATTTTGTGGAAATACGGCTATTACGACCAGGTAAGAAAACAAGATCAGTCAATGGAAGTTTTATTCCAGGAAAAAGTTTATGGATTTCTCAAAAGAACTGATTTAAGATTTACCATCAAGGTATCAGGGCATGATGTATTCGTAACAGCTTATTATTTGCCTCCGGAAATTTTCCGAACAGCTCCTGTCTTTTTCCTAAGCACAGATCTGCCAGAGAACGATTATTTATCACGAACCATTTCCCACAGGCTTTATGACTTTAACCCTGAGACAAAAATTGCTGCATCTATTCTGCTCGGCGAAGGGGGTGCAAGATTATTAGAAAAAATAAATTGGCTGCCGGCCATTTATCATCTGAACGAATCACATGGCCTGCCATTGGCATATCATCTCTACAAAACATTTCAGAATACGAATGAAGTTGAAAAGCGGCTTCGCTTTACGAATCATACGCCCGAACCCGGAGGGAATGAGAAAACAAACTATTCACTATTGGAAAGGTTCGGATACTTTGATGACCTTTCTTATGAAGAGGTAAGAAAAATTTCAGTCATAAAAAATAATATGCTGGATCATACCGGGACGGCAATTCGACTGGCAGGCAGAGTAAATGGTGTATCCGGGATCCATTGCAATACACTCCGCTCAATGTGGAGTGAACTAAAAGAAGGGAACAAGTTAATCTCTATTACAAACGCCCAGAATTTTGCTTACTGGGCTGATACGGCAATGTATCAGGCACTCAATGAGAACAATGACGAAATGCTTTTGAAAAGAAAAATTGAATGTAAGCGGCTGCTGTTTGAGGAAGTGGCAAATCAGAATGGAGAAATCTTTGATGAGCAAATCCTGACCATTGTTTTTGCCAAGAGATTTGGTGGTTACAAAAGGCCTGAGTTGTTGTTGCACGACATGAATCGCTTTCAGCAGTTGGTAAATAATATAAAAATGCCTGTTCAAATAATTTGGGCAGGAAAACCCTACCCTATGGATTATTCTGCGATTGCATTGTTTGATCGGATTGTGCATATCTGCAAAACACATCACAACTGTTCTATTATGACAGGATATGAAATGGGGTTATCCAGGTTGTTGAAACAGGGCGCTGATGTTTGGTTAAATGTGCCAAGAATTACTCATGAGGCTTGCGGCACCAGTGGTATGACCGCTGCTATGAATGGTGCAGTGAATGTCTCCATTCCCGATGGCTGGTTTCCCGAATTTGCAAAAGACAAAATCAACAGTTTTGTTATTCCTGTTGAGAATCCTGGGCTACCTGATCATCAGCAGGACGAAGCCGATGCCAATAGCCTCTATGATCTACTTGAAAAAGAAGTGATTCCAATGTATTATGAGAATCCTGAGGAATGGATGGGTATTATGAAGAAGGGCATGCGCGATATTGTACCGCATTTTGATAGTAACCGGATGGCCAGGGAATACTATGAAAGGCTCTATTCAGAATGCTGAAAATATCCTTAAATAATTCCCCGGTACAGATTCATATTTTCTAACCCTCTTGTGCTTTTCAGGCTGACAAATAAAATATTGAACCATTCTTTTTTCCGGTAATCCTGCAATGCTTCTTTCTTTCCTTCTACAATTTTTTATTATTTCTTCAGGCTTATTTGTTATGAGCAATAAACAAAGGCACGTTCAATTCTTTCATCAGTACGTCTGCCATGCTCACCTTAAACCACCGGGATAATTCGCTTCGCTGATAAGCGCCCAAAACAACCAATTCATTTTCCCTATGATTTTTCAGGTAATTAGTGATTGTCAGTTCAGGGTCGCCTTTAGTTATGGTATATTTCGCTTTAGGAAAATGCCTCTTGATAAACTCTCTCATTAATTTATTACCCGGCAAATGAAGTCCGGATTTCTTTTTCTCCTTAACGGTAAGAACCTCAACAGGCAGGTCGTAGGGATTTCCTAAAATGTAGCTGAACATTTTTATGGCATACAGCGATGCAGGCCCTCCATCATACAGCAAAATGATTTTATCTATGGGCTTAAAGATATTCGGCACTACCAGCACCGGGCATTGCGTGCTGCCAAGTAAATCTTTCAGGAACCGTGTTGGTGAAACTTCAGGATATTTCGTAAACGTTTCGTATTCGTTGATAATAATGAGATCTGCAAACATACTTTCTCCCTTCAGTTCCTGTATGGCTACGTTTTTATCTTTATGAATTGAGAATTCAACACCTTCCCGCTCGCATACCTTCTGAAACTCCAGTGCTGCTTTACTTCTTTTTTCCTCATCCTTTTTCTTCAATTTATTGAGCACTCTTTCATAGTCCCTGTATGTATCCATCACATCGAGGGTACTGAAACTAAAGTAGAAGAATTCATCGAGAAAGATGCCAACGAGGTGCGCATTAGCCGATTTTGTAATCTGGACCGCATACTCCAGGGTACTGCCGGACATCTTATATCCGTCAAATACTGCTAAGATTTTTTTCATGCATTTGTTTTCTTGATTAAGGAAATAATTTATAAAAAGATGAATCAAAAATATCTCTGAAGAAGAAACCGGATATTGACGAGAATCACTGGCATTAATGATTGGAGTAATGGTTTGGCAATCTTTTCCGAAAATCAACTTGCGTTGAATTTTTATGGAGGGAATTGTTGACTAATCTCATTGATCAGATTGATCGACGTTACCAAATCACCAGGAAGGCCGGCATATTTTTGTTTCGAAAACAAATATTTATTAATCATTAAAAACATAGTACTATGAACACAAAAGCCTTATCTACACGAATGGACAGAATGCCTTTTCTCTTTGATGATTTCTTTTCCAAACCCTGGAACGACTTGTTCAATAGCGGCCTTACTTCAAGGGTGATGAATGTGCCCGCAGTAAATATTTCGGAGAGGAAAGATGATTTCCTGGTTACAATGGCTGCCCCCGGATTAAAGAAAGAAGATTTTAAGATTCATCTTGAAGGCAGCATTCTTACTATCAGCAGCGAAAAGGAAGAAGAAAGTAAAGAAGAAGATGAAAAATTCACACGAAAGGAGTATAGTTATTCGTCTTTTGAACGCAGTTTTACGCTTCCGGAGGAAGTGAATCAAAATGCTATCGAGGCGCAATACAAAGACGGCGTTTTGAACCTGACACTTCCTAAAAAAGAAGAAGCAAAAAGAATGGCTATCAGCAAGCAGATTACGGTCAAATAGTCCATTGAGCAATAGTAAGTGTGATGCTTAGCATGCCCTGCCTTTAAGGAGGCGGGGCATTTTAAAAAAATAACTCAAAGACTTCCAATTAATCTACTAATTATAGCCTATTGCCAAAACAGGCTGATTACAATCAGCAATTTAACTGACAATGGCAATTTCTTATTTTTTTCTTCTTGCGAACTTTATAAAAAACAAAAATGGGTACTTTGAAAAATATACAAGAAATCAGGAAAGGATTTGGTGAAGATTACCCGGATAAAAATCAAATTAAAATAAACCAATGGAGGCAGTTGCTGGATTCCAGAAAGCAACAAAATGTTTTACTAAAAAACAGGCTGTCAGGTATTCTTAAAGACAAATACGATCAGACCCTATTGGTTTCATTGGAGGAGTTCCAGTCTGAATTTATCGGAGAAGATGTGGTGATTGATTCCCTTAGAAAGGATGTGAATGTATTAGAGAGCTTATTGGCCATGATGGGGGAAGCGGATCAGGAAACAAAAAGTGCAATCATTACTACATGTAAGAGATTAGACAGCGATATTTCCAAATCCACAACCAGATTTCGGAGTTTAAAAGCAGCATTCAATGACTTCTGCCACAATGTATTCAAAAAGAAGAATTAGATATTGACTAAATGAGTAAGTAAATTCTAATTAATTAAAGATTCCAATTTTTTAGAGTTAATGACGAGAATCGCCCCATCGTCTTTTATCTCAATCAGTTTTTCATTCCTGAAATCGCTTAGGGTTCTTATGAGGGATTCTTTAGCTGTGCCGGCTATGGTAGCAAGGCTACCGCGGCTAATGTTGATTGCGTCTGTATTTGGCGAGGCTTGATTAAATTTTCGATAAAGTATCATAAGTGCATCAGCAACCTTCTTCCGCAAAGAATTGTATGCCAGGCTGACTAACTGGTTTTCTTTCTCAGAGATGTTCTTTGCGAGAAGCATTATAAACTTTTGGGCCACTTCTTTGTTACTATTAATCAGCAGATCAAATTCTTCTCTTGGAATGATTGCCAATTCACTATCTTCTATTGCAACTGCAGAATCTTTATATACCGTTCCTTCCAGCATTGCAACAAACCCGAAGAAATCACCTGTTGTGTATAACTCTGTGACAAACTCCTTTCCATTGTCGTTTGTCTTATATGTTTTCACTTTTCCCTTTTGTACAAAATAAAGCCGGTTGGGATGATTTCCTTCGGTATAAATCACCTGGTTCTTCTTATACTTATTGGTACTTCTATTCTCTGCTAATCTTTTCAATTGATCTTTTCCGAGGGATGTTTGCATGAGAGACCCCAGGCCTTCCATTCCCGGTAATAACTCCTGTTTCAGCAAGTCTATTTTCCTGATCCTTCCATCAACAGCATTTAATAATTCAGTTCCGGTAAATGGCTTTGTGATATAATCATCAGCTCCTAGTTCCATCCCCTTTCGAAAATCGCTACGTTCAGTCTTTGCTGTAAGAAAAATAAATGGGATATTCTTTAAGGAATCATTCTTGTGAACCGCATGCAGGACACCGTATCCATCTAATACCGGCATCATAATATCGCAGATAATTAAATCGGGCAAATACTCCAGCGCCTTTTCAACGCCAATTTTACCATTCGCGGCAACGATCACTTCGTAATTGGACAATTCAAGAATCTCAGCCGTATTCTCACGCACTTCATCATTATCCTCAATTAAAAGTATTTTCTTCATGTTGATATCTTTATTGATTGAATGAAATAATAAATTCGGTTCCCTTATCAAGCTTGCTCTTACACTTAATGTGCCCATTCATCATCTCTGCATATTTAGATACAATATGCAGTCCCAGCCCTGTTCCCTGGATATTTGCCGCGTTGGCTCCGCGGTAAAACCGCTCAGTAAGATGCTTCTGATCTTCGTTTGAAATACCTATGCCTTCATCTTTTATTGATAAAACAATCTTCCCGCCATGATTTGAAGTTTTCACCCTGATCATGGAGTTATTGGGTGAAAACTTACTTGCATTTGAAACAAGATTGATTACAATGTGTTTGAGAAGTGATTTGTCAAGTATTACTTTTGGATTTCCCAGGTGCTGATAATTTATTTCCTGTTCTTTCTTCAGGTTCATTTTCAACTCTTCAAGGGTAGCCCGGATCATTTCCTGAATATTGAATTCAGACATCCTGGCCTGAATTTTACCCTCTTCAATTTTGCCTATATTCAAAAATTCATTTAAAATATCAGTAAGCATATTTACAGAGGAAGTGATTCGTTGCAGATGCATTTCTCTTTTGTGCTGGTCTTCCGTAGTATTATACTTCTCAATCAGATAGGCAGAAGAGAGGACGGTACTGAGGGGTGTACGAAATTCATGAGAAGCCATAGAAACGAATCGCGATTTTAATTCGCCCAGGTTGCGTTCCTTTTCAAGGGCTTCACGCAGGCTCTCCTCTGCATTTTTCAGTTTTGAAATATTCTTAATAATGACACCAATATTATTGACGGAACCATCCTCTTCTATTAACGGGAATGCATCCATAATATAAGGATGTCCTTTGATAGGAAAAGGTAACTCGAAATCCGTGATATACTTTTTTTCATGGAATACTTCGCCCAGTATGATATAAACAATTTTTCGCAATGGTTCGGGAAATCCAGGATAAATATCCCGTCCGATCAGTTTGGGGATTTCGGCATGAAGCCTTCTGTGCAATTCACCCCCCGTATAAACGAACCGAAAGTCTCTGTCGATAATGCTAATACTTCCATCAGGATAGTTATTGAGCAATTGAAGAAACAACCGACGAGTGTATAATATATCTCTCTCTGCTTTGATCCTTTCTGAAATATCAATCGCTACACCAACAAATCCTGTAATATTACCTTCTGTATCGCGCAATGCGGTTACAGTAAGTGAAACGGGAAATAACACACCTCCTTTTGTTACAAAATTGTATTGTTCTTCTTCATGAATATTCCGTCTCGCTTTTTCCACCAATGCCTGAAATCCATCTTTTGTATTAACCCCAAATAAATCAGATACTTCCTTTCGTTTTCGTTGAAGATCAGATTTACTATGAAAGATTAATGGTGTTTTTTTATTGAGAACTTCCGAAGGGGCATATCCCAATTTTTGAGAAGCTTCATGATTAAAGAGTGTGATAACCCCATTTTCATTCGTTGCAATAATCATGGCGCCTGTAGTGTCGAGAAGCGTTTTCTGAAAAGCCAAAGCTTCTTTCAGATGCTCTTTTGAGTTTTTCAACTGCTGCAATGCATCCTCAAATTCCACTTTGCTCCGGTCACTGGTATTTTCAGCTTCTGAAACTTTTATTCTGACAACTGATGGCCTGGCATTCTTGTTCAGCATTTCAGTTCTATTATTAATTGATAAAATTGGGCGACGGAATAGTACCGGAAATCTTTGACAAAATCATGATTTCACTCTTCTAATCCAGAGGCTGTAATAAAAATTGTAAGTTAAACCGGAGCCAGAAGCATTCTTATGATTTATATCATAATTACTGCTTATTTACATCAGTGATCTTGTAACCTGCCAGATTCTTCTTTGGTGAATACTCAGAGAGTGGTGAATCCCGGAAAACTAACAACAATCAGTAATACCGGTAATGAGTAACAGCCTTTGTTATATTTCATCCAGCTATTTTTACAGCGGTTTTTCATAGGATATTGGATTAAAACAAGGGCTGGATTTCTATCCGGGCCTTTTTTTTTGATTTTATGACTTAATGAATTACTCCAAACTTCAATACTGTTCTTTTGCCCTTTTTCTTTCTAACTTTCTAAAATATCCACGCAATAGAAAATTATGCTTTAGCGCTTCCATACTTTGATTGAATCCATCAGTACCCTTTTGAATATTATCAAGGCTGGTATTCAGTTTTATCATTATTGCAGAATCTTTCAGCAAGGCGTTGACCGGTCCTTTTCCACTTTTTACTTCTTGCTTTATTTCTAATACTACTTCGTTTATATCTGCGGCGATGGAATCTATTTTGTTGCCGGCCGATTTAATTTTCAAAATAGCATCACCCAGATTTTGCGCATATAAGGTATCTTTCAAGACAGCGCCCACCGAACCTTTACCTTCTTTTATACCCTCAACAATTGTGGCCAAATCTTCTACGGTATGCCTTGCTTTGACCGTGGCCAGTTTTATGTTTTCAATAGACAATCTGACATTCCTGGGTAATGATGAGTCATCAAGCAAGGCCCATAAGGCGCTACTGTTATTGATACGCTCTACTGTAGCTATTAATCCTTCTGCTATGGCGGCAACATCATCATTTGTTTTTGAAAGTGTTTGAAGCATTTTGTCTGTGTCAATAGTCTTTCGGGATTGTAGGATGTCTCCCTCTACAGCAAGATTTCCCGGTTGTCTTGAGGGAATAATATTGACTACTTTATTTCCAACAAAACCTTCTGTGCCAATGGAAACAATCGCATTTTTCTTAATGACGGCAGACATTCTGTTTTCAATATTCATGGTAACTTCTATCAGGGTATCATTGATAATTTTAATTTTTTTTACAGTACCCACCTGTATGCCGGAATATCTTACATTGTTACCTGCCAAAAGGCCCTGCACATTGTCAAAAGAGGCTTTCAGGATGTATGTATTCCCGAAAAGGTTCTGGTTTCTGCCCAGCATAAAAAGTAAAAGAATCAGGAAGGCGAAGCCGGCGAGCACAAACGCCCCTAATTTTATATTACTGATAGCTTGTTTTGTAGCCATAATATTTCATTGAAAAAATTGTTTGATTTTAGGATCTGTATTATGTATCAATTCTTCATACGTCCCGCTTGCATAGCACCTGCCTTCAAAGAGGATGATGACCCTGTCGCTGGCTGTACTAACACATTTCATGTCGTGCGAAATAATGAGCGAACTGGTATTGTATTTCTTTTGAATATTTTTCATCAGGCCAAGTATTTCATTGGATGTTATCGGGTCAAGCCCGGTCGTTGGTTCATCATACAAAATAATTTCAGGATTTAAAATTAAGGTACGTGCCAGCGCAATCCTCTTTCTCATTCCTCCTGATAATTCTTCCGGCATCATTTCAATGGTATGAGAAAGACCCACATCATTCAATGCATTGATTACTCTTTTGTTGACTTCTTCCTGCGAGAAATGAATCCAATGGCGGCGTAATGGAAACTCCAGGTTTCCTCTTACTGTCATAGAATCATACAAGGCATTGCTTTGAAACAGAAACCCCACTTTTGCCCTTAATGCATCCAGTTTTTCTTCGTCAAGATCAGGTATATTTTCTCCAAACATTTCAATTGTTCCTTTGTCTGGTTTCAATAAACCAATAATACATTTTATCAAAACAGATTTGCCCGAGCCAGATTTGCCTAATACTACCACGCTTTCTCCTTTTTGTAATTCAAGGTTGAAATTCATCAATACATGATGATTGCCAAAAGATTTATACAGGTTTTTGACAACGAGGATATTGTTATCGCCGGTATCTCCATCTTGTATTTTATGATTTGCTTCCCTCATCATTTTACTTAATTAAAACCCAGCGCCGTGGTAATTTGCACAGCCAGCAAGTCAACAATAAAAATCAGCACTGAAGATATCACCACAGCCGAGTTAGCTGATCTACCCACTCCTTCTGTTCCTTTCTTACTATTATATCCTTTGTAACATCCGACAATGCCTACCGCAAAACCGAAAAAGAAAGATTTGAAAAAAGCCGGTAAAACATCGCTGAATAAAAGGATGTTGAAAACCTGTGTCCAGAATAGTTTAAAACTTGTAACCCCCTGAATGTTTACACCAATCCATGAACCAAATAAGGAAATAGCATCACCAAGAAGAACCAATACCGGCAGCATCAATGTGGCAGCCAATACCCGGGTAACTACGAGATATCTGAATGGATTGGTTCCGCTTACCTCCATGGCATCTATCTGTTCGGTTACTTTCATAGAGCCTAATTCAGCTCCGATGCTGCTGCCGATTTTTCCGGCAAAAATTAAGGCGGTTATTACAGGCCCTATTTCTCTGATGATAGAGATACCTACAATTGCGGGCAACTGTGATTCCACTCCATAAGTTATCATAGATGGCCGAAGTTGCATCGTCAATACCAAACCCATTATGAAAGCAGTAAGCCCCACCAGCGGAAGTGATTTGTAACCGATGATGAAGCACTGCCGCAAAAACTCTGTTACTTCCAGCCGTTTTTTGAAAGTTTGTTTGAAAAAACGCCCGGCGAATTTTGACACATCACCCACTTCTTCAAAGAATAATTTCATGCCGGGAAGCATTGTCATAAGTGAGCAATTTTAGATTTTAAACTGAGATTTTCGGATAAACGCATTCTTCATATAGTTAAAAGATGAACTGGTTTTGATAACTGTTCTGCCAGGAATATTTTCACGCTCTAAAAGAACGTTTAAAGACTTTCCCGAATAGCCACCGGATGGATAAACAGCGATGGCATTGCCGCCTAATTTCTTGATGGCCATTGCGACAATGATTCCACCACCGCCCGGTTCAAAAACCGGGGCAGCACACCTGATCTCTTTTTCAGACTTAAGTATTTCCTCTGAAGTGCTTTTATCAATACATGGATTAAAAGTGATAGTAAGGGTGCCTGTCATAGGTCTGATCTTTTTATGAAATCTTTCAGAAGAAAGCATTATTCATCAATTGAATCTGTAAAAGCGTATTCTCTTAGCTGATTGACTTTAATGTCCATAGAATCAAGTTTGGCCGTTAACTGCTTCTTCAACTCATTCTTTTCAAACAGCCAGTCATTTTCCATTTCTTTTAATAATTGTTTTTCGGGACCGTCCAATTCTTCTGCATTAAAGGTTTGCACAAGTGCAAGTTCCTTACACTTATCACGGAAGTCATAGAATACTCCCAGGCATTCACCTATTACTTTTTCGTTAAACAGGCCCGGTGGGTTTTCAGTAATGAAAGGCTTAAAAAACGCGTAATTGTAATAAATATCTTCCATGAACTTACGGGCGCTATCCAAACTATAATCGTCTGAATTGCCGGATATAGACTGCAATTCAAAAAGGGTATAATGGATAAATTTCCGGATAGATTCCTGGGTTAGTTTCCCGGGAATTACAGAAAGGATTTCCTTTTTATCATTGAGAAAATCATAGCCTTCATCTATGAAATCTCTGCTGACTTTTTCCCGGAACTGCAATTCTCTTTCTAACATCGTAAGATAATGAACAGGAATTTTACCGGGGTATTTTTGCAGATATTCATTAGTTTTTTTTAATTGTTGCTGAAGGTTTTGGATGACGCCAAAATATCCATATATCGTCTTCATCCGTTTAGTAATCCGGTAAGTAAAGCCCTCATCAGATTCCATGCACAGTAAATGAAGAAATACTTTCAATTTCTTTATTTCAGTTCTGAACTGGCGTATGTCTTCGGCCCCAAAATCAACAATGGCTTTGTGGAAATGTTTGACGATTCGTTTAAACCCGTCTTCTATAAATCCTTCAATTTCTCCTTTTTTCATAAAATAGTTTTAAACCTTGCTAATTGGGCATTTTATCTTCCTATTCCATGCTGAAGGAACAATTCATATAATTTTTCAAGAATGAAAACAAGGACAGCTTTTAATGCAGGTAAACCGGCTATCATCAATGCAACGGCTATTAACCATATAATTCTCTTTTCAATTCTTAACGGGCTAATGTCATTGTTTAAAGCTGTCATCTCATTCAAATCTATTAGCCGAAAGTAGCATTGCAGTTCAATAGTTTCAATGCCTGATGTCATCAGAAACGATGATTCTTAATAGCTTATTAATGATACCGGGAATAAACCAACCTGATATCCAAAAAATCTGCCGTTAGGCGGTGTGCGGACAGGTTGCACCCAATCATCCATTGAGGATTCATTTTGTAATTCAATCCCCAGCGATGGTACATTAACCCCAGATTTGAATCTTTGTTATAAATAAATAAACCCAACTGCTGACTGAAATTAAATCTTTTAAAAAGAAATTCATGTCCCGCCAAAAGGCCAAATCGGTTGAAGTCAGTATTAGGCCGTCCCCTGACTTCAAATTCTTTTTTCTTGCCCAGATCAGCCACCCATTCGGCCCCAAGACTAAAGGCATGATAGTATCCTGTTTTGCGACTGGCTTGCAACGATAGTCCGTAAACCCAATAGAAATGTTTTTTATCATGGGCAATTGATTTATAGGAAGTAAACGGAATCACATCAAAGCGCCATTTGAATTCGGGTAATGGAATAATATTTTCTGTTTTGTAAATATTCAGATCATATTCCAGGCCAAGCGATGCGGTCGGAAAATTCATCCCATAATTCGGATGCTTGATCCCACCATTAGAAATATGATTAAAATTAATTCCTGCGTCAAGACCGAATGTTTTTGAAATTTTGATTGTCGTATTCAATCCCAAACTCAGGTAGGGATTGATGTGCGAACTATAGGAAAAATTTTCGTTGTTTAGTTGTTCGTGATATGGATTGGTGTTGTAACTCAATCCAACCCTGGCAACAGGTCCAAAAGTGAAATGATGATTATTGATAAAATAAGGTTCAATAAAAAAAGAACCGAAGATTCCATTTCCTAAAAAAGGTTTATTAAAATGAAAATACGCTAACGAAAACCCGGAATTAAAATAACGTGGATTATATCGCTTTGCTTCCTCATCAATTCGTGTCCTGTTCAGTTTGATTTCAAAAGCCGCGATATTCGTTCCCGCTGTATTGCTCACCTGCTCATCATGAGCAAATACGAAACCCGCAGTAGGTCTGGTGGAAATCGTGTAATGAGTGGTTTTCTTTTCTGGTGCTGTGGAAATTTGCGCTGCTGAATTTTCCAACAGAGAAATAGTAAGAAAACATAAAATGCTTTTATGCAGCATTACATGCTTCCGGATTAATTTACAATTTGAATGAAAAAGTTCATTTACTATCATATTTTGTTAATATACCTCTGGCTATCACTCAGATTTTATTCCATTGTCTTAGGAAAATAATTTCCGAAGCACGTTTCACTATTTGTATTCCCACAATTCTTTTATGATTCAGAAACAAAATTATTACCTCGGTGCTTAATCTTTTCCAACTTGCGGACTGAATGAATGTTGTAAGTAATTAGCGGGATATCTGTGATTGTATTTTTCGTTATAAATAGAAATCACTATTAATTCTTTCACTACTAAAATTTCCTTTCTAAAACATTTTGGGAATCCTGGAATATGTTTTCATTGCACCACACCAGCAAACATACCCAGGTATTTAACAGCATTTATTGCCTCTTATCATTGGCAGCGCTGATTGACATCAGGGTATGAGATCCTTTAAATGGAGAAGATGAATCCTTTTGATAGGATGGAGATTTGTGGCAACCAAGTTCATCTATTGCAATGACCAAGATCACTTCCGATCGGCTTAGGCGGGTTTAAATTTGTTGTCAGAATTTCTATTAAAGAGTAATAAAAAAATTGATACACCATAAAAAATTAAAGACATGAAACTTCAGATTGACAAAGACACAAAAGTGAAAGACGTACAGAAAAAATTTGCAGAAGAATATCCCTATTTAAAAATTGAATTTTATAAAAAACCGCATAGTAAGACAGAACTATCGCGTATAAAAGACCGGATATCTCCCAATGAAATAATTAGTGAGGTAAGTAATTTTAGGGGAAAGAAATCCATAGACATTAATCAGGAGAGAACTGTTGCCGATCTGGAAGCTGCAGTTTATAAAAAACTGGGCATTGGCATGCAGGTATCACGCCGTACAGGCAATATCTGGATTGAAACCTCATTGTCTGATAGCAGAACATTGGGAATGCAGAATGAACAGGGAAAAATGTCTGTGCCTGCAATTGAAAGTGATCTGGTAAAGCAGATTATTGGAAGTTAGAATTAATTTCAAGCATTTAAGTGTTACAGGCAAGCACTTGAATCACTGTATCCATACTTACCATTTATTTTGAATGTTCCTCTTCTCTCTCAACTGTGATAGAACATTCTCCGATCAGAGCCGCCAAAGCACCAACGGCAGCGAGTATTGGGGCGACTATTGCCCCAACAACTCCAATTGTCAGCGGAAAACTCATCCACTCTTTTCCGGATTTATCTGTAATGGTTATCCGCCTTACATTTCCTTCGGCAATTAATTCTTTTACCTTCTTAAGAAGGTTTTCACCTGTTGTTGAAAAAAAATCCTTTGAACCCATTTTAATTTCTTTTAATTGTAAATGTATTTAAAGAATATGAGCAATGGGAATGCTGCTCATCTTTTCTGCTTCCGCTGTTTCAGCCTTCAGAATGTTTTCAATTCCCTTTAATAGTGCATCAGGATTAAAAGAAATACTATCAATACCCGCATCTACAAGAAATCCTGCAAACTCAGGGAAATCGCTTGGTGCCTGGCCGCACAACCCAATTTTCCTTCCTGCCTTTTTTGCTTTGGAAATCATTGTTGTAATCATTTCTTTGGGAGCTTCATTTTGCTCGCTGAATAGATCGCTGACGAGGGCTGAATCACGATCAATACCAAGTGTCAATTGTGTCAGGTCATTGGAACCAATAGAAAAGCCATCAAAAATCTTTGCAAATTTCTCAGCCTGCAACACATTCGAAGGTATCTCCGCCATCATATAAATTTCAAGATCATTTACTCCCTGTTCCAGTCCAAATCTTTTCATGATTGCTATTACTTTATTGCCTTCTTCGATAGTTCGGCAAAAAGGAATCATCACTTTTACATTTGACAATCCCATTTCATCCCTCACCCTTTTTATTGCCTCACATTCAAGACCGAAGCCTTCCTTGTATAACTCATGGTAGTATCTCGAAGCTCCACGAAATCCCAGCATTGGATTTTCTTCCTCCGGCTCGAACTCCTTACCTCCAATAAGATTGGCATATTCATTGGTTTTGAAATCACTCATTCTTACAATCACATCTTTGGGATAAAATGCTGCTGCGATAGTGGCTATGCCTTCAGAAAGTTTTTCCACAAAATATTTTTTCTTGTCAGAATACTGACGCGTCAGTTCTTCAATCTTTTGTTTCGCAGAAAAGTCTTTTAATTCATCAAATTTTACCAGGGCCATGGGATGAATCCTGACAGAATGAGTAATGATGAATTCAATCCGCATCAGCCCAACACCGTCATTCGGATAAAAGGAAAGGTCAAACGCCCTGCCAGGATCGCCGACAATCAACATAACTTCAGTTGACTCCGGCATATTTATACTTGAAAAATCAATGTCATTTACTTTATAATCTAATTTGCCCCGATATACATAACCCGTTTTCCCTTCACAGCATGAAATAGTAATCATTTCCCCATCTTTGATTTTCTCAGTAGCATCCCCACATCCTACGATTGCAGGTACTCCCAACTCTCTTGCTACTATGGAGGCATGACTTGTCCTTCCACCCTTGTTGGTAATGATGCCGGAAGATTTTTGAAGCAATGGATCCCAATCAGGGCTGGTAGTATCGGTAACAATTATTTCTCCATCTCGTAGTGTATCTGCTTCGAGAGGCGAATGTAAAATCCTTGCTACCCCTGTAGCAACTTTTGAACCAACGGCTTCGCCACTGGATAGCACTTTTCCCTTTTCGAGGAGCTTATATTCCTTTGCATACGATGGATTAAGCTGCGAATGAATTGTTTCAGGTCTTGCCTGAATGATGAAGATTTCATTCGTGATGCCATCTTTTGCCCATTCAATATCCATTGGTTTCCCATAATGATTTTCTACCACCAAAGACCAATGCGCCAGTTTCAGAATTTCCTCATCATTCAGCGCATATTGAGTTTGTTTTTCTTTGGGAGTATCTATGTTTAGCGTTGACTGGCCTTCCTCTGTGCCATAGATCATTGTCTTCGATTTACTCCCCAATTTTTTTTGAACAATTGCATTCTTGCCCTGAATAAGCGTGGGTTTAAAAATGAAAAACTCATCCGGCGTAACGGTTCCCTGAACTATATTTTCGCCCAATCCCCAAACCCCGGAAATATGAATGACATCCTTAAAACCCGATTCCGGATCCAAAGTGAAGATTACACCCGATGCGGCTTTATCAGATCGCACCATTTTTTGAATTCCTACTGACAGGGCTACTATTTCATGCTTGAACCCATTTTCTTCCCGGTACTTTATTGCTCTGTCCGTATATAAAGAAGCAAAGCATCTTCTTACTGCATCTAAGAGCGTTTGGACACCTTTAATGTTTAGGTAACTTTCATGCTGTCCGGCAAAGCTTGCCTGCGGCAGATCTTCGGCTGTAGCACTACTTCTTACGGCTACAGCACACGCAACTCCACCACACAGTTCGTCATAAGCCAGTGTTATAGATGATTGTAGCTCTTCAGAAAGTTTCCCCGACAGAATCAATTGTCTTGCTTTCATTCCTATATCTTTCAGATTACTGTAGGAAGGACGTTCCAATTGAGTCATCAGGTGTTGTAATTTCGAATGAAAACCATTCTCAGTCAGAAATTCTTCAAAAGCAAACGCAGTAGTTGCAAACCCATCAGGTACAGCAATTCCTTTCATTGAAAGCTGCGAAAACATCTCGCCTAAAGATGAATTTTTACCTCCAACTTTAGCGACGTCTTTAATTCCGATTTCTTTAAATTTTTTTATCCTTGTGTTCATGTTGCGCTTTTTAATAGCCTGAGGGGCGAATCAATATTTTTTATCAATGCAATGGGGCCGTAGCTTTTCAAGAAGCCCTTATTCACCAATTCCACATTGCCTCCATTTTCAAATACCTTCTCTATAATTTCATCCACCAGGTTTTTTACATTAGAAAACTTATTGTATTTCGGAACCATGGAATCAATTGATTCTTCAATTATTTTTCTCATAGAATCGCCTAATGCCTCTTTCTCTAATATCAATAACCCTCCTCTGGATCTTAGCGCTTCATGCCTGATAGGCACTATTCCCAAAATGAGTTGATTGTGATCAGTTGCTATTTTTAGCTGATCTAATAAATGTCTATCCCTAATCTGCTGCAAGTTGATAATTCCGGTTTTGAGCACTTTTTCTATGTCGGCAAAGGAATAATTTTGAAAATCTCCCTCTACAAATTCTGCAATACTTTCATCATTGCATGTGATCTTTTTAAATAGAGTAATCAGTTTGCTGTCTCCAACTACAACAATTGGCAACCTGTCATTCAGAAGTACGGTATTGAGAACCTGATCTACATGGAGCAAATAATTCTTGATTCGATTTGCATCTCTTTTCGCTGAATCCTGAAAATTTGAATTGCCGGCCAGTTTTGATTCATTGTAAATTTTACTGACAAAACCTTCCAAAGAAATATCTATGAACCCTTTTGCCGAACCTAAGAATATCTTGCTGTTTTTCTTACCTAACAGCAGGATGTGAAAGCGATTTAGTTGTTTCTTGTTGTCAACCAGGTCTCGTATTTGCAACGATTGCTTTACGCTAACTCTTTCTTCAAGATTCATATCGAGGTAATATACCTTTTCAAATACAGGAGAAACAAAAATGGCTAAGCTTTGGGTATTTGTCGCAAAATTCAGATTCCGGATAATTGCATCTAATTTTTCTCTAACCAGTTCCGACATTTCTCCGGGATATTTAAGTCTTAATTGGGATGAGGCTTCTCTTGATACTCTCGAAAGTGAGTATAGAATTTTATTCTTCTTCTCCATCTTCGGATTGAAAGCCAGGAATATAGTTACAGATGGGAATCTGTAGCCCAGGCTAAAATCGCGAACCCGATTTCTCCGGGTTAGGAAATTAGTATGAGAGACAAACTGAGGTTCCATAAATGGTATATTTTGAATAACAATATTAATTCTATACTTATCGAATTTCACTGATCTTTGTCTCAGGTGCCACTGATTTTGTTCATCAGTGACGTAATTGATACCGTTTTGATTTAAGCCTCCAAAATCACTTTCAGCACTTTCTCTTTTGCAGCATTACCAAAGGTTTTATAGGCTTCAGGAATCTGGTCAAGTTTAAAACGATGTGTAATCAATTTCTTTGCGTCCAGTTTTTTAGATTGAACAGTTTTGAACAACATCGGTGTTGTAACTGTATCTACAAGGCGCGTGGTGATGGTAATATTTCTTGCCCACAATGTTTCTAAATGAAGTTCAACACTTTTGCCGTGCACCCCAATATTGGCGATACATCCACCGGGAGCAATGATTTCCTGGCATAATTCGAAAGTTGCCGGAACACCAACCGCTTCAATTGCCGTATCGACTCCAATATTGCCGGTAAGTTTCATCAACTTTTCAACTGTGTTTTCTTTTGTGTTGTTGATGATATCAGTAGCACCAAATGTTTCTGCTACTTGTAAGCGATAATCATCTACGTCAATCATAATGATTTGAGCCGGTGTGTAAAATTGTGCAGTGAGCAAAGCTGCTAAACCTATAGGTCCCGCACCGACAATGGCTACGGAACTGCCCGGCTGAATTTTTCCATTGATAACACCACATTCAAATCCTGTAGGAAGAATATCGCTGAGCATAACCAGTGCTTCTTCGTCAGAGCCCTCTGGAATATGATAGAGACTATTATCAGCATGATGTATTCTTACATATTCAGCCTGCGTACCATCAATGGTATTTCCCAGTATCCATCCACCATTCAGACAATGAGAATACATACCCTTCTTGCAATACATACATTTACCACAAGAAGTAATACAGGATATCAAAACGTGATCATCTCTCTTAAAATTTGCAACTGCGGTTCCCGTTGATTCGATGATTCCCACACCTTCATGGCCTAATATCCGTCCATCGGTTACCGTCGGTACATCTCCTTTCATGATATGGAGATCAGTGCCGCAAATGGTGGTCCTCGTTATTCTGACAATTGCATCTGTTGGTTCCTGTATTGCAGGCATTGGTTTTTCTTCCCATGATTGTATGCCGGCTCCATGATATACAAGCGCTTTCATAATCTTGATTTTATTGAAAGAAACCTTATAAAGTTGACAAGGAATCGGAACTTGAAAAATGACTGCCGTCACTGGTAACGTTGATTGTAATTTCTCCCAGTATAAAACTTAGTTTAAAGAGATCAGGAATGGTCCCTTATTGGCATTCAGTACGCAAAAATCTATTAAGAATTGAATCCCTTCCTGGGTGCTGTTGGATAAACAAAGAAATCCAAACAAAAGAAACAAAATGGGAATAGTTGTTTAGATAGACTGTTCAGGCTTATTTGTGATACTGTGCGACTATAACAGATGAAATTTCAACCTTTCTAAGGAATACAACCGCCACACTCCATCAGTCCCCATGCGTAAAAATCACCGTTCCACTTTTACCAAGATCACTTTCCATGCGTACTTCGTAGCGCTTGTCGCCATCTCTTACAATCATCACTGCTGTATTTGGCGGTATAGTTCCAAGGTTTTCGGCATACATCGTAATGACATTATTGACATAGTTGTCATTTATAGAAAGTGTGAGTGATATTGGTTGTGCAGACAACCTTTGATGTGATACTACCAGGTTGCCATTATAGAATACGGAAATGCTGTCTCCGTCTATTTCTCCGTTATCATAAAATTCAACCTGGAAAGTGGGCCTTTCAATCCTGATCGTTTTTACCACATTATTTTTCCTGTTCTCATACCCCCTGAATACCGGCGGAGGTGGCATTTTTAATTTGTGTTCTGTGCCAGGTACTCCGGTAATGTCTTTCTCCATTGGTACTCCTGATGCAATCGGTTCTCCGGGTTTCTTTTCCACCTTAGGTTCCGGTGCTTTTGCGGTGATCTTTGGCTTCTGCGGCTGCGATTTGGGTTGAGGTTTGTAATTTGGTCTTGCAGTTGTCTCTTTCCGGGGATGGATATTCACAGCAAATGGTGTACGAGAAACGACTTGCCTTGATAACTCTGTATGCCCCTTTCCGCTGCAATTGGGTTGATTAGGCACAGGCACCCAGTCTCCGGTCAGGTACTCAGTATTATCATCTCCGCGGCTATAGTGCAATGTGTGAATTTGAAAACAATTCCCCTGATTCGGAGGAATATTCCATTTGATTCTTTCTACCTCAGTTACCACCAGGTTATTGGCTCTTTTGTCGAAAGTGCCAGTGATACGACAGATGGTATAATATCTCCTATCTCCGGCATCATTAAAATAAGTATAGCTGTAGCCATTTACTTTGGTTCCTGTCACCTCCAGTTCCAGTACATAAGTAGTGCGCGAATTATCAACAAACCCATACATATTTGGAGTCGTCTCATTAAAACTACCTCGCCATTGTCCGTTAAGGTTTACATGGCTGATATTGGTACTCTTCCGGGGATGGCTATTCGTAATAATATTTGCAACAGGCTGAGCGCCCGCTATATCCACAATCGCCAGTAAAATAAAAAAAGTAAAATACCGCTTCATGTATCTCTTTTAAATCAATCAATCAAAATTAATTGTTATTAAAACCGGAGGATTGTAAAGAAATCATATCTTAATCTAATAGTTAGTTAAATTTGCCCTCCAATTTTTAATTTAAAATAAGTAATCACTTTCGTGCAAAGTATGATCAACATTACATTTCCTGATGGTGCCGTAAGGCAATATCCTGCAGGTTCTACTTCCATGCAAATCGCTCAATCCATCAGTGAAGGCCTTGCCAGAAATATACTGGCTTCTAAAATCAATGGAGAAGTTTGGGATCTTTCGAGAGCCATTTCATCAGATGCAACTATCCAATTTTTAAAATGGGATGATTCAGAAGGTAAATCAACGTTCTGGCATAGCTCAGCGCATCTTATGGCGGAGGCTGTTGAATCTTTGTTTCCAGGTGTGAAATTCTGGGTTGGGCCTCCGGTAGATAAAGGATTCTATTATGATATGGATATGGGTGGACAAGCCATATCTGAAAGTGATCTCGAGAAGATTGAGCAGAAAATGAAGGAACTGGCTAAGCAAAATAATGTCTACACCAGGAAAGAAATTTCCAAGAAAGATGCTATCGAATATTTTGAGAAGAAAGGCGATGAATACAAATTGGATTTGTTGCAAAACCTTGAAGATGGGCACATCACTTTTTACACGCAGGGAGGTTTCACAGATCTCTGCCGTGGCCCTCACATTCCCGCTACAGGTGCTATCAAAGGAATCAAACTCACCGGTATTGCAGGCGCATATTGGAAAGGCGATGAAAAAAACAAAATGCTTACCCGCATCTATGGTGTAACCTTTCCTAATCAAAAAGAACTCGATGAACACCTGGCAATGCTGGAAGAAGCGAAGAAACGTGATCATCGGAAATTGGGTAAAGAATTAGGAATATATACCATCGACGACCAGGTAGGCCCGGGCCTTGTGTTATGGATGCCCAATGGCGCCGTCATCATAGAAGAGCTCGAAAAACTGGCCAAGGATTCTGAAAAAGAAATGGGTTACAAGCGCGTGGTAACTCCACACATTGCCAAAGAAAGTTTGTATCTGACCAGTGGGCATCTCCCCTACTACCAGGAAAGCATGTATCCGCCAATGGAGTTAGAAGGAGTGAAATACTACCTCAGAGCAATGAACTGCCCACATCATCACAAAATCTTTGATGCGGAACAACACTCCTACAAAGACCTTCCCATCAGGCTGGCCGAATACGGTACTTGTTACCGCTATGAGCAAAGCGGAGAATTATTCGGGCTTATGCGGGTGCGCTGCCTGCACATGAATGATGCGCATATTTATTGTACCCGCGATCAATTTGCCGAGGAATTCAAAGCAGTGAATGACCTGTACCTGAAATACTTTAAAATTTTCGGTATTGAAAAATATGTAATGCGGCTTTCCCTTCATGATCCTGCGAAGCTTGGTAAGAAATATGTAAATGAACCGGAACTCTGGTTAGAAACAGAAGCAATGGTGCGCAAGGTAATGCAGGAAGCAAATATTCCATTTATAGAAGTAAAAGATGAAAGTGCTTTTTACGGGCCTAAGATCGATGTCCAGATATGGAGCGCCATCGGTCGCGAATTTACATTAGCTACTAACCAGGTGGATTTCGCACAGGGCAGAAGGTTCAATCTTACATTCACAAATCAAAATAACGAACCAGAAACTCCATTGATCATTCACCGTGCACCACTGGGAACCCACGAGAGATTTATTGGTTTCCTGTTGGAGCATTATGCTGGCAGGTTCCCACTTTGGCTGGTACCGGTACAGGTAAAAATCCTGCCCATAAGTGACAAGTTCATGGACTATGCCAAAAATATTTTGCATGAATTAAAAAAATCTGATATTCGTGCAGAGATTGATGAACGAAGTGAAAAGATTGGAAAGAAGATCCGCGATGCGGAGATGCTCAAAGTACCCTATATGATCATCGTCGGCGAAAAGGAGGTAAACGAAAAGAAATTGTCAATTCGACGCCATGGCATGGGGGATGCGGGAGCTACCAACCTTCCTGAATTTCTTGAAAAACTTCAATCAGAGATCAAAGAAAAAATTTAGAACATAAATATTTTTCAGCAATAGCAGTGTTTTGCAAACGAAATAAAAAAATCCGATGAGCAATGACAAGGCATAAAGATTGCTGTATTTTTAACCCCGAAAATTATTTTTAACCTAAAAACAATTAATGGCATTTTCACCACGCCCCAAAGGCGGTTTTAATCCGCGATTCAGAAAAGAACAACAACAAGAGCACCGTACCAATCACATGATCAGAGTTCCACAGGTTCGCCTCGTGGGAGATAATGTTGAGCCAGGTATCTATTCCACATCAGAAGCACTAAGGATTGCAGACAATTTAGGCCTCGACCTTGTAGAAATTTCTCCTGCTGCTGAGCCGCCGGTTTGCAAAGCGATCGATTACAACAAATTTCTTTACGAAAAGAAGCGGAAAGAAAAAGATATGAAGGCCAAGAGCAAAGTATCGGAAGTGAAGGAAATCCGCTTTACTCCCAATACTGACGACCACGACTTTGACTTCAAAAGCAAACACGCTGAAAACTTTTTGAAAGATGGTAACAAGGTGAAAGCTTATGTTCAATTCAAAGGAAGAGCTATCATGTTCAAGGAAAGAGGAGAGTTACTCCTGCTCAAATTTGCAGAAAGATTGGTAGAATTCGGAAACCTGGAAAGCATGCCTAAACTGGAAGGCAAGCGCATGTTTGCGATCTTTGCTCCCAAGGGCCAAAAGAAAAAATAATCGATACCATATTTCCTACATATTATTGAACGGCCTCTATGGCCGTTTTTTTTTTACATCATTTTCCCGAATCCAAAGGAAGGCAATGCTTGTTTTCTGCATAAACCGGCAAGAACTGTATATTCTCAGATCAGGATAGCAACCTTACCAAAATTTGAAATGTATTTCCTATACTTTTTTACCATCCAATAGCCAAACAATTCATTAAATTTGTCCCAACCACCAACCTTCAACCGGTATGGCATTTATTGACACCAGGCTTCCTCAAACTTTACTTAAAGCATTGAACATAACTGGAAACTTGTCACCTAAAATCCAGCAGATGAAGGTTTTGAAGAAACTGCTGACTAAAGCAAGATTTACTGAATTCGGTCAGAAGTATTTGTTTGACCAGATTTTGCTCAGCAGGCATCATGGTAAGACTTTTCAGAAGATTGTGCCGGTTTATGATTACGAAAAAATTTACAGGGAATGGTGGAATCGTGCCCGTGATGGCAGGCCCGATGTATGCTGGCCGGGAACCATCAAATTTTTTGCATTGAGCAGCGGCACCAGCGATGCAAGCAGCAAGTACATACCGATCACCAAAGACCTTATCAAATCCAATACACTGACGAGTGTTCGGCAATTGATGAGCCTTGCCGGGTATAACAATGTCCCCAAACAATATGTGGGAAAAGGATGGTTGATGCTGGGAGGCAGCACCGAATTGCAGAAAGGGCCTACCTATTATGCCGGAGACCTGAGCGGTATCCAGGCTAAAAATATTCCGTTCTGGTTTCAGGGCATGTATAAACCAGGGAAAAAAATAGCCCGTGAAAAAAATTGGGAAAAGAAACTCAATGAAATCGTAGAGATGGCACCCCAATGGGATATTTCCTTTCTTGTAGGGGTACCGGCATGGGTGCAATTGTGTATGGAAAAAGTGATAGAACGTTATCAACTCAAGAACATTCATGAAATATGGCCCAACCTGGCATTTTATGTACACGGCGGCGTTGCTATGGAACCGTACAAACGAGGTTTTGCAAAATTACTGGGTAAGCCCATTACCTACATAGAGACTTACCTGGCCAGCGAAGGATTTCTTGCGTATCAAAGCAGGCAAGATGCTAAGGGAATGAAATTAGTACTCAACAACAATATCTTTTTCGAATTCGTCCCGTTCGATCATAACAACTTCGACGCCGAGGGAAACATCATAGCAAACCCCGAGACACTATTGATTCATGAAGTAAAAGAAAACAGGGATTATGCTTTGCTGATCAGTACCAATGCCGGCACCTGGCGTTATCTGATCGGCGATACCATCCAGTTTGTGGATCTCAAGAAAAATGAGATCATCATTACCGGACGCACAAGACACTTCCTGAGCATGGTAGGAGAGCACCTGAGTGTGGACAACATGAATCGCGCCATTAACATGGTGAATGAGGAATTAAATATTTCTATCGGAGAGTTTACAGTTGCCGGAATTCCTTATGGAAACTTTTTTGCCCATCATTGGTTTGTTGCCACAGACGATCCTGTAAACTCAGAGACACTCAGAGTCAAAATAGATCAGAAGTTGAAAGAACTGAATGATGACTACGAAGTAGAGCGTAACCATGCACTCAGGGAAGTGTTTGTAGATGTGGTTTCTGAAGAAGTCTTCATCAATTTTATGAAATTAAAAGGCAAGATGGGCGGCCAGCATAAATTCCCGAGAGTTTTAAAAGGGAAGTTGCTAGATGAATGGACGTCGTACATGAAAAGTGTAAAATCTTAAAATGATTTTACCATTGCTTCATTTATCTTACCTTTCTTTTTTTAAAATTTTATTCAGGGCTGCTTGATGACCACCATTATTGAGGCAATAGGAAAAGGATTGGCAATGGGATTGCTACTGGCACTATCGGTAGGGCCTGTGATATTTACTGTGATCAAACAAAGTATCAACAATGGCCGTGAAGGAGGTTTTAGCTTCATTATAGGGGTATGGATCAGCGATATCATCCTCATCATTCTCTCTAATCTTTTTTCGGAATTACTTACACGGCTTCTCGACTTTAAAGCAATCATAGGAGTATCGGGCAGTGCATTGCTGATAGCGATGGGTGTGTATTATTTGTTTTTCAAGAAAGTGCATATTCACCCAGAGGACGTTGCCATGCCCGGGCTAAAGAATTACGATCACGCCAAAATAGGGATGCAGGGGTTCTTATTAAATACACTCAATCCGGGAGTCATGCTGTTTTGGCTTACTGCTTCTACAGCCATTGCCGTAACACACACTACCAGGGATCGCATCATTATATTCGGCGTGGCAATGGGATTTAATATCACAATGGACATAATTAAGGTAACGCTTGCTGGCAAGCTGAGAAAAAAATTAACCCTCAAAAACATACGCCTTATCAATAAGATATCAGGAGTGATTTTCCTGGTATTTGGCACAGTTCTTTTGGCAGGCGTCATGTTTTTCTTAAAAAAATTATGAAAACTCTATTCACTTTCAGTATGTCTCTACTGCTCCCGGTAGTCATGTTTGCCCAGGGAGATATGCTCTTGCTCAAAAAAAGTGGAAAGGTTATCAAAACTTTTTTTGAAGGAAGTGAGATCATGTTTAATACCGGGTTTGGAATGCAGAAAGCCAATATCTACCACATGAAAAAAGATTCACTTTTTTTGGTTCAGTACCAGGTAGTGCAACGGATGACAAGCCTTGGTGTATATATATTGGACACCGCTGCAGCCTACCGTTCGGCTATCAATTATCGCGATATCCGGGCTATAGGCAAAGAAGGTTCTCCATTCTGGGCTTCGTCAGGAGCTGCCCTTTTTGGAGGTGGCACACTGCTGACTACTGCAGGACTCATCACCTGGATTTTTGCAAAACCCAACACCCGCTATTATGCCCGTCCGGCACTGGTCATAACCTCAGCAGCACTTGCTGCGGCAGGATACCTGATGATGAAAAGCAGCGGAAAAAAAATGAACATTGGCAAAAAATATTCTTTGCAATATATTAGCCCGAAATAAGTAAAACGATTTCGAATTTTGTCCAATAATACCAAGAAAAAGAAAAGAAGTATAGCCGCAAGAATATTCCGGTTTTGCTTAAAAGTTTTCGTTTACGGGTTCCTGTTATCTGTATTGTATATTCTTTTTTGTAAATGGATCAATCCTCCATTCACTATCACTCAATTGTCTTCCATCATCGAAGGCAATGGCATCCGCAGAGATTATGTCGCATACAATGCGATGGGCGACAATATCAAACTTGCTGTAATGGCAGGTGAGGACCAACTCTTTCCCGATCACAATGGTTTTGACTTCAAGAGTATCCAAAAAGCGATGAAGCACAATCAAAAGAGCAAGTCGCTTCGCGGCGCCAGTACCATCAGCCAGCAAACAGCCAAGAATGTTTTCCTTTGGCAACATGGTGGCTGGTTCAGAAAAGGGCTGGAAGTATATTTTACTTTTATGATCGAAAAGCTATGGAGCAAGCAGCGCATACTGGAAACTTATCTCAATGTAGCAGAGACCGGCCCCGGAGTGTTTGGAGTCGAAGCCGCAGCCCGGTACTATTTTCATAAAAGCGCAAAAGAACTCACCAGGGCAGAAGCAGCACAGATAGCCTCCTGCCTTCCGAACCCGGTAAAATTCACTATTAAGCCGATGTCAAGTAGAGTATCCTCAAGATATCCCTGGATCATGCGGCAGATGACGAACCTGAAGGCAGATGATGATATCAGGAAGATATTGAAGAAATAAAAAATGACCAATACCTTCTCTGCATTCAAGGCATTGGTCATTACTAATCCATTTACAGAAATCAAAACTCAATCTGGCCACGAATTTCGCCACCCGGATATTGAGCCGTGTGAATGTTGATATAATACAATCCATTCATCAGGTTATCTTCTGTAAGAGCAACACCATCTACTTTCACTTCGTGTTTAAATGTACCCGAAGCAGTCTTGGGAATCAATGCGGAAAGGTCAACTTTTACAGAAGCATTGACCCCTTTGGAAGCGGGGCCATGAATGTGAGCCCCCACTGGTGCTCCCGTCAGGTCCTTCCAGGTAACGTTAAATTTCAGCATATTGCTGCATCTGTCAAAGGTAACTGCCATTTTCCCGGAAGCTCCGGATTTATTCAATGGCACCTCTTGCTGTCCGGATAATTCCAACTTATCCTTCTTGACCACACATTGATTATCGCAATCTTTTTTACATGATACAAGAAGGAAAGTAAAGAAGAAAATACCCAATGGAATTTTGATTGAAGCTTTCATGATTTTAAGATTTAAAAGTGAAATAAATATGTATGAAAAATTGATGAAAAAATATTTTCATATTTTTTCTACGGAATCAGAGAAAGCACTTCATGAAATTCAAGAGGGGCATTATCAAAAGCAGTAATTGGTGTAATGGCCTTTAAGGATATGTACGGACTGGAAATATTATTCAAGTTAGAACTTTATTTCAAACCTGGAAAAGAAATTTGGATTTGGATGAACAACCTCCGTTCATCGCTTATTACCATGTTGGCAATCAATCATTTTATAACATACCTTTCTTTCTGAAGTACGTAGAATCCGCCAAATCGAAGTTCTGATGCTCAAAATTTACAGAATCATTTATTTGATTGTCAGGATATGTCAGGTATGTGAAATTATCCAACCCGTTTGAGGGAAGTTGTATAGGTAATTTACTTATCACCTGTTTTACCGATGATTTTTCAAAATATAGACTTACAGAATTTGGAAGGATGGCTCTGTGCATTTTTCATGAAATTGATGTTGTGTTTATTAAATCTAAATCAACATAATTACACAAAAGAGCGGTTCGCTAAAATAAAAATACATCTACAATATCCAATGTTCCCTACATGATAATTCCCTAATTTTATTCGACTGTTGTGCAATTGCACATACCTCTGCATCTTTAATGAGCAATTATTATGGATATCGACAAGACTACACTGGCTGACCTCTCAATATTTCATCATGACGACGAACTCTCATTGGTGGCTAAATTTGATCTTACCCGTACCACCGGAGGAAGAGACAAGTTGCATAAGCTATTCACCCATTCCTTAGGTACTATCAAGGAAATCACAGAAACACAGCAGATACTGCAACTCATAATTGAGAAAGAAGCATTATGGCCGATGAATATCAGCAATGGTTCGGTCATGATGATTTACAAGTTTTATGAAACAGCAGTGGACACTATTCCGGCGCATCCTTCTGTCACTTCCGCATACACGTACCGATGGCTGCATGGTCCGGATTACGGTTTGGTCAAGTATTCGGCAGGCCACGCGTTTGAATTTATAAGAGGAATGTGGCAATTGATTGATACGTTTTGCCGCGAAGGGTATCCGGAGCCATTGGTTAGAAACCTCCAGAGAGCAGCAAAGATTCTTGACCGGCCCCAATTAGCAGAAATTGTACACCTCCCATCTGCAGTCCAGATGAATATTTCACAGATGCTTTCTTTTGCTGCTCACATCCGATATCATTTCAAGCAATTGTTTTTTGAGTTGATAGATATTTACAACACACTGGATGCATGGTACGGAATGGCAATGGCTGTAAAAAAATTCCAACTTGTTTTTCCAGAGTTCAAAGAATCCAATGAGCCGGTAATGCAGATTTCAGGGCTGTATCATCCGATGGTGGCGGATGCTGTTCCTTATAATGTAATCCTCGATAGGGAAAAGAATTTCATCTTCCTCACAGGTGCAAATATGGCCGGCAAGAGTACTTTTATAAAAGCTGTGGGTATTGCCGTATTCCTTGCGCACACAGGCATGGGGGTACCGGCAGCTTCCATGAAGATCACTTTATTTGATGGATTGCTCAGTAACATCAATGTGCAGGATAACATCATCAAAGGTGAAAGTTATTTCTACAATGAGGTGATGAGGATCAAGAATACAGTACTAAAGGTGATGGACAAACGAAAATGGCTGATCCTGATTGATGAACTTTTCAAAGGTACCAACATACAGGACGCCATGAAATGCAGCACAGCAGTGGTCAAAGGGTTAATCCGTGTCAGGTCATCGTTATTCATCCTGAGCACACACCTGTATGAGATCAGTGAAGACCTGAAGGAGCACGCCAATATTGATTTCAAATACTTCGAAACACAAATTGCAGGAGAAGAATTAAGATTCAGCTACCAACTGAAAGAAGGAGTAAGTAATGACCGCCTGGGATATTTCATTCTGCAGAGTGAGAAAGTAACAGACTTGCTGGACAGTATCTAAAAAAACAAAAGGAATATTTTATTCTAAATTAATTACTCATCCACCAAATGGGTGAGCAGCCCATCGCGCAATTTAGGTTCAAACCAGGTGCTCTTAGGTGGCATCACGGTATTGCTGTCTGCGATATCAAATAATTGTCCAATGGTAACCGGAAAGATTGAAAATGCAATGGCTGCATCGCCGCTATCCACACGGCTTTCCAATTCTTCCATCCCGCGAATCCCACCTACAAAATCTATTCCCGGGTCTGTACGCTGGTCATGAATGCCGAAAAGCGAAGCCAAAACATTCTGCTGAAGTACGGACACATCGAGTACACCCACAGGGTCTGTAGCATAACTACCTTCTACTGCTACCAATTCATACCACTGACCTGCCAGGTACATCCCAAAGTGATGAGGTTTTACAGGTTTATATGTTTTAGACATTTTTGTAACACTGAAATTATCGTTCAA
>JBDHYH010000009.1:0-59203 GCA_039811325.1 Chitinophagaceae bacterium | reverse complement strand
GCATGAACTGGGTTGGTAGCAAATATAAAAAAGGCGATGAAAAGAGAAACTGCTTTCATAAATGTTCCAGGTTTTATGATTAAAGTAGATTTTAGATTTTCAAAAGTTGCACGAAAATAATCCTTCAAAATTAATCCACAGATTCCTGAATTATGCAGGCAAACGGATGCAACAAGTACCAGCCGGAAATGAACGAATTTGAGTCACAGGAAATCCCAATCCGAAAAAAATACCCCTCGTATTACGAAGGGTACTTCAAATAAAATAGATAGTATCTTAAACTCTAAAGTGAGCAAATGCCTTATTGGCATCTGCCATACGATGTGTATCTTCTTTCTTCTTAAAAGCCGCACCTTCGCCTTTGCTTGCTGCCACGATCTCATTAGCCAATTTTTCTGACATGCTGCGACCGTTCCTCTCGCGACTATAACGGATGAGCCATTTGATGCTGAGTGAAGTCTTTCTGTCCGGCCTTACCTCTGATGGTATCTGGAAGGTAGCACCACCAATACGGCGGCTTTTTACTTCTACACCGGGAGCAACATTAGCTAATGCCCTTTTCCAGATTTCGTAGCCATCTTCACCGGTAGTCTTGCTCACACGGTCAATGGCATCATAAAAAATAGCATAAGCGCCGCTTTTCTTTCCTTCCCACATGAGGTTGTTGACAAAGCGGGTAACCAGTTTGTCCTGGAATCTTGGATCCGGAGCTAATGGTAATTTTTTTGCTTGAGCTTTACGCATGTTCTTTTAATCGTTTTTATATCATGCCATCAGGCATGGATTCTGATATTATTTTTTAGCTTTTTCTTTCTTGGTACCGTATTTAGAACGACTCTTTTTACGGTCTTTTACACCGGCAGTATCCAGCGTACCACGTACAATGTGATAACGAACACCCGGCAAATCTTTCACCCTACCACCACGTAGCAACACGATACTGTGTTCCTGCAGGTTGTGTCCTTCACCCGGAATGTATGCGATCACCTCGATCTTATTGGTCAAACGTACTTTCGCAACTTTTCTAAGCGCTGAATTCGGTTTCTTGGGAGTGGTGGTATATACCCTGGTGCAAACACCACGGCGTTGCGGACAGCTATCCAAAGCTCTTGACTTACTCTTGGCTTTGATGATGGTCCTTCCTTTACGTACTAACTGTTGAATTGTAGGCATTCTGTTTTACCTTAAATTTTTTTGGACGGCAAAGGTAAGCGGCTATTCAGAAAATACCAAAAGATTTTGAAAAGTAAGGATATTTTCACAAATGAAGCAGTGGCTTTATTTGGATACATTTCACATCTGAAACCAATCGGATGTCGTTTACTCACGGAATACCGGTCGGTGGGTATCGGCCTCTAGGAGCGGGTGAAGACACCCGCCTGCTAAATCCAATTGCTCCTGGATTTGAAATGCTCCCCTACAATTCCTTTAATAATACCCAAAAATCAAAACCGCGACTGATCTCAACCGCCTCTCATCTACATGATTATGTAGTTGCCTCCGTTATATCGGATCCATACTTTTGATTCCTAAAGTTGAAGAATTTGGGATAAAGCCCCATGTGAAATTCAGGAGAACCAACCGGAAGAATTCATTTATTAAATACCATCAATCATGTTTACAATGAACAAAACCATTTTATACATCTTTTTTTTGTTTCTTACCTGCAAGGCATCCTTTGCCCAGAATGTAGGCATCGGCACCACAACACCAGACCCATCCGCACAATTGGATGTTGCAAGTACCTCAAAAGGAGTATTGATACCAAGAATGACTTTGAGTCAACGAAACGCAATTCCTTCACCGGCCACCGGCCTGATGATCTATCAAACCGACAATGCACCGGGGTTTTATTATTTTGAAGGCAGTACGTGGCAGGCTATTCCCGGCAATGGTAATGTTTGGCAACTATCAGGCAATGCGGGTACTAACCCGATCACCAATTTTATTGGCACAACAGACAATCAACCATTAGTCTTTAAAGTGAACAATAGTAAGGCAGGTTTTCTGGGAATCAATGGCAATACATTTTGGGGGGCGGGCAGCGGCACGAGTTTAACCACAGGCACGCATAATACCGCTATCGGAACTAATGCTCTTTCCAACAATACAACTCAAAGCGATAACACAGCTATTGGGTATTATTCACTCTCAGGAAACAGTACAGGTTTTCAAAATTCTGCCCTCGGGTTTTATACACTAACCCAGAATACGTCCGGCTATGATAACACGGCCATTGGGAACCAGGCGCTATTCATGAATACAAAAGGGTACGCCAATGCATCCGTTGGACACTCATCGTTAACCAGTAATATAGATGGGAATAATAATGCTGCCATTGGAACAAATTCATTACTTAATAATACATCAGGCAGCGGAAACAGTGCCAGTGGTAACGGGTCACTTTCCGGCAATATCAAAGGAAACAACAATACGGCTTCGGGGTTTAACGCATTAAAGACGAATACTACTGGTAATGACAATACTGCCTATGGATACAAGTCAGATGTTTGGACAGGCAGCCTGACAAATGCGACCGCTATTGGTGCATATTCAAGAGTGGATCGGGATAATTCAATGGTATTGGGAAGTATTAACGGAATTAATGGTGCCACTGCCGATACCAAAGTAGGCATAGGCACTACCATACCTACAGAAAGACTGGATGTAAAGGGCAATGTTAGAATAGATGGAAACGTAGTCAGACCTTCAACAGGTGCTGCCAACTTAGTGCCTATTTGCTATGGAGTAATCGATGAAAATGGCATAGTGCAATCAGGCACCGGAAACTTCACGGTTACATCACATTCGACAGGCTTTTATCAAATTTCAATTACGGGAGTGAATTATATTCTTTACGACTATGCAACTGCTGTTACGCCAATCAGTTATACTTCTCCTACTTTTGTGGGAACCGACAGTGGCGGCGGTATGTTACATATCTACACTTTTGATCTAAACGGAACTGCCGTAAATCGTAAATTTTCTTTTGTTGTGTATGGGAACTAATATTGAAAGGATATCTGCAATAAGCCATCTCAATTGGTGGTGGAAGAATTAGCCCAAACAGTTTTCATCCACCACAAAGTTTTATACTACTAAGTTTTGGTTTGATTTAAAATCCATAACCAAATTATCTGCTAATAGCAGAGACTTTACTATGGTATTTTTTGCTGGAATCCATAATAATTAAATTGGTATCCAATATCTTTTTTTCAAAATTGACAACAGGTCGTTTGGATTCAAGAATACTGATCAGCATTTCAGTGGCTGTCTTCCCCATTAAATAAGCAGGTTGTTTAACAGTTGTAAATGATGGGTTGAAAATATCAGCAGATATTGAATTTGTAAAGCCGGCAATCGCCATTTGTTCAGGAATTTTAATTTTCAATTGATGCAAAATACTAAGCGTAGTGGTACTCAACCTGTCAGAGGCAGTGAAGACAGCATCAGGTTTCTTACGCAATGTCATCAGGTCATATACGGCGGCATACACTTCATCTTTGATCATACCGCCATGAGCACAATACTTTATGTAATCTTCATTCAATGGAATATCATTTTCTTCAAGCGCCCTGATATATCCTGCAAGCCTTTCCTTAGTGATAGACAAAAAGTTTGTACTGGTAATATGCGCAATCCTTTTGAAGCCCTGGTGAATCAGGTGCTGTGTGGCTTCATAAGCGCCCAGGAAATTATTGGCTATTACTTTATGGGTATTGATACTGTCAGGTACCCTGTCCAGAAATACAATGGGCAAACCATTCTTCTGAACTTCTGCAAAATGGTCTGTATTCTCTGTTTCAGAGGAAAGTGAAACAATTAACCCATCAACTGATCTTGAAAAGTGATGTTGTACTGTCAATACCTCTCTATCGAAAGATTCATGTGTTTGCGTGATAATGACATTGTACTCCTTCTTGTGAGCGATGGATTCAATACCATTGATGACCTGCGAAAAGAAATTGTTATCAATATTGGGAACGATGACTGCTATGGACTTACTGTTTCCTTTTCTCAACCCCTGTGCAATGGGATTTGGCTGATACCTGTGCTTTGCGGCATAATCTTTTACGAGTGTTTGTGTTTCTGCACTTATTTCGTAACTATCACGCAGGGCTTTTGAAACAGTCGATACAGAAAGTTGCAAGGCCTTCGCAATGTCTTTTATGGTAATTTTTTCTCTCATATTCCGATGGCGGTAATCTTACGAAAAAATTTGCGAAATCGTTTTCGCAAAAGTAATTTATTCTCTGCTCGTTTCTCTAAATAAAGAAGAAAGATCACAATTATAAGTATTGCATTTTTATGGCAATGCTGAATTTTTAAATCAATATTCAACAAGAATATATTATCAGTAATCGGATTTACCTCTTTTCACAACGATTAGTTTGCCCCTATTTTAGTTAACAACAATGGTGAAAATAGAACCTGATTGCAAAAAAGGTATAGTGAACAGCATTAACCGATGTTTGATCAAATTGTTTTCAAGAGATTGAATTGTTTCACTTCAATTGAAAAATAACCCAATGTTCAATGCCATCATTCAGCGTGTATGAAGCGTATGATTCACACGATAACGATTTCGTAAATAAAAATTCTTTCTTCAAAATGTGGTTGTAATCTTGAATAAGCGATTGGTGCATTATACCTGAATTTCTGTTGCAAAATGATTCCAGAATGGAAATACACTAAGTGAACCAATGGCAAAATACTTCATCAATGACTATGGTTCTGATTGCAATTTTCAAAAGATGAAAAACATTCATGAATAAAAAGCATCATTCAAAATTTTAAAACTACGCCAACCTAAAACAGTTATGATACAAAAAATACAAGTCAGGAAGCTGCTACTCTTTGCACCTGCATTCTTCCTCTGCAGTTGGGCATCATCTCAATCTGTAACAGGAAAAGTAACAGATCAAAATGGTGGACTACTTGCTGGAGTATCGGTTCAGGCGAAAAACAGTAACAAAAGAACTTCTACAGATGCAAAGGGAACTTTTACTATAAACGCCTCGAAGGGAGCAGCCCTGTCGTTTTCTTCTGTCGGCTACAAACCACAAGAAGCTACTGTCGAATCCGAAAGCCTTGCTCTCGAACTCGCGAAAGATGAAACAAATGTACTCTCCGATGTAGTATTTGATGAACTACGCTGGAAACCATGGAAAGAATCCACATTCCAGGCCGGTTCAGGTGTACAGCAGGTATGGGGACAGGTAACACATACTTACAACTGGGGCGGAGATTATTTATATGCATGGCCGATTCCACAGGCTGAGATAGAAAGAAATCCTAACCTTACTCAAAATCCGGGGTGGCCTAACTAAGAAGTTTTAATACAGTCAATATTTTTTGCTTTAGTGTTGGTTTCACTTTGAGCTGATGATACCCCGGCTTGCCGGGGTTTTTATTTATTTGACAGGAGGTTGAATGATTAATGCTTGGGAAGATAAGACGATTGTTTTATAGAGAATAGAATTGAATATTCAAGAATGAAAATTTCATCAACTGTGATTCTGAAGACGTTTATTTGTTTGGCAATTCAAGCAATTTTGTTGATGCAATACTCCTGCAAAAAGCAAAATCATTCAGAACAGGAATTGCCTCAATCCGGGCAATATCACTTTGAATTGGCATGGCAGGATGATTTCAACGGAAACCAACTCGACACTGCTTTATGGTATCATCGGGATTCAGGTGTGAGGCACGATGGCTTTAATGATACAACGGCAGCGAGCGTAGATGGCAATGGGACTCTGGTCATTAAAGTGTATTCAGATACAATGAATGGTGTAATCAAACATCACACAGGTATGATTGCCACAAAAAAGGAATTCAAATACGGTAAGTTTGAAGTAAAGGCTGCATTCACAAATCAATCAGGTTCATGGTCTGCATTCTGGCTTCAAAGCAGCACGATGGGGAACCCTGTAGGGAATCCACAGGAAGCAGGAATGGAAATAGATGTGGTGGAGACGTTACCAAATGATGGAAGGGCACATCAAAACCTGCACTGGGACGGATACGGAACGGATCACAAGAGTGCAGGGTTCATTACAGGGGACTTAGGTATCAACAGTGGGGCCTTTCATATTTTCACTTTAGAATGGACTCCTGAATATTACAAATTTTATGTAGATGGAAAACTAACATGGACTTTCAAAAACCCTGTTTCAAATAAGCAGGAATATATTATCTTAAGTTCAGAAGTAAAAAATTATGCAGCAAATAGCTGGGCAGGGCCAATACTTCCCGGTGGTTTTGGCAGTGCTGAAAACAGCAAGACGATCATGAAAGCGGATTATGTAAAGTGGTATCGACTGAAATAAAATTTGAATGGTAAAATATGAAAAGATTTCTTCTAATCATTCCGGTTCTATTTTTTACGAACGCTGCCATCGCATCCGTTCCCCGAAACCTGTTACAAAAGGCGGCCACTCCCGAACAGTTAAAGGAAGATCTCATTCCCAGAGATCAATGGATAAAGTATCCTGCCTATAACAATCGCGAAGGATGGAATGCACTGACAGGAAGTCAAAAACAAAACCTGATTAAGCATGGTGAGAAATATCTCGATTACAAATGGAAAGTAGTTACAGCAACTGACTACCTCGAGTACGAACGCAGTGGCAACCGGAAGATAATGGAAGACCCGTTTGGCAGCAACAATCTGGCTTTAAGCAATTTGTTATTTGCAGAATTGGCGGAAGGCAAAGGCCGCTTCATGGATCAGATTATCAATGGTGTGTGGCATACCTGCGAAATGTCGTCATGGTCTCTGTCTGCACACCTGCCAGTACAAAAATCAAAACGTTCGCTGCCGGATTTTCACGAAGAGATCATTGACCTCACTTCCGGAGACATGGGTTCTTTTCTATCGTGGGCTTTTTATTTTATGCACGATGAATGGGACAAAGTCAATCCCATTATTTCACAAAGAGTGAGGTATGAAATTCAAAAGAGAATTCTTGATCCATACATGGCACGAAGTGATTATTGGTGGCAGGCATTTCAATTAAGACCCGGCCAGGTAGTCAACAACTGGAACCCGTGGTGCAACGCCAATGTATTGGCCTGTTTCTTATTGATGGAAGATGATCGGGATAAACTATCCAATGCAGTTTATAAAACCATGAAAAGCGTTGATCAGTTTATTAATTATGTAAAGGAAGACGGTGCCTGCGAAGAAGGGCCTTCCTATTGGGGACATGCCGCAGGTAAACTGTACGACTATCTTCAATTGTTGAGTTATGCTACAAAAGATCGTGTCAGCATCTTCAATAATTCTATGATCAAAAACATGGGAGAATACATTGCGAGAAGCTACGTCGGTAACGGATGGGTTGTAAATTTTGCAGATGCATCAGCAAAATGGAAGGGCAATCCGGGATTGATCTTCAGGTATGGCACGGCAGTTGGCAGTGAGATGATGAAACAATTCGCATCTTACATTTTAGAACAACAGGGGAAATATACTGACGTCGAGGGAAGAGATTTTTTCAGAACCATCGAAAACCTTGCTTCCTCTCAAGAATTGCAACAAACCCAACCGGCATTGCCTGTGGCAACTTTTACCTGGTATCCCGAAACCCAGTTTTGCTACATGAAAAATGACAATGGATTTTTCTTTGCGGCCAAGGGAGGTGATAATAATGAAAGTCATAATCACAATGATGTGGGTACATTTTCCTTGTACGTGAATGAAACTCCAATGTTAATAGATGCTGGAGTGGGCACCTACACAAGGCAAACATTTAGTAGCGAACGCTACAGCATCTGGACCATGCAGAGCAATTATCATAACCTGCCAATGATCAATGGCATTCCTGAAAAATTCGGGTCACAATATCATGCAAAGGATGCAGTATTCAATGAAAAGAAACATTCCTTCTCACTCGACATAAGCAGTGCTTATGACAAAGATGCATCTGTGAAAAAATGGATGAGAACATACACACTTATGCCTGATGGCGGACTCAATATCGAAGATGCATTCCAACTCAATGAAATCAAGAATCCCAATCAATTAAATTTTCTGACATGGGGCAAGCCTGATATCAGTAATCCTGGAAATGTCAGGATCGAGAAAAACGGTTCAAAGGTGCAACTGAAGTATGACGCTGCCACATTTGATGCTCATGTAGAAACTATCACACTGGATGATCCGCGACTTTCGAATGTTTGGGGCGCGGAAATCTATCGCCTCTCACTCACTGCAAAGAAAAACAGGTTAAAAGGAAAGTATAAGTTTGCAATCAATAAATTCTAAGAAACACACTTAAAAATACATCATGAAAAAATTACACACCCTTATTGCTTTTACAATTTTATGCATAACGGCCCACGCACAAAATTCATCAACTAAGGATATGATGCGACAGTTGATCAAGGACAACTTCCAGTTAGCGGATACGCAATACCGTTATATGATGACGCTGACGCCACCCAACAAGATGCCACAGAGTTATGAAGAGAATGGAAACAAGTTCATTGCGCATGATATTCAATGGTGGTGCTCCGGTTTCTACCCCGGCACACTATGGTACATCTATGAACAAACAGGCGATGACGCTATCAAAAAAGAAGCAGAAAGAACATTACAGGTATTAGAGCCTAACCAAACCTACACCGGCAATCATGACCTGGGTTTTATGGTTTATTGCAGTTTCGGTAATGGGTATCGCATTACAGGCAATCAACACTATAAAGACATCATCTTCCGCTCTTCGCAATCGCTCTCTACAAGGTATCGTCCATCCATCAAAGCGATTCAATCCTGGGACAGCACTTTCAGATTTAAGTGCCCGGTGATCATCGACAACATGATGAATCTTGAAATGCTGCTCTGGACAGCGAAACAGGGAGGCGATAAAAAATATTGGAATATAGCGGTGAACCATGCCAATACTACATTGAAAAACCATTTTCGTCCTGACTTCAGCTCCTATCATGTCGTGGATTACAATCTCGCCACCGGTGGTATTTGGAGAAAAGCGACGTGGCAGGGAGCTGCAGATTGTTCGCCCTGGGCAAGAGGCCAATCATGGGGTTTGTATGGATACGTGATGATGTACCGCTTTACCAAAAACAAAGCCTACCTCAACCTTGCAAAAAATATTGCAAAGTTTGTTTTGAACCATCCAAACCTTCCTGCTGATAAAATTCCTTACTGGGATTACAATGCACCTCTCATCCCCACTGCCAAGAGGGATGCCTCTGCTGCGGCCATCATGGCATCTGCATTATTGGAATTAGGCACTTATACTTCCGGTGCGGAGAAAGCAAAATACGTTTCGAATGCTGTTGAAATGTTGCAATCACTCTCATCTGAGAAGTACAGAGCAACCGCAGGCACCAATGGTGGTTTTATTTTAAAACACTCTACAGGAGCACTTCCGCAAAATTCTGAAATAGATGTTCCACTGATCTACGCAGACTACTATTTTCTGGAAGCGTTGAAGAGGTACAAAGACTGGTATTTAAAATAGCCTGCTAAGCCGTTGCTAAAACCAATTGAATGTTTTCTGAATACATAATAACAAATGTAGTTCTCCGAAATATCGCATCAAAACAAATGCGCCGGGCAGAAACTGTCATATACAGAGCAGGGTGCTATATTATTTTGGCAATGATATTTTTTATTGGAAGCAACTGTTACGCACAAACGAATTCTTCGATAAACTGGCAAACCTTTCTTTCGCGAAATGACATGTTATTTGATACGCTCACTACCAAATGGGAAGAAGGAATTTTCTCAGGCAATGGTTTGCTCGGTGCCATGCTGTACATGCAGGATGCCAATACGCTTCGTTTAGAGATCGGGCGCACAGATGTTACAGATCATAGAGATGATAGTGTGCCTGCTTTATTTGGCAAGGCCCGGTTGCCCATCGGGCATTTTGAATTGCAACCGGAAGGAAAGATTCTCAGAAATACAGCAAGGCTTGATTTATGGAATGCAGAAGCAACCGGTAAGATAACAACAGACAAAGGAACAATTCAGTGGCGAATGCTGACATTGTCGCAACCAAATGCAATTGTGTTTGAGACAAAAACTTCCAATGGAGAAAACGACTTTGGCTGGGAGTTTCGTCCGGAAGTTTCTATAAGCAGCCGCACAAGATTTAATGAGGCTCCTAAAGGATATGTAGCTAATCCGGCATTCGAATTATCAAAGAACCAGAATGTGATTTACTGCCGGCAGCCAATGCTCGCCGGTGGCGATTATTCCACGGCATGGATATCTGAAAATACATCTTCTGGAAGGACATTCTTTATTTCTGTATCTATCGATAAAAAAAATTCTTCCGTTGCGGATGTCGTCTCTGCTGTAAACCATGCAGCAGCAGGGAACCTGAAGCAGTTGGTCGATACACACAGGCGATGGTGGCATCAATATTACAAAGAGAGCTTTGTCTCCATCCCCAACGCACAGATGGAAAGCTTTTATTGGATACAACAATACAAACTTGCATCTGCAACAAGGGCTGATCAACCGGCTCTCGACCTGATGGGCCCATGGTTTCGCTATACTCCCTGGCCTGCTTACTGGTTCAATCTCAACATTCAACTAACCTATTCTCCTCTTTTTACGGCTAACAGAACGGAGTTGGTAAATGCTTTCGTGCAAATGTTTGATGAAGGAAAAAATAATCTGAAAAGAAATGTTCCTCTGGAATTCAGGCACAATGCAATGGCAATCGGTCGTTCGGCCACCAGGGATTTATACAGTCCCATCAAAGTATTTCAGCAATTAGATACTACCGCTACCAATCCTGATCTTGAGTTGGGCAACCTAACCTGGTGTTTATATTACTATTGGATGCAATACCAATATACGATGGATGAAAGCCTGAAGGAAAAATTGTTTCCATTGCTGAAGGGTAGTATCAATTATTACCTGGACATCATGGCAAAAGGAGAAGATGGCAAATGGCACTTGCCTTATACCTACTCTCCGGAATACCCCAAAGGAGTTACACGGGATTGCAATTATGATTTATCACTGTTTCGCTGGGGTTGCGAGACTTTATTGAAAATCCATCCTGATGACAACTTAGCATCAACATGGAAAGATGTTTTAAAGAATCTTACAGATTACCCAACCGATGCAAATGGTTTACGTATAGGCAGAGACGTTGCATTCAGCCAATCGCACCGCCACTATTCCCACATGCTCATGATTTACGCTTTGCATTTGATGAATTGGGATCAAAAAGAGAACAGGCAACTCATAAGAAAATCATTAGAACACTGGCATAGTTTCAAAGGTGCATTACAGGGGTATTCCTTTACGGGCGGAGCATCCATGTACGCCATGATGGGTGAGGGAGACAAGGCACTGAATTATCTTGACGAGTTGCTGGATCGCTTTATTAAACCCAACACAATGTACCTGGAGACCGGCCCTGTGATTGAAACACCTTTGTCAGCAGCCACTTCCATCCAGGAACTGCTTTTACAAAGCTGGGGCGATAAGATCAGGGTATTCCCCGCCGTCCCTGCATCATGGAATGATGTGTCTTTCGAAAACCTGAGAACAGAAGGAGCATTCCTGGTCAGCGCTGTAAGAAAAGATGGTAAAACAAAATGGGTGCGAATAAAAAGTCTCGCAGGAGCACCCTGTGTTATCCATCCGGATATGGATGGTATGGTAATGATAAAGGGAAGTAATGCAAAATTGACTTCACTGGGAAATGGCCTCTACTCGATTGCACTCAGGAAGAATGGAGAAGTGATACTATACGAAAACGAAAGTGATTTGTCCATTAAAATTGATGCGGTACATCCTGGAACCGGAAAAGCAAATTCATGGGGAACAAAAAAATTAAATGCTGATCAGAAATGAAAATAAAGTAAGAATGAATAAAAGAATACATTTCAAAAGAACACTTGCTACGCTCCTGCCGGTGATTGTGTGCATGTCCATTGCACTACAACCCAACTTTGTCCTTGCACAGCAGAAAGAAAAAATACCCCTGGAACATGGTGCACATCGGGTGGGAAAAAGAATGGACGCCGACATGACCCGCTGGCGCAATTACGGGCTTGGACAGTTTATTCACTGGGGCGTGTATTCCATATTGGGTGGCGATTACAATGGCAAACATTACAGCGGTGCAGCAGAATGGGTTCGTTCCTGGAAAGCACTGCCTCATGAAGTGTATGATAATCTGTATAAGCAATTCAATCCTTCTTCTTTTAATCCTGAAGCATGGGCAGCTATGGCAAAACAAATGGGTGCGAAGTATCTCACCTTTACCACCAAGCACCATGATGGATTCTGCTTATGGCCCAGCAAATACACGGACTATACTATTGCCAACACTCCTTACAAAAAAGATATTGTAGGCCCTATCGTTGACGCATACACGAAAGCGGGGATTGATGTATATCTCTATTTTTCCGTAATGGACTGGCACAATCCTGATTGGAGGTACGATTTGAAAACGAAGGAAGATACTGTTGCCTTCGACAGGTTTAAATTGTTTACCAAAAACCAGTTGACAGAACTATTGAAAAACTATCCGCAGATAAAAGGATTCTGGTTTGACGGCACATGGGACAACAGTTGGAAAAAGAGTGGTGCGTTTTCAGATTCTTTAGAACAATATTTAAAATCTATCAAACCCGGGCTGATCATCGGAAGCAGGCTGAGGGCGGATGAAAAGGGTGCACGGGGGTTTGACAGCAATGGCGAATTGATGGGAGATTATGAACAAGGTTGGGAAAGAAAATTGCCGAAGACCTTAGCAGATGTGCACAACAACGACTGGGAATGCGTGATGACCATTCCCGAAAACGGCTGGGGATATGCTAAGACCTGGATGGGCCATTGGAAAACAACTGATGAAATCCTGGAAATGATGGCACAAACGGTTTCGCTCAATGGGAATTTTGTTCTCAACTTCGGGCCAAAAGCTGATGGCACTTTCAGACAGGAAGAAAAAAGAACTGCAAGAGAAATCGGGGATTGGATGAAGACAAACCATCAGTCTATTTACAATTGCGAGAATGCCGGATGGGAAAAACAGGATTGGGGTTATTACACAAAAGAATCGGGTGACAATAAAGTTTATATGATTGTGTTCAATGTGCCGGTGTCCAATAGTTTAAAGGTGAAACCGATGAATAAGACCTTAATTGAAAAGGCATATTTTCTGAACGATCCCAATAAAAGTTTGCGTTTGGAAAAACTGGATTATGGTGCTTCATTCATTTGCCAAAAGGCTTCAAAGCAAATGCTCCGTTCGTCATTGTCGTAGAAACAAAAGCAGGTAACGAAAACAATAAAGGGCCGGAAGCAAAAACATAAAAAGGCATTCGTGAGACTTGCGTTATCAACAAAACAGTACTTCAGAAGAAATGGTAAAAAAAGTTTTAGTAAAATGAATTAGGTAATAAGGTAAAATCATTGCTGACGCTCGAACTACTAAGGATTAAATGCCTGTGAATCGAAAAAGTTCTAATGCACCAGGCACACAACATCATTACCTTAGTAGTCTAACAGAAAAAGCCCAAGGTCAACCTTATTAGCTTATTCCAAAACAAGGAGCCGAACAACAATAAAACTAAATTATGCAAAGAAGAAATTTTTTAAGATGGTCATCTCTGCTGGGATTTGCAGGATTGATTCCTGCCAAAGGCACATTGGCGAACAGTGCAGAAATTCTTGATGCCAGGAAAAATGCTCCTTCGAATGACCGTGCCTACTGGGTCGATTTACTTGATAAAATCGCTACTCCTGTACTCAGCAATATGAGCAAAGGGGAGTTGAGAAAAAATATGAAAGTGGAATACAGCCCAACCTGGGACAACAGGAATAAACAGGTAGCCTACATGGAAGCATTTGGCAGGCTCATCTCAGGACTGGCTCCCTTTCTGGCTCTTCCGGATAGTGATACCAGGGAAGGCAGGATCAGGAAACGTCTGCACACTCAAACCCTGGAAAGCCTTGCACATGCCGTAGATCCCGGCAGTCCTGATTATTTATATTGGGGTACCCCGGTACAGCGGCAACCACTTGTGGATGCTGCATACATTGCACAGGCATTGCTCGTGGCGCCTGATGCATTGTGGAAACCATTAGACGATGTTACAAAACAACGTGTGATACATGAATTCAAAACGATACGGCAAATAAAACCCTGGAACAATAACTGGATTCTTTTTGCTGCTACTATCGAAAGTTTTTTGCTGAGCATCGGTGAGGAAATAGATGCTGAGCGAATAGATTCTGCTATTGATAAGATTATTGATTGGTATGTGGGAGACGGATGGTACAGCGATGGCGACAGGTTTCATTTCGATCATTATAATGGATATGTCATTCATCCCATGCTCGTGTATGTACTGAGAGCAAATGTTGCTAAAGGCAGAAGAAGCCAGAAGGAATATGATCTCGCTTACAAACGGATGCAGCGCTACGCATCATTCCAGGAGCGATACATATCTCCGGAAGGAACTTATATCGTCATCGGGCGCTCATCCACATATCGCGTAGGAGCATTCCAACCCCTGACGCAACTGGCACTGGAGAATGCACTACCCGAAGGCATCACACCCATGCAGGTACGTTGTGCACTGACGGCTGTGATGAAAAATATGTTTATCCCTTCCACTTTCACTAAGGAAGGATGGCTTACACTCGGATTGGTTGGCGACAAGCAAACAAGTCTTGCTGACTATTATTCCAACACAGGAAGTATGTACATTACTTCACTTGCTTTCCTTCCGTTGGGATTGCCGGCAGAGCATGAGTTTTGGTCAGGGCCATTTACTGAATGGACAGAAAGAAAAGCATGGAGCGGAAAACCATTTCCAAAAGACTATGCGGTGGATTATTGAAGAATAATGAATGATGAATCAATATTATTTACTAAAGGGAAAAGCATGTTTTGGCCACAAAGTCACGAACCCACGAAGAAAGGAAAAAGCAATTATCCTTGTTTATGCCTCGTGTCTTAGTGCCTTCGTGGCAAGTTCTTCTTAACTAAACATTATTCAATGAAGAGTTGAACTATGAACGATTAACAAACAACGAATTAACAATTCAACCCTTTGCCAGGCTCAGGGTAAACAAATAAAGAAAAAAAATGACCAGAAAACTTTTACTCGCAGTTATTGTATTTGCATGTTGTTTTTCTACCAATGCAATAGCACAAAAGAAAAAAAGCAAAGCAAAGACAGAAGAAAAAACCATTACTACCGGAGCACAGGACCGTGAATACTGGAGTGATCTTTTGTACAAGATGGCTTCACCTGTCATCTTGAATCTTGCCAACAGCACACTCAAAAAAAATATGCCTGTAGAGAAAGCACCGGGTTATTATTTGCAGGCTGAAAAAGTTACTTACCTCGAAGCAGTCGGCAGAACGATGGCTGGCGTAGCACCGTGGCTGGCATTACCAGATGACGATACCAAAGAAGGAAAGCAAAGAAAAGAATTGCGTGAAGCGTTATTAAGAGGGATTGCCAATGGTGTTGACCCCAACAATCCTGATTATCTCAACTTCAGAACAGAGCAACAACCCATAGTTGACGCAGCCTACATGGCGCAGGCTTTCCTAAGAGCACCCAAAGCATTGTGGGAACCACTGGATCCACTTACTAAGAAAAGAGTGATCGAAGAATTCAAAGCATTGCGCACCAGGGCAGGAGCCTACAACAACTGGCTGTTGTTTTCAGGTATCACTGAAGCATTTTTATTGAGCATTGATGAACAGGCCGATCCGGTACGGATTCAATATGCACAAAAAAAAATCAACGAATGGTATGTTGGCGATGGATGGTACAGCGATGGGCCTATCTTTAGCATGGATTATTACAACAGTCACGTCATCCATCCGATGCTGGTCGATTTCCTCAAAGTACTACTGGACAAAAAACGGATCAATGCAGATGCTTATAATCTTGCTGTCAAACGAATGGTACGCTATTCAGAATTTTTAGAACGATTCATTGGGCCAGATGGCAGTTATCCTCCTTTCGGCCGATCTATTACTTACAGAACCGGTTCTTTCCAGGCACTTGCACAAATTGCATTGATGCAAAAATATCCTGAAGACATTTCTCCTGCACAGATACGCTGCGCGCTCACAGCTTTAATGCATCGCATGTATGATGGTTGTAATAATTTCGACAGCAACGGATGGCTGGTATTAGGCTTTTGCGGACATCAACCAATGATTGCGGATTATTACACCTCTACAGGTAGTTTGTACATGGCAACATTGGGATTCCTGCCTTTAGGATTACCCGCAGATAATAAATTCTGGACAGATCCTCAGGCAGAATGGACATCAAAAAAAGCCTGGAGCGGGCAACCATTTAAGAAAGATTATCATGTAGAATATTAATTCAGAAATTGAAATGAAGAGAATCGCCGGAATACTTTTTTTACTACTTCCCTTTTTGCTGCAGGCACAATCTATTCACACGGATATAATTATTCAAACCAACCATACTGAATTAGTATTTCGTGTCAATCCAAAAGGGCAGTTACAGCAAGTATATTTTGGTCAGAAATTAATATTCAGGAGCGATTATAAAAAATTGTCACCGACAGGAGATGCATTTCCCGCAGGGGGAATGAACTATGTGCGTGAACCTGCAATAGATGTAACGCATGCAGATGGCAACACCTCTCTGCAATTGCTTTATACCAATAATAGTGTCGAAAAAATTGATGAGAATGTAAGTATCACGCATATTGTTTTGAAAGATCCGGTTTATCCATTTGAATTGACGCTTCACTTCAAAACCTATTTCAATGAAGATGTGATTGAAGAATGGACAACCATTCAGCATAAAGAAAAAGGCGCGGTGACGCTGAATCGATTCGCATCTGCTGCATTGCAATTGAAATCTGATAAATATTTTCTGATGCATTTCTTTGGCGATTGGGCCAATGAAATGCGCATGGAAGAAGTGCAGTTACCGGAAGGAATCAAGACCATCGAATCAAAACTGGGTACAAGGGCTACCAATTTTGATCTCCCGTCTTTCATGCTTTCTATCGATAAACCCGCAGATGAAGATCACGGCAAAGTATTGGCAGGAACGCTGGCATGGAGTGGTAATTTCAAACTGCTGTTCGAAAACATCCGGTATAGTGAGGATGTGGGCAACCTTCTGCAAATGAATATGGGCATCAATTCTTTTGCTTCAGCATACAGCCTGCTACCCAATCAAACATTTACCACACCGGCATTCATATTTACGCTCACGTCAAAAGGCAAAGGCCAGGCCAGCCGCAACCTGAAACGCTGGGCATTGAATTATGGTATCTGGAAAGGAAGGCAACACCGGCAGACACTTTTGAACAATTGGGAAGCTACACAATTTCAATTCGATCAGAACAAACTCACAAAACTATTTGGTGATGCTAAAGATTTAGGTGTTGATGTGTTTTTACTTGACGATGGTTGGTTTGGAAATAAATATCCACGCAACAGTGACAATGCAGGATTGGGCGATTGGGAAGTGAATAAAAAAAAGCTGCCTGATGGTATTGGCTACCTTGTCAAAGAAGCGGAAAGCAGGGGAATAAAATTTGGAATCTGGGTAGAACCGGAAATGGTGAATCCTCAAAGTCAATTGTATGAAAACCATCCGGATTGGATTTTGAGACTACCCAATCGTGAGGAAAATTTACGCAGGAATCAACTGGTATTGGACCTGACAAATCCTGCCGTACAGAAACATGTCTTTAATGTTGTCAACAATCTAATGCAACAAAACCCAACCATTAGCTACATCAAATGGGATTGCAACCGGTACATGACAAACACGTACTCTCCATACCTGAAAACAAAACAATCCAACTTGTATATCGATTATGTACATGGCTTGTATTCAGTATTGGAAAAATTAAGAGCAAAATATCCTGACCTTGAAATGATGTGGTGCAGTGGTGGAGGTGGCCGAGCCGAATATGGCGGATTAAAATACATGCAGGAGTTCTGGCCGAGCGACAATACGGATGGTCTGAGTCGAATTTTCATACAATGGGGCTACTCCTATTTTTTTCCGGCAGCGACAGTTTGCGCGCACGTTACATCCTGGGGCAATCAATCTATTAAATTCAGAACAGATGTGGCCATGATGGGAAAACTGGGATTCGATATCGACATCAGTCACCTCAAACCAGATGAATTGGATTTCTGCAAAGAAGCAGTAAAGAATTATGACCGACTGGAAAATGTAATTTGTTTTGGTGATCAATACCGGCTCGTGAGTCCTTATGAAAATAATTGTGTCTCTATCATGAGTGTGGACTCCTCCAAAAGTAAAGCAGTATTATTTCTCTACTCTTTAGATACACACTTTGGAGATGTGTTTTCAAAGGTACCTTTGAAAGGATTGGATGCTCAGAAAAAATATATGGTCAGGGAAATCAACCTTAAAGATGAGAATCAGCCACAGTTCAAACAGAGCGGCCATACTTTCAGTGGGGATTATCTGATGAAGGTCGGTTTGGATTGGTACCTGGGTCAGTCGATGAGAAGTTCGATTTTAGAAATTACAGCAGTTGATGGAAGCAATCCAAATGGACGGAATTGAAATACAACATTCATTTTTAAAAAGAGAAAAATATAAACCATGAAATTAGAATTTGAAAGCAGGTATGCGCTGGGGCCTGATGAAGTAAAGAAGATGGACACTGAACAGTTGAGAAAAAATTTTTTGATCGAAAAAATATTCGAACAAGATTCCATGCTTCTCACGATGACACACTATGACCGTTTTATTGCAGGTGGCGCCATGCCGGTAAAAGAAACGCTTACCCTGCCAAATCCCGATGCATTGAAAGCAGCGTATTTTTTACAGAGAAGGGAAATGGGCATCATCAACGTAGGAGGAAAAGGAACGATAACAGCCGATGGTACAACTTATGAACTCGATTTTAAAGAAGCACTATTCCTGGGCAAGGGAACAAAAGATGTACAATTTTCGTCTGTGGATTCCCGTGAGCCTGCTAAGTTCTATATCAATTCAGCGCCGGCACACCATCCGTTTCCAATAAAGAAAATCCAGGCCAAGGATGCCGCTGTAGTAGAGACAGGCAGCGCTGCTACTGCAAACCATCGCACCATTAATAAATTAGTAGTGGCTTCAGTATTGCCTATTTGCCAATTGCAAATGGGAATGACTGAATTAAAGACCGGGAGCGTCTGGAATACCATGCCTGCGCATACACATGACCGTCGCATGGAAGTGTATTTTTATTTTGAAGTACCCGATGGCCAAAGCGTTTGCCACTTCATGGGCCAACCGCAGGAGACACGGCATATCTGGATGCAGAATGAGCAGGCAGTGATCTCACCGAACTGGAGCATACATGCAGGAGCAGGCACTTCCAACTATACTTTCATCTGGAGTATGGCCGGAGAAAACCTGGATTATGATGATATGGATAAAGTGGCGGCGAATGAGTTGAGGTAAGAAGGAGAGTTGAGGGTTTAGAGTTGAGGGTTTAGAACTGAGGGTTTAGAGTTGAGGGTTTAGAGTTGAGGGTTTAGAGTTGAGGGTTTAGAGAGTTTAGAATGGTTTAGAGGATTTAGATAGTTGAAGAAGTTGAAAGGGTTGAGTCCGCTGCGGCGGAGAGAGTTGAGAGGATTGAGAATAGTTAAGTTGGGGAATATTATTTGCCCTAATTGCCGTCGGATTTATCCGACGGACTCTGAGCCAATAATTTCTTCGGCTTTAGCCACATTAGAAAAAAATTAAAGAGTTGAGATAAATGAGAAAGTTGAGCCAGGGATAAATGCTACGAATATTTTTTAACTCAGCCAGGATAAACCGTAGCAATTACATTAAAATAAAAATCACATTTATGAAGATAATTTTTCTTTTTACAGCAATTTTTACCAGCATTGCAATGTTTGGACAAACATCCATTGAAATCGGCAATTCTTCTGCATTTCCCAGAAATGAAGAAGTGGCTGAGATACCCTGGAGCAAAGTGATGGATGCTTATCCTGCGCTGGATACTGCGCACTTTAGAGTAATCAACAGCACGACGAAGAAAGAATTAGAGTATCAGTTAGAGTATAAAGGAACCTCCCAAATACAAAATCTATTGGTACAGGTAAATGTGCCTGCAAAGGGTAAGATTTCTCTAATAATAATAAAGGGAAAACACAAGCCTTTTGTTTCAAAAACTTATTGCCGCTATGTGCCGGAACGAAAGGAAGATTTTGCATGGGAAAACGACAGAATCGCTTTTCGCATGTACGGAAGAGCACTCGAGCTGACGCCCGCCGAAATGGCTTATGGTACTGATGTGTGGGTGAAGCGTACCAACAGGCTTATCCTGAATGAACGTTACAAAAGAGGCGAATACCATATCGATCATGGCGACGGGATGGATTACTATCATGTAGGGCTTTCATTAGGTGCGGGTGATATTGCGCCTTTTATGCATGACACTATCTGGTATCCTCGAAATTACGTACAATGGAAAGTATTAGACAACGGGCCACTACGTTCTACTTTTCAATTGAGCTATGACGAGTGGAATATCCCCGGCAGGACCTTAAAATGCACTAAAACAATTTCATTGGATGCAGGATCACAATTGAATAAGGTCATAGTAGATTATGAAAACAAAAGTAACAAAGCTTTTGTGGTTGTAACAGGGATCATCAAACGAAAAGAACCGGGTGAAATGTTGTTGAATGAAAAAAATGGAATCATGGCTTATTGGGAACCACAGCATGGTGTGGATGGAACTACAGGTGTTGCCTGCATTTCGACTGCACCTTTCGTTCAAATGACAGTAGAACATGGACAATTATTGACAGTGACACTTCTAAAGTCGCCCTATACAATTGAATATTACAATGGAGCGGCATGGGATAAAGCAGGAAAAATTACATCTGCCAGAGAATGGTTTGACTATCTCAATATGTTTAAGAAAAAGATGCAACAGCCATTAATTATTCACATACATAAATCATAATAAAAATGTCAGGAGTATTAGATCATTTCCGGATAGATGGAAAGTTAGCATTGGTAACCGGATGCAAACGTGGGATCGGTAAGGCAATGGCAGAAGGATTGGCAGAAGCAGGTGCTGATATCATTGGTGTATCGGCTTCTTTGCAACCGGGCAGTGAAGTTGAAAAATCAGTGAAGGCTATTGGCAGAAACTTCTACCCTTATCAATGCGATTTTGCTGACAGGCAATCACTCTACTCGTTTATCCATTCAGTCAAAAAGAATTTCCCAGCAATAGACATTTTGATAAATAATGCAGGCACTATCAAAAGAGCGCCTGCTGCCGAACATAGTGATGCCTATTGGGACGAAGTCATTGCCATTAACCAGACAGCACAATTTATCCTGACACGCGAAATCGGAAAAGAAATGGTCGCGAGGGGATCCGGGAAAATAATTTTCACAGCATCTTTACTCAGTTTCCAGGGAGGAATCAACGTACCCGGATATGCTGCAAGCAAAGGCGCCATCAGTTCACTTGTAAAAGCATTTGCCAATGAATGGGCATCCAAAGGTGTGAATGTAAATGCCATTGCTCCCGGGTACATAGCAACTGACAATACAGAGGCATTACGAAATGATGAAGAGAGAAGCCAGTCCATATTGAGCAGGATACCAGCAGCACGTTGGGGGGAGCCGGAAGATTTTAAAGGGCCAATCGTATTCCTTGCTTCAACCGCATCTGATTACACACATGGGACAATCTTAACAGTGGATGGTGGATGGATGGGCAGGTAAAAAAAAATGGTAGAAGTGTTCTTCGCCAAATTAAAATGTACCAGGGATTCTCTATTTTGATTTTTCTCCAAATAAAAAATGCCGTCCAACAAAATTTTGAAAGACGGCATCTTGTTTAAAAAACAATATTAGCCTACGAGACTGAATTCAAAAAACTTCAGCTCTATCACACCTTTTCCAACCAACCATGCACATCGGGTGCAGCCCCTTCCCGAATCGCATCCAATGCGGCTTTGATTGCGGGGCCAACCTTCCATTTACTTTCCGGGAATGTCATTGTAACCTCTTTGTCAGCCAATTCCTGAATCATCAGAATAGTAGCTGCTGTTCCGGTGCCGAATGCTTCTGTCAATTCACCGGATTGATATTTCTCTTTCACTTCTTCAACAGAGAGATTCCTTTCTTCCACACTCACACCCATATCTTTCAGCATTTGTATGACGCTCATACGGGTAACACCCTCCAGGATTGTTCCAGACTCTAACCCGGGTGTTACTGCGGTATTTCTAAAAATGAAAAATACATTCATGGTTCCGCATTCCTGTACATACTTGTGTTCCTTCGCATCAGTCCACAGCACCTGGTCGTACCCCATTTTTTTTGCCTCAGCAGTAGGATGCATGGCTGCGCCATAGTTACCGGCGTTCTTTGCAAAACCAACTCCTCCTTCTGCAGCACGTACATAGTGCTCTTCTACAAAAATGCGCAGAGGATGGCTAACATAAGGCCCCGTTGGGCTGAGCAGGATCATAAATTTATAATGAGTAGCCGGACGTACACCGATGAATGCATCGTTGGCAAACATGAACGGACGAATGTATAAGGAATAGTCGTGCGCCCTGGGTACCCACAGTTCATCTACTTCCAGTAATTGCTTCATACCATCCATGAAAATTTCTTCGGATACTTCAGGCATTTCCATCCTGCGTGCAGAAATATTAAAGCGGTTAAAATTGTCGCGTGGCCTGAAAATATTTACCTCTCCTGTCTCTAAGTTTCTGAATGCTTTGATGCCTTCAAAAATTGCTTGTCCATAATGAAGTGCAGAGCATGCGGGCGATATCGTAATTGGCTCATAAGGTCGGATTTCAGCATTTTTCCATTCGCCATCTACATAGTCAGCCACAAACATGTGGTCTGAAAAATTCTTACCAAATGTCATTTGCTCCAGTGAAAGGTCTTTCAGTTTGCTCCTTTCGGCTTTCTTCACCGGAAATACATCAGATGCGGTCATAAAGATTAAATTTGCTGCAAAGAAACGAAAATTCAATCGATTGAATGGGGATAGACGACATTATACTCAACCGGGAACAGTGCGACAGGCTTTATGAAAATGTATTAATCAATACGGAAATCAGCCCTGTTCAAATTCCTTTCGAAGGGAAGAATCAAAAGAAAATCCTCGTTGCATTCGACACTAACGGCAAACTGAAAAAGGAAGACAAAGACCTATTGCATAATTTAATGAAAGCCTGCCACCTGGCAATGGATGATATTGCACTCGTAAATATGAGAGAACAAGAGGTGCCTGTGTCTGACATCATGCAACGGCTCCATAGCCGGAATGCAATTTTATTTGGAATACCTGCACTTGGTACCAATTTACCTTTAGGAAATGAAGAAGAAAAAGTGATCTCTCATGAAACTTTTTCCTTCATCAGTACCGCACCATTAAGCACTTTGCAAAATAACGTAATAAGGAAAAAAGCGCTTTGGGAAGCTTTGAAGCTAATGTTCGGGATATAGAAAAAACCTGGGACTATCAGTGATGTAACTTTTTTGGACGCTGAATCCGGTAATTCGCTAAATAAATCTTAGTGCACTGCAAATGCCCTGGAGCAAGGTTACTGCTTCTTTCTGGCAGCCCGACAGCAATTACCTTTCTATTTGGATAGTGAAGAACTCTTCTTATTGAATGTTTCTTCAGGTGCAGAATCAGGAGTGGATTGAATTGCAAAAACGATGAAGTTTCTATTTCTTTTTGCGTATTGCAGCCCGAACTTTTTTTACAAAACCGGTAGATACGTCAGCCACCTCGGCAACTTGTTTGTCATCCAACCCCAATTTCAGGATTAGTTTCTCTACAATTTCAAATTCCTTTTCACCCTTTCCTTTCTCAATACCCTTCTCTATGCCTTTTTCTATGCCTTTCTCCATGCCTTTCTCAAAACCTTCCTTCTTCCCTCTTTCCAAATAAATATCTAATGTGTTCATAATATCTTTTTTAATTGAATCCGGTAACGAATTTAATATTTTTTCTTCAAGCCTCCCACGACTGTACAGATAAATTATGAAGCCTTTCTGTAATCCTCTGGGGCCTTGTGCGGCTAACAGCAATAACTCCACGGCATTCTTTTCAATCCATTTCTTTTCGAAACTGTGTTTTAACACCAGAAATGAAGCTACCAGAAATTTATTATTCAAAGCCTCTATTGCATCATCAGCCAATGCTCCTAAATCATTATAGACATATTCAAAATCCGGCAAAAAAATTCGCAACTCCTCTTCCATATTTTCAAAGAGACTTCCCAATTTTTGGTATTGCCATTTCCCTTTGCCATGATACAGCAGAAGTGGTATGACCACTGTCAGAGGCTCGTGATTCTGTACCTGCTTCTGCAATGCCGAAAAAATGTAGCCACCTATCTGTATGCTTGTGTACTTGTCAGGATAGCTCTTATGCTCAATCAGCAAACTCACTTTTACCATCCCTTTACTTCCTTTCTTCCTGCATGTATATACGATATCAGACATCGATTTCTTCAATTCTTCAGAGAGGTACGATTCTGACGATTGTTCCAGGGTAGAAAAATCAAGGTACTTGCTTACAAATTCTGGCAGATAGTTTTTGAAATAATCTCTTGCAATTTTTTTATTAGAAAGAATGTTCCTGATAAATTTGTCATGCGTATGAAGCATTTCTTTCATATTTATAAAAATATTAATTTTAAAATTAGTGAATTAAATGATTGGGTATTTCTCCAACTTTCGCTTCATAATAAATCGCAGGTTGATGAAGGGCACCTATTTTGATATGGTGTAACAGTCAGAGGCCTCAGTCTGCCGCCTGCGCGAGAGAAATCGGAATTAGAATAAACGCTGATGTAGCGGCACTACCGCCAATTTCATCTGGTATATTCATGAAATTAACAACCATTGAAACCAGGTCATATATTTGCAACTGTCAATATATTCAATGGGAACGCTCATATTTGCTACGCATAATGAAAACAAAGTGAAGGAAGTGGCTTCTGTATTAAAGCACCGTTTCGAAATAAAATCACTTTCCCAAATAGGAATTACACAGGAAATCGAAGAACCTTTCAATTCAATCAAAGAAAATGCAATTGAAAAGGCCAGGGTTATCCACCTGCTAACCGGGCAAGATTGTTTTGCAGAAGATACCGGACTGGAAGTGTCCGTGCTCAACGGTGAGCCGGGTGTGAAAAGTGCTCGCTATGCCGGAGAAAATCGTGATTTTGATGCAAATATTGATAAATTGCTTGCTAATCTTGAAGAGGCGGCAGACAGATCAGCCCGATTTGTTACGATTATTTGCCTTATAAGGAATGGCGAGCAACAAATCTTTGAAGGAGAATGCAAAGGAACTATTATTGCAAAAAAGAGAGGAACCGGTGGCTTTGGATATGACAGTATTTTTGTGCCTGATGGTGATAACAGGACATTTGCCGAGATGAAAATGGAAGAAAAAAATAATTACAGCCATAGGAAAAAAGCAGTAGAAAAACTCGCGACATACCTTCAATTGCAACCCTGATTCTAAAGAAATAAATATTGACTGAACAAAGCAACCATATAGCTTCTGAAAACGACTTGATAGACGGATGCCTCGAAGGAAATCCAGGGTTACAACGTGAGTTGTACGACAGGTTCGCATCAAAGATGTATGGTGTCTGCCTGAGGTACGCAGGTAATGTTAATGATGCCAATGATCTATTGCAGGAGGGTTTTATAAAAGTGTATAACAATCTTTCAAAATTTCGGAGAGAAGGTTCTTTTGAAGGTTGGATACGAAGAATTTTCATCAACACCTGCATTGAGCAATATCGTAAAAAGGTAAAATCCTACAACATTACAGAAGCTCAGGAGAATACTGTTGAAGACAAAGACCTCGATGCTCTCGATATCCTTGATGCAAAAGATATGGCGAAGCTGATCGCTGAATTACCGGCAGGTTATAACACAGTTTTCAACCTATATGTGGTAGAAGGATTCAGCCATAAGGAGATTGCTGACATGCTCGGCATTTCGGAAGGGACCAGCAAGTCGCAGTTGGCAAGAGCTAAGGGAGCGTTGAAAAAATTATTGGAAACAAGGTTTAATAAAATAAACCGATAAAGAATTTTTCATCATGAAAACAGTCCAGGAAAAGCTGTACAATTATGAACAAGAGCCGCCGGCCGGTCTGTGGGATAAAATAAACCACCAGGTAGCTTCCGGCAAAACGATTCCCATCAATAAAGTCAGGAGGCACACGAGAATCGTCGCTTTTTCCACTGCTGCCGCCGCTGTCATTGTCATCCTCGTTATTAGTTTTGTGTTTACCAATAAGTCAGGCAATAACCAGGCTGATTCACCAACAGTTGCAAAAACAACCTCAACTCCCAGCGATTCTGTCAAAGAAAATTATCAACTCCTGGAAGCTATTATCAAAGCTCCCGAAAACAAGAAAATGGTGGCGATCCATAATGTTGAAGAGAAAAATAACCTAAAGTATTTCACCATCGAAGGCCCTGGCGGGGAACCGGTAAAAATATCTCCCAAAGTAGCTTCACTGATTGTTTCTGCCGATGGCGAATATCCTCCAAAACCTGTGTGGGACAAAAAGATTGACAAATGGCAGCACATCATGCTCACCAATAGTGTGGCGCCCACATCTACAAACCTGCTTGATATCATTCAAAGAGCGGCAGCCATTACAGAATAATTATGCCGAGGATCCAAATAACCATTCCGGAAATCAAGCCATTGGCGACATTGCAGGTTCCAGTCAGAATCACCGATATCAACTATGGTAACCACCTGGGCAATGATTCCATCGTTTCTATTGTACATGAAGCGAGAATGCAGTTTCTGCAACAACATCAATTCACAGAATTGAACGCAGGAGGGATGTCTCTCATCATGAGCGATTTGGCTGTTCAGTTTAAAAATGAATCTTATTATGGTGATGAGTTGAAGATCGAAATATTTGCAACAGAAATTTCGCGTGTCAGCTTTCAACTTATATATAAAATCTCCACTATCAGGAATGCCACAGAAATGCTCATTGCGGTAGCCACAACTACAATGGTTGGTTTTAATTATGAGCTGAAAAAGGTGGCTCCACTTACCCATAACCTGGTAGCTATCCTTTCAGCATAGCATTTACTTATCATCCGGGCTCTCACTTTTTTTGGAAAAGTTATTGCAGCTATTCTAATTGTTTTTTGATTTTTAAAACCCGATAAACAATATGAAAGAAAAGAGAATTGCTGACGAATTAATAGATCTGCTTAACCATGGCAACGCACATGTACCACTGGACAGCGCTTTGGACGGTATTCCTTTTGAAAGAATAAGTGAGACTACAGAAAATCTTCCATACAATCTCTGGTCTTTGGCAGAACACCTGCGCATAGCTCAATGGGATATTGTTCAGTTTTGTAAGAGCGCAGAACATCAATCTCCTGAATGGCCCAAGGAGTACTGGCCAGCGAACAAAAAACCCACGAAAAGGGAATGGGACCATTGCCTTAAACAAATAAAAGCAGACAGGAATGAAATGATCTCACTCATCCGGGAAAATGAAAACGATTTGTTGAAACCGTTTAATTACGGAAGCGGGCAGTCACTCTTCAGAGAAGCACTTGTGCTGTTAGATCACAATAGTTATCACTGTGGTGAAATTATTGCGATAAGAAGGTTATTAGGGCTTTGGAAATAGACTGAGGTAGAGAAGAAGTCTCCGGACTCTGTTTCAACGTTTCCAGTTTCGGGAACTTTGATTCATAAGAAATATATGCAGTATAACTGGCTACAGTTACTTTATCCTGATTGAAAATGCAATAGATGATTTTAGCAGCCTGCCGGCTGATAGCAAAATATTCTGAAAAATTAAAGGAGACAATGCAGTTTCCTCCTTTTCTGTAATTACTTATATACCAGTAAGTAACTGCAGTTTTGATATTGCTTACCTTTCATTCCTAAATCAACCGCTTATGAAGAAGTATTTTTTGTTAACACTACTCATCCCAACCATTCTGATAGCTCAAAACCAATCGAAGGAAAAGAAAGGCCTCCCTTCCATTGAAGACAAAACCAAAGACCTGAAAAAGTATGAAGGGTACTTTAATTTTTATTGGGATGATGCGACGGGAAAAATATTTCTTGAAGTCAATAAACTGGATTTGGAGATTCTCTATATTCCATCATTACCTGCAGGTCTCGGTTCTAACGATGTAGGTTTGGACAGGGGAATTATGGGAGATGGGATTGTCGTAAAATTTGTGAAAGCGGGACCGAAAATTTTTCTATTACAACCCAATCTCGATTATCGGGCCATTACCAACCATGCCAATGAAAAGAAATCTGTAGAAGAATCATTTGCGCAATCCATCATCTGGGGTTTTAGTGTGGAAGCTGCTACCGGCGATCGCTACCTGGTTGACGCTACTGACTTCCTGATGCGCGATGCCATGCAGGTGGCCAACCGATTGAGTGGCAGCAAGCAGGGCAATTATTCCATTGACAAAACACGTTGCGCTTTCTATCTGCCCAACACAAAAAACTTTCCGCAGAATACAGAAATAGAAGCGACCATCACCTTTGTAAACAGGGATGGCAACCCCGGCAGGTTTGTCCGCTCTGTGACGCCTTCTGCAGATGCCATCACCTTGCGCATGCACCATTCTTTCATTCAATTGCCTGATGGTAATTTTCAACCAAGAGGTTTTGATCCGCGCAGCGGCTATTTCAATATTACGTATAAGGATTACAGTACACCCGTTTCCGAACCTATCAACAAATATCTTATCTGCCGTCATCGCCTAAGGAAAAAAGATCCGAATGCAGCCATGAGCGAACCGGTGAAACCCATCGTTTATTATCTCGATAACGGAACGCCGGAACCCATTCGCAGTGCACTGTTAGAAGGGATGCGCTGGTGGAATCAGGCCTTTGAAGCAGCAGGATACAAGAATGCATTTATCGTAAAAGTATTACCCGATGATGCAGACCCGATGGACATTCGCTACAACATGGTCAATTGGGTTCACCGCTCTACACGCGGATGGAGTTATGGCGCTTCCATCATTGACCCTCGCACCGGAGAAATCATCAAAGGAAATGTAACGCTGGGATCGCAGCGTGTACGACAGGACTATCTCATAGCACAGGGATTATTGGCTCCGTTTGAAAACGGCACTACTGATGATCCTGCAAAATGGGGCAATGCGAAAAACGACCCGATGATGAAGCTGGCGCTCGCACGGCTCAATCAACTGGCGGCTCATGAACTGGGACACACACTCGGTTTGCAACACAATTATATCGCAAGCACCGAAGGAAGAGCCAGCGTGATGGACTATCCGAACCCGGTAGTAGAAATCAATCAGCAAGGAAACTTTGATCTCAGCCATGCTTACGATAACAAAATAGGCGCCTGGGATAAAGTAGCCATCGAATGGGGCTACCAGGATTTTCCAAAAGGCACAGATGAAAAATCTGCACTAAATAAAATTCTGAACGACGCGCAAAAGAATCATATAGAATTTCTTTCTGACCAGGATGCACGACCCGCAGGAAGTGTGAACCCGCTTTCACACCTTTGGGATAATGGTGCTAACCCCGTTGATGAACTGAAACACATCATGAAGATGCGAGAAAAAGCATTGGCACAGTTTGGTCAGAACAATATCCGTCCGGGAATGCCGATGGCAATGCTGGAAGACGTATTGGTACCCATCTATTTCTTTCATCGTTACCAGGTAGAAGCCGTTACCAAAACCATTGGCGGCATGTATTATAACTACACTGTGAGAGGAGATGGACGCATGACCACAAAACCGGTGAGCAAACAGGAACAATTAAATGCATTGAACGAGATCATTGCCTGCATTGAGCCCAGGGTGTTGGCGTTCCCCGAAAAAGTAGTTGACATGATTCCGCCACGACCTTCCGGCTATCAATTCTCAGCAGAGCTGTTTAAGAAAAGGACAGGCCTTGCATTTGATGTGTTGACTCCGGCAGAAACAGCCGCCGATCTTCCACTCTCTTTTCTTTTCAACTCCGAAAGACTCAACAGGATGGTGCAGTTCGAAGCAGACAATGGCGGATTGGGCGTGAGTGAAATGGTGAATACTTTGGTCAACAACACCTGGAAAGCGCCACGCCGCAATGGTTTGGAAGGGTTGATACAAATGCAGACAGAGCAGGTGCTGCTCACCTACCTGCTGTCATCAGGAATAGACAACAATAATTCTTTCATGGTGAAAGCGCTGATACAAAAATCCGTAAGCGACCTGAAGTCATTCATCGAATCGCAATTAAAGAAGACTAACAGTAATGACTACTCGGCACATCTGACGCTGGCATTGGAAAGAATGAAAGCACCGGAAAAGGCAACACCAACGATGTATAAAGAGATGCCGCCGGGAGCGCCGATCGGGTGTGATTGGGATGGGATGTGAGGACGGCCGGAAATGGGTATGACCACCGTTTGGTCTCCGACCAACGGCAGCCCCAACCCAACTGGCGCAGGTCTCCAGACCTGTGACAGTGCGTTACTATGCATTACTAAAAAATGAATAAAATGAAAGGATTTTTAGTACGCAACTGGCGCAGGTCTCCAGACCTCCAACTCCAACTGGCCCCCAACTGGCGCAGGTCTCCAGACCTCCAACTCCAACTGGCCCCCAACTGGCGCAGGTCTCCAGACCTGTGACAGTGCGTTACTAAAAAATGAAAGAATTTTTAGTATCAGTTGGATTTTTGAAGAAATTGGAATTGGATGATAGAATTTGAATATTCATAACAGAGTAACGATTTGGGACCAGACGACGGCAGCATAAATTTGTTTTCAAAACGCTTTGGATAACACCGTAAAAAAAACAACTGGCGCAGGTCTCCAGACCTGTGACAGCCCGTTACTAAACAATGAATTAAATGAAAGAATTTTTAGTATCAGTTGGATTTTTGAAGAAATTGGAATTGGATGATAGAATTTGAATATTCATAACAGAGTAACGATTAGGCACAGGCCGGGAGACCTGCGCCAGAATTAGGAGGCCTGTGCCAGAAGAGAAAGTCAGAAAAAAATAAATATTCTATATTATGAGTACGAAATATAAATTCAACGACCATGAAGGTGTGTACTTCGTAACATCTACAGTAGTGGACTGGATAGATGTTTTCACACGAGATATTTACCGGGATATTCTGTTAGATAGTTTCAGATTTTGTCAAAAAAATCAAGGATTACAATTACACGCCTGGGTTTTAATGCCAAATCATTTCCACTTGATCTGTTCGTTCATTAATAATGCAGACCCGGGTATGGTTTTAAAAAACATAAAGAGTTTTACTGCTATGAAAATAATTGATGCTATTATCAACAACCCAAAAGAGAGCAGGAAGAACTGGATGCTTGACTTGTTTGAGAAAAACGGACAACGGATGAAAAGTAACTTTCGCTTTCAATTCTGGCAGCATGAAAATCATCCGGTCTTGCTTGCCAATAAAGAAATGTTTGATCAAAGGATGGATTACCTGCATGAAAATCCGGAACGTGCCGGTTTTGTAAAGCACCCGATGGATTGGAAGCATAGCAGCGCGATTGATTATTATGTTGAGAATGGAAAAGGCTTGTTGGAGTTGGTTAGATTGGATTAGGAATAAATGGATAACTGGGGCAGGTCTCCGGACCTGTGACAGTTCGTTACTAAACAATGGAAAAGGAAAAGCTTAGGAGAAGTAATGTTAAATTAGGTGTTGAAGAATTTTGAAATCCAAGAATTTATTTAGACGCGAGTTACGATGTGACACAGTTAGGAGACTTGCACCAGCAAATTTTGAATATAAGTAACGCTTGGGCACAGGTCAGGAGACCTGCGCCAGAAGAGAGGACTATTGGTATTAGTTGGACTTTTGAAGAAATTGGAATTGGACGATAGAATTTGAATATTCGTAACAGAGTAAGGATTAGGACAGCAAAAAAATAACAATTGGGTACAGGTTACGCTTAGGCACAGGCCGGGAGGCCTGCGCCAGAAGAGAGAAGAAGAAGGGCGGCCGGGAATGGGTATAACCACCGTGTGGTCTCCGACCAAAGGCAGCAAAAGGTAGTTTTAAATGAACGATACCTTTGGTCGGAGACCAGACGGCGGCAGCATATATTTGTTTTCAAAACGCTTTGAATAAGCCTGTAAAAAATTACCAATAAATGCCACATGACAAAATCGAATTGATTATCGTTTTCAAAAAGGAAATTGCCTTAGCCAGAGCAGAAGAGATATTGAAAGAAAGCAACACCCAATTCAGAGAAGGGATGGACTCCAGCAGAGGTAAGATTTACTTTTACAGTACCGGTCCAAAATTCATTCTGACATTCCATTCAGAAATGGAGAAGGATTTCTTTTTATCCAGGTTTGAAAATACGGATGAGGTACATGAGATATACGAACCGGATTGGGATAAGAGGAAGGATTGAGGTGGAGTGATTTTAATAAATTACTACTGACTTCAGAAGTTCGAATACACCAGAAGAAATTGTTGCCAATTATGGTTAATTTTACAACATGACCTTAACCGCAGCCAACATAATTGTTTTACAAAAGTTTTTTACAGAAAAACCTGTAAAAAGAGCCTTTCTCTTTGGTTCCTATGCAAGGAATGAAGCAGACAAGAATAGTGATATAGATATCCTTGTTGAATTGGATCATAGCAAGCCGATAGGAATGAAATTCTTCAGCTTCCAGGATGAATTGGAACAATTGCTGAAAAGGAAAGTAGATTTAGTAAGTGACGGCGGGCTTTCGAAATATATCAAGCCCTATATAGATAAAGACAAAGTACTCATCTATGAAAGGCATAATCACTGACAAAACGAGGGTGCTGCATATCCTTGATGCAATTGATGAAATAGCAAACTATCTGAATGGCGTATCCTTTGAAGACTTCATAAACAATTCAGAAAAAAGGTTTGCAACAATCAAACAAATCGAAATCATTGGTGAGGCTTGCAGCCGGTTATCAGATAATTTTAAGAATCTTTATCCTCAGATAGAATGGAAATCCATCAAAGGTTTCAGAAATATTTCAATCCATGAATACTTTGGAGTGAATCTTCAAATCGTATGGGAAATTGCACAAAATGATTTGCCGGTGTTAAAGAAGCAATTTATTGAATATAAGCGAAAATTATAGCTCTCTTTTTGTTTGTTCATTTCTGCATGTACAACTAAAGATGACTAACAGTAATGACTACACTGCACATCTGATGCTGGCTCTTGAAAAAATGAAAGTGCCGGAAAAGGCTACCTCAACGATGTATAAAGAGATACCGCTGGGAGCACCGATCGGGCGTGATTGGGATATGATGTAAGGATGGCCGGGAATGGGTATAACCGCCGTCTGGTCTCCGACCAATACGGCAATAAACAGTAGTTTTAAATGAACTATGGTCGGAGACAAAGCGGCGGAAGCATATATTTTTTTTCAAAACGCTTTGGATAACACAACTGGTGCAGGTCTCCAGACCTGTGGCAGTGCGTTACTAAGCAATGAATTAAATGAAAGGATTTTTAGTATTAGTTGGATTTTTGAAGAAAATGGAATTGGATGATAGAATTTGAATATTCATAACAGAGTAACGATTAGGCACAGGTCAGGAGACCTGCGTCAGAAGAGGGTATATGAGATATACGAACCGGATTGGGATAAGAGGAAGGATTGAGGTCTTGTTCAAGTAGTACAGTTGGAAAAACCTATCGCAATCTGTTCACACATCTTGTGTAGAATACCGAAGGTGTGCTTAACTTAAACTTTGAAATTGGAAAACGGAAATTGAATTCAACAACTCTTGGGCACTACCTATTCCGATTTTGGGAGGTATGAAGATGTGTACCGGAAAAAATCAACAACAAAAAACAATAAAAACAAAGAAAGTTTTCAGTCTATCTCTTTAAAGAAAGCCTCAATCCTCCCTCAGGTTTTTGTGGGTACTGCAGGATTCGAACCAGCGACCTCTACCATGTCAAGGTAGCACTCTAACCAACTGAGCTAAGCACCCCCGCGCCAAAAATAGAATAGTTTCTGTATCGAACCTGCTAAATGTTTTTTGGTTGTTTTAATTGGAAGCAATACACAATCACCATTATCCAATCAATCCATTCACTGGATTCGGTTTTTGGATTTTTCCAAAACAAAAACACTTCACTTCAAATACTTTCCAAACCACTCCAAATGTTTCTCAAACCTAAACCTGATATAACTCGGCACTACCAATCCATGATTCTGATTCGGATAGATGATTAGTTCTGTCGGCACACCCATACTACGCAATGCCTGGTACATCTGCTCTGCGCCGATCACGGGCACATTGAAATCATTCTGCGAGGCCATGAATAAGGTTGGCGTTTTGATGCGGTCGGCATGGATGAAGGGATAAGAAACTTTTAGCCACTTGTCTAAATTTTTCCAGGGCACACCCAATTCATTTTCGTACTGATTCACATATTCATCAGAGCCGTACATACTTAGTTGCAGTGAACTACCTGCACCGCTTACTGCCGCTTTGAAACGCTGGTCTGTTGCGATAGTATAATTGGTTGAGATGCCACCGTAACTCCAGCCCGCAATGCCCATTCTCTTTTCATCTGCGATGCCTTCTTTGATCAGGTAATCTGCAGCGCCGATGATGTCCATCACTTCTTTGTGGCCCCAGTCGCCAAAGATGGTTTCTGTATAGGCAATGCCTCTGCCGTTACTGCCACGATAGTTGACTGCCGCCACTGCGTATCCGGCTGAAGCATATATCTGGCGCGTGAGGTCAAACTCAAATTCATCCTGGCCCACCGGGCCTCCATGTATGAAAAGGATCAGGGGGAGTTTTTGGCCTTTCACCGCATTGGCAGGGCGATACAATAATCCGGAGACAATAGTCCCATCCTTACTTTTTGATTTGAATCCTTCTACACTTGCTAATTGAATCGGCGCGAGAAAGGAATCCTGTACGTGTGTTAATCTTCGCAATTCGTTTTTCTCCAGAGCATAAATTTCCAACGGTATTTGCGGGTTGCTCATCGTTGTTATCCATTTTCCATTCTCTGTTTCAATATTCGAAAGGCTCTGATCACCGGTGGTGATTTTGTTCATCTTTCCATCCCTGACATCAAAGGACACAATATTGCATTGCCTGTCGTCCTGCATTAATACAAATATTGAACTACCATCGCTGCTCCATCTTTGATTTCGTACAGGCCTATCCGTTAGTTTGCTCAGCAACTTTGGCATGCCGCCATCTGCCGGTACTACAGCAAGATAATTTTCCCCATACATCGTAAATGGCTTATCGCTGCTGCTTTGCAGGTATGCAATCCACTTACCATCCGGGCTCCATTGCGGATTGAATTCACCTCCCGGCCACGAAGTGATCTTTTTAATAGAATCACCAGAGAAATTCCTGATGAAAATATCTGAGTTTTCATTTCGGTCAGGGTCTGGTGTATGATTGCTCACAAAAGCAATTGTGTTGCCATCCGGAGAAAAAACAGGGCCCGTTTCATTGTAGTTGCCCCTGGTGAGTGTATCTAATTTTTTTGATTTCAAATCGAAATAATAGAGATGGCTTTTGCGATTGTCTAAGTAACCTTCATAATCCTGTTTGAACTGGTAACGGTTGATGATATAGGGTGTGCGGACTTTTGTTTTTGCGGTATCAGCATAATCAGGATCTTTAATCACCAGCAATATCCCGGAGCCATCCGGCTTCCACACATACTCCTCGATATCTCCTTTGATGTGGGTGAGTTGTTTCGCTTCTCCTCCTCTCCTGTCCATCAGATACACTTGTGATTTTTTATCTTCTTTATCATCCTGATCGCGGCTTGCAATGAAAGAAATATATTTTCCATCAGGGCTGAACTTCGCTGAAGATTCACTGCCGGGCCCATTAGTCAGTTGAATATTTTCCTTGCCATCCCAACTGATCATCCACAGATCACGATCGCGTTTATCTTTTACAGAATCTATTGAGGTCAGCGTATAGAGTATCCATTTTCCAGCAGGTGATAGCTGAGGATTGGAAACATTTTGCATGCGATAATAATCTGGAGGAGTAATGGGTCTTTTTTGGGCGCTTGCATTGAGAAAGAATGAAAAGCAAATGAGGAATGCAGTCAGGATTTTCATGATGATGATTGATTGATTAAAAATAGTACAACAGCGGTTCTGAAAAATTTTTTCACGGTAATTATTTATTTCATGCGGTTCTTTAAGAATGAAAAGATGAAACACTGGCCTTCACATGTAGAATCTGGATTTACGATTTGAGGCTAATATTTATGTTGGCATTTGTATTTTTGAAATCAAGAATATTCAAGTATCTTCCTCCGAAAGTTATCTGGGAGTATTGGCAACCTATTTTCTTATTTATTAAAACGTGTCAATTATGAAAAATTTCTTGTTTTCTTGTTTTCTTGTTTTCCTGTTTTCCTGTATAGGTAATTATTCCTATGCTAATTCTCTAACCTCCTCAAAAACAAATCTCACTTTCTCTACAACGATTCCTATCGCTCAATCTCAAGTCATAGTCTTGATACGGATGGATTGTATAAGAGATTTTTATATGCCTTGCCCTCCCGGATCACACGGAGAAGGATATTATTTTCGGCAGTATTTAGATTGCAATACAGGCGAAGTAACAGGGACAGCTACACGCGGTGCGGGATGTATAAATGATGAAGATGTCCCCGCAGAACCTTGATTCCTAAACTATCACTAATATTACTTTCAGATAACTTTTTTGTAAAAATACTTTGCATGAAACTAACCATTTTATTCTTCTTCATATTAATGGGCTTTCAATCAACACAGGCACAAAAAAAGGTTGATGAACTCATGAACGACAGCACAAAGTTATTCGTTGATTTTATTGATTTGAATGGATATATCAATGATAGTATTTTTACCAAATCCAGGTTCCAAAAAGTGTTTTTTGGCAAAAAAGCGGCAATATATATCTATCAAACCAGGACACCTGAGGAGTTCTTAAATGAGCTAAGAGAAAAGGCAGATCCACGCTTCATCACACCTGAAGAGGAAGTAAGAACTTTCAAGGAACGCCATGATGTTGAGAAGGTTGTATCATTAGTTTGGATAAGGTACTATGGAGCTCCTGACTATTTAGAGATGAGAAAATATAATGAGGGAGACGTTTGGTCTTCTGATACGCTTGTTTACAAGTGGACATCAGTAGATGAATTCAAAACTATTCTTGGATATAAATGCCAAAAAGCGACCGCGATAAATAAAAGAGGAGAAGATATCACAGTATGGTTTACAGAAGAAATACCTGTTTCTTCAGGACCATCCTATCTCACTAGCCTCCCCGGTTTAATCCTTGAATATTACAATCCAACAAGTAAGCGTTTAATGAGAGCTACATATATCACTTCCACAAAAATTCCTAATCAATTTTTCAGAAAATGGCTCAAAGGTCCGGTTGTCACTAAAGCAGAGGACTGGGAACTATATAATGGAGAATCAGAAAAAGCCAAACAATTTTTGAAGATGCTAAAGGGCAATAAGGATTCAAATTGATATTTTTTGCAGTAATAAATTGTATGTGAAGTTCTTTTTACTCATATCTGTGTTTGTAACTGGTTGTATCTCTATTAGTAGTGCTCAGCTGAAGATATCCGGAATAGTCCGGAATGAAGATTCACTTGCTGTTTCAGGAGCAGACATTCTAATACATAACATAACTTCAGAGAACAAACCATTAGTACAATTTACCCGTACAAACGATCAAGGGTTTTATACAATGATAATTGAAAATATACAACCAGAATATTTGATAACAGTCAGGGCCACTACCTTCCAAACTATACAAAAGAAATTTAAGGTTCAACCTAAGGATTCAGAAATACGACAAAACTTTGTACTTCATTCATCTGTATCCTATCTCGATACTGTAAAAGTAGATTTGAAGGTGAGCATTAGCAAGACAGGAGACACAATTACCTTCAATCCTGATGCCTTTGTATTAAAAAGTGAAGTGCATATCGAGGATATGTTGAAAAGACTACCTGGTATGGAGGTAAAGGAGAATGGAGAAATTTACTTTAACGGCCATCGTATTAGCAACGTATTGATAGATGGAGATGATCTCTTTGGGGAAAATTACAAGCAGCTAACACAAAATGCCGCACCAAAAATTGTAGATCGGGTACAGGTAATCAAGAATTATAAAAAGGATCAACTATTAAGGGAATTCGACCTTTCAGGCGACCAGGTTATTAACCTGAAAATAAAAGATCAATATAAAAACTATCTATTTGGCAATATCTCTGCCGGGTATGGGAACAAGAAAAATCATTTAGGTGATATCTTCCTCATAAAGCTCGGATCTCAAAAAAAAATACAGGCTGGAGTGAATTATAATACTACGGGTACACATTACAATCCCGAAAATCAGTTTTATCTTAATAGTATTTCCAGAAGTGATGATCCATTTTTCAAATATTCTCTTGCTACTCCACTTTTATCCGTTTCTCGTTACAATTATCCCAATATACCCGATTACTATCAAAATAAGAATAATAGTATCACAACGCATTTCAATTCCCTATTCAAAAAAAATAAATGGGAAACATTGATCAATGCCAGTTTCTCAAAGGACAAAGAAAGTGAAAATCAAAGGCTAAACCGTGTTTATCAGGATAGCACACATTTGTTCAGTAAGGATACAGGTACGATGACAGACTCGCGGCAGGAGTACAGTATCACGAGTTCAAGAAACGCCAGGAACGAATCAATATACATCAATGCCTCCTTGCAAAATGCCCATCGAAACTACCTGTTAGATACGCGTTCCACTCAGGCTCTTGAAAGTCAACAAAAATTGAATGGGGACAATACTAACTACCAGTTCAATTTTAATTACAACAAAAGGATCGGGAATGGAGTTCTATGGTCAAATACAGTAGGATACTTTAAACAAAATTTAGACGAAGATTTGAATACAAACCCGGATTTTTTATTCTGGCTTTACCCGGAGGATTTGTCTATGTACAAACTCTTTTCAAATGCTGAAATCAAACTTCGATACCTCAATTTTAAGAGTAGTATTTTCACCAACAGAGGGAGAATGAGCCACATGTTTACAGGGGTTTTTAGCTCAGAAAAGAGAACTATCCTGAGTATATTAAAGGCAGAAAAAGATGCCGGAGTTGCTACATATTTTACTAATAACGATAATTATTGGATTTCCCATTTTTCTTTAAAGTACACTGGAACTTACCAGGTTTCACCTCAAAATAAAATCACAGTGAACCTGTCAAATGAGCTTCAGGTTCTCACATACAGCGCTTCAAACCACTGGAAAAAAACAGTTTTTTATTATGATTATTCAATAGGGGTTTCGAGAAAAAACCGCAACTCATCAATAAGCTTGAATGCAGGAATAAAAAAACAACCGCAAAACCAAAATTTGCTTTTCTCTAATTCAATTCAACCAGCTTTTCATAGATTATTATCAGGACACATTGATTCTTTTGGCACCAAATCCTCTTATCTCCAGGGAAACTATAGTCTTTTTAGCTTAAAGTTAGGATGGATTGCTTTCCTTTCGATCAATATTAGTCGCAACGAAAACAAGTACATTAGCGCTACTGAAACAAAAGGAATTGCTACAACTAATTCTTCTGTTTATTTTCCTAATAGTACCAATCAAATGTTCATTTTATTCAATACGCAAAAGACTCTTGGGGCATGGCCCTTTTCTATGAATTCAAATATTTTTTACAATATTCAATCCGATTATAATAGTTTTAATGGAAGGATTAACTCATCTACACTTAGCTTCTTGAATACAACTATTGGTGTTAAGAGCCAATTTGAGTCTTTCATCAATTTCGACTATCAGTTCCTATGGACTAATGCCCGGAACAAGATCAAAATTTACAGGTCTTCACCAGGAAGTTCGAATTCAATCCTAAATAAAATAAATATTTTTTTGACACCAATTCATTTATTCAATTCCACTATCACCTTCAATAATTTGGTTAGCAATAATGGTAGTTTCCACGGTACTTTTCTGGATTTAAAATTAAATAGAAAACTTCTGAAGGATAGGTTTATCATAGAATTCAATTTGAGAAACCTTTTCGACAAAAAATACATCAGTAATACGGTAATTGGTACTTATTACACTCAGGAAAATCGGACGGAAATAAGAGGCAGAGAGTTCTTTTTTACCATAAGATATGAGTTCAGATAAGATGGTTGATTCCTTAAGAGTGAACTATCAGCACAATCACAAATTCTTGGGTGCATTTCAAAATGTGGCTGGCAGGTGAAGATACTCACGTATAGAGAATGCTTCGGCCGGTATCCTTCACCGCCAGGAATTCCAAATGAAAGCAATATTGGGAAATGAATCCATCTGCCGTCTGACCTGCAATACCGACGGCTACTTTCTGGTGGACACAACCTACCGGTCGGCACCAAAGGTTAGACCGGTAAGTTGTGTCGATTGCCATTTCTTTATTGATTGTTGAATGATTACTCGCCGTCTGACCTGCGGTACCGACGGCTACCGGTTGACAGTACTCCGGTCGGCCCCAAAGGTCAGACCGGAGATTTTAAATGTAAACTCTTCACAAATTCTTTCCCCCAAATAGTGGTAATTTTATTGTTTCATAAAATGAACATGACAAGAACCATTATTCCCGACTTCAGCCTTACCCCGCATGTGGACAAAGTGGGCATCGAAGAACGGGCAGACCGAATCACCAAAAGAAGTATTAAGAAAGAGACGAAAGTGAACGGGCTGAAACTCGCCCTAAATATGATAGACCTCACCACCCTCGAAGGAAAAGATACCGATGGCAAAGTGAAACAGATGTGCTACAAGGCCCGGCACCTACTCGATACTTATCCGGGATTGCCGACGGTGGCGGCAGTGTGCGTGTATCCGTCAATGGTAAAAACAGCAAAGGGAGCTGTCGGTGATTCAGGCATCAAAGTGGCTTCTGTAGCTACAGGATTTCCAAGCGGACAGACAACACTTGACATCAAACTGAACGATACAAAATTTGCAGTGGAGCAGGGCGCCGACGAAGTGGATATGGTGATCAGCCGCGGTCGGTTTCTTGCAGGAGATTACAACTACGTGTTTGAAGAAATCGCTGCTGTGAAAGAGGCCTGTGGCAATGCAAGGCTCAAAGTGATTCTGGAAACAGGCGAGTTGGTCACTTTCGATAAAGTACGCAGGGCAAGTGATATCGCAATGTATGCGGGTGCTGATTTTATCAAAACATCTACCGGAAAAATTTCTCCGGCAGCCACACTGCCTGTTACACTTGTGATGCTGCAGGCCATCCGTGATTTTTATTACAAGACCGGTAAGATGATCGGCATGAAGCCGGCAGGCGGCATCTCGAAGTCGAAACTGGCGCTGCATTACCTCGTCATGTTGAATGAAATTCTGGGTGAAGCCTGGATGAATAATCAATGGTTCCGATTCGGCGCCAGCAGCCTCGCCAATGATGTGCTGATGCAACTGATGAAAGAAAGAACCGGCGTTTACCAGGGAAAGGATTATTTCCCGATTGATTAATCAACAATTATTCTCAACTTATTTTTTAAGCGAAATGGCAAAAGCAAAAAACAATACACTGAAACTGAAGTTCGATAGTGCACGCAAGTTAGCTCCCGCGCCGGAAAGCAGGAGTTCCGCTACGATAAAACCACGCTACGATCTTTTCATCAACGGCAAATTCGAAAAACCGGTTAGCAGGAAATACCTTGACACCATCAACCCGGCTACCGCTGAAAAATTATCTGAAGTAGCTGAAGCGAATGCTGCTGATGTGGACAAAGCTGTGAAGGCAGCACGCAACGCGTACGAAAAGGTTTGGAAGAAAATGCCTGCAAAGGAGAGAGGCAAATACATCTATCGCATAGCACGCATGGTGCAGGAACGTGCACGGGAATTTGCCATAGTGGAGACATTGGATGGTGGTAAACCAATTCGTGAAAGCCGCGACTTTGATGTACCTACTGCAGCAAATCATTTCTTTTACTACGCAGGATGGGCTGATAAATTGGAATACGCATTCCCCAACAAGAATGCAAGATCATTAGGGGTAGCCGGGCAAATCATTCCGTGGAATTTTCCATTGCTGATGGCATCGTGGAAGATAGCGCCGGCGCTCGCCACAGGAAACACTGTGGTGCTCAAGCCTGCAGAGACCACACCGCTCACTGCTTTGCTGCTTGCTGAAATCATTCAGGAAGCAGACCTGCCGCCAGGCGTGGTCAACATTATCACAGGTGCAGGAAACACCGGTGCCGCATTAGTGAATCATCCGGGTATTGATAAGATTGCATTTACAGGATCTACAGAAGTAGGTAAGATTATTCAGAAAGCAATAGCAGGTACCAATAAAAAAGCTACTCTCGAATTGGGAGGCAAAGCGCCGAACATTATTTTTGATGACGCCGCGATAGACCAGGCGGTAGAAGGCATTGTCAATGGTATTTTCTTCAACCAGGGCCACGTATGTTGTGCAGGTTCGCGATTGTATGTGCAGGAGTCGGTGATGGATGAGGTGGTACGCAAACTCAAAGACCGGATTGAAACATTGATCGTGGGTGATCCGATGGATAAGAACACCGACATCGGCGCCATCAATTCGAAACAGCAGTTGGATCAGATCAACAAATACATCAGGATTGGATTGGATGAAGGTGCAGATATGTACCAGAGTAGTTGTGAATTACCGGGGCGTGGGTTTTTTCTTCGTCCCACAATTTTTACAAATGTGGCACAGTCGAGCCGCATAGCACAGGAAGAAATATTCGGGCCGGTACTTACCATTCAGAGTTTTCGTACTGATGACGAGGTGATCGAAAAGGCAAACAACAATCCTTATGGACTCTCTGCAGGAGTGTGGACAGATAAGGGATCGAAAATATTTAACCTTACTACCAAACTGCGGGCAGGCGTAGTATGGGCTAATACCTTCAACAAGTTTGACCCTACATCACCCTTCGGTGGTTATAAAGAAAGCGGCTACGGAAGAGAAGGTGGATTACACGGATTGTCACCTTACATCACGTTTTAAAAAAACTCATTTGAAAAAAGATATTATGAGCAAAGTCATTTTGAAAAAATTGCCAACTAAAGCAAGAGCCACTTCTAATGGTAACGGTATTGATAACACGAAAACAACAAAGAGACTGGAGGTTTTGAAGACTTACAAGATTTATATCGGGGGTAAGTTTCCAAGAACAGAATCCGGGCGATATTATATTGCCACCAACAGCAAAAAGGAAAGGCTGGCCAACGTTTGTCTTTCTTCAAGAAAGGATTTCAGAGACGCCGTAGTTGCTGCCAGAACTGCGTTTGGCGACTGGGGATCGAGATATGCTTTCAATCGTGGGCAAATATTGTATCGTATAGCAGAGATGCTGGAAGGCCGCAGAGCACAATTTATTGATGAACTGATGAAGCAGGATGCTACACTAGCGCAGGCAGAGGAGGAAGTCAACATGTCGATAGACAGGTTGATCTATTATGCAGGATGGTGCGATAAGTTTCAACAGGTATTCAGTGCGGTAAATCCTGTAGCTTGTTCGCATTTTAATTTTTCAACACCGGAACCTACAGGAGTTGTATCGATTATTGCTCCGCAAGGCAGTTCATTGATCGGATTGGTTTCTGTGATTGCCCCGGTGATTGCAGGAGGCAATACTTGTGTGGTATTGGCTTCTCAATCGAAGCCTCTGTGCGCAGTTACGTTTGCCGAAGTATTGAATTCATCAGATGTACCCGGAGGTGTGGTGAATATTCTTACCGGCAAGCCCGGTGAATTGCTTTCCTGGTTTGCCGATCACATGGATGTGAATGCAATTGTGTATTGTGAAAGCGATGCAGCAGCAAAAAAAATGGTTCAGGAAAAAGGTGCGTTGAATATGAAACGAACCATATTCTATCCTGGGATTGATTGGGATACTGATGAAGCACAATCTCCATACATGATCATGGATACGCAAGAGATCAAGACGACATGGCACCCGATTGAGAATATTGGCGGTACTAAGGGAGGGTATTGACGAGAGCCGTTATCACTAAAGGCCGTACGGCAATCAATCCAGGCAAGTTCATTAGAGCATGCTGCCAAATTCATTAATTGCAATGAAATTCAATAAACAATTTGAGTCTAAAGATTAAATTTTCAGCGTGATATTTAAAGTAATAGTTTAAATATTACGCTGTATTTTAAAGTTTCTTGCATGCTATTGCAAATATTCATCACATTGGAAAGCCAGTAGGCATGCAAACAGGTTCATGATAAATCGGGAAGTTACAAGAGTTAGCAATGAAGCATAATTGATTAGCCTTTTTGTGCAATGCATTGGCTTCATCTATCCTTTCCTCATCTGTAATCTTTACACTCGGATGTAAAGTTACTTCTGTAAAATGTCCGCCACCATCCGCAGTCTCCTTCATGATACCTGTCGCATTGTCTGAATAATCAACGACTACGATCCCCGCTTCAGAACAGAGATGCAGATACCAGAGCATGTGGCAGGATGCAATGGATGCGAGAAATAATTCTTCCGGGTTGTGTTTAGTTTCGTCTCCACGGAATGAAGGATCCGAAGAACATAATATTTCCTGTTTGTTGCTGATCAAGACAGAATGACTTCTTTCGTAGGCACGATAACTCTCAGTGCCTTTGCCTGTATTACCTGTCCATTTGATAGTAAGATTGTATGTATGCTTATTTTCCATTTTTATTTTTTGTTACACAGAGTACCACAGAGGTTCACAGAGGTTTTTCTCAGTGGCTTTCTGTGTCTTCTCTATCTTTTTTCTAATTCTGGCGCAGGTCTCCTGACCTGTGCCTAAGCGTTACTCTGTTGCGAATATTCAAATTCTATCATCCAATTCCAATTTCTTCAAAAACCCAACTAATCCTAAAAATCCTTCCATTTTATTCATTGTTTAGTAACGGGCTGTCACAGGCCTGGAGACCTGCGCCAGTTGTGTTCACAGAGGTTGTTCTCAGTGGTTCTCTGTGTCTTCTCTGTCTTTCTTCTCTGTGTAATTGTTTTTTATTACACAGTGTACCACGGAGTACCACAGAGAGCCACAGAGGTGCGCTGAGGCTATCTCACATATCTCCGAATTCCGTTTTTTAAAACCGTAATTCTGGCGCAGGTCTCCTGACCTGTGCCTAAGCGTTACTCTGTTATGAATATTCAAATTCTGTCATCCAATTCCAATTTCTTCAAAAACCCAACTAATCCTAAAAATCCTTTCATTTTATTCATTGTTTAGTAACGGGCTGTCACAGGTCTGGAGACCTGCGCCAGTTGAGAAATACGATTCCTGATTACTCAACCTTCTATTGTCAGCAAATCAATAAACTCTTTGATTGAAATTACATTCACCCGTGGAAAGTCAATATCTTTCAATACATTAAAGTGTTTATCATTTGTAACAATCCAATCTGAATTAGAAGCAATCGCACAATCAACAAATTTGTTGTCATCCGGATCTTGTGTAATCAGATCCCACTTATAGGCCGGGTTGTAAAGCTGAATATTTTGGTTTTCCAGAAGGTTATCCAATATTTCTGACACATTCGAAATATGAAACCTGAATGAAAGCTGTTCTTCATATTCCAGGAGTATTTCGTTTGAAAGCGCCAAATCAAAATGATTTTTCTTTAGTGCTTCATAGGCCTGATGATACTGTGACAATGAAGGAATGATTACGAGAAATACATTAGTATCTATGACTACTTTCATTGCTCTAAACCTTATTTACTGTCCTGAGTCATTGAGCCATGAATCGAAGTCCTGCTGTGAATAACCTTTTTCTTTTACCCCGTCGTCCACCTTCTGTTGGAGCTTATCCAAAAAGTATTTGCCAATCATGTCTCTGATAGCAATTAAATCTTCTTCAGACACATCTCTGCCAAATAGTTTGAGCAACTCCTGCTGGAGAGCGGTAAACCTGGTTGGAATATTCTGAGCAATCATTTATTATTTTCTAATTAATCTCAAATTTAAATAAAAAATGCTAAGTCTCATATTAGCTCGAGGCTGGCTGTAGTCAGGTTTCCAATTGAAGAATGAGTCTTGATTATTGATTCTCAGTGGTTCTCTGTGTCTTCTCTGTCTTTCTTCTCTGTGTAATTGTTTTTCTTGCTACACAGAGTTTCACCGAGGACCACATAGGGCCACAGTGGGTTTTTCTTTGGGTTTATGCCGCTACCCACCGTCTGACCTGCGGTACCGACGGTTACTTTTTTACACACCCACTGAATTAGTTCCTTATGTAAACTTGCCAAATATAAAACTGATCAATACTGTAAAAGCCGCTCCATAGCTGCACTCAGCCTGCTTTCAGCCAGGAACTGATTTTCCAAATCGTGGTTGAAAGGAACCGGTGTATCGAGAGATGCGCATCGCATCACCGGCGCATCTAAGTATTCAAAACAGTGCTGGCCAATCCATGCAGCTACTTCTCCGCCGAAGCCACCGGTCATGGTATCTTCATGCAATACCAATACCTTTCCTGTATTGCTGACGGTAGTCTTGATGGCTTTATAATCCAGTGGTACCAGCGTACGCAGATCTAATATTTCGACAGACACATCCGGGTTTTTATCCGCAAAACTTTCCGCCCATATCACACCCATTCCATAAGTAATGATGCTTACATCACTCCCTTCCCGTACCTTTCGCGCCTTGCCGATATCTGTCGCATAATATTCTTTAGGTACATCACCACTGATACTTCTGTACAAAAGTTTGTGTTCAAAATATAATACAGGATTGGGATCATTGATCGCTGCGGTCAACAGTCCCTTTGCATCTTCGGGAGTAGAGGGATACACGACTTTCAACCCCGGAATGTGCGTGAACCACGCTTCATTGCTCTGGCTGTGAAACGGTCCCGCTCCCACTCCTGCACCGGTAGGCATACGCACTACCACATCCGCATTTTGTCCCCAGCGATAATGAATCTTTGCCAGGTTGTTGACAATCTGGTTGAACCCTACAGAAACAAAATCAGCAAACTGCATCTCCACCATACTCTTAAATCCTTCAAGGCTCAACCCCAATGCAGTGCCCACTATTGCACTCTCACAAAGCGGGGTATTGCGCACTCGCTCTTTGCCAAACTCATCTACAAAACCTTCAGTGATCTTGAACACACCACCATACTCGGCAATGTCCTGGCCCATCAATATCAAATTGTCGTGCGCTTGCATGCTTTGGTGCAAGCCTTCTTTGATCGCATCCACAAACCGCAATGCATCTTCTCTTTCAGCAGCAGTAATGTTGCCACAAACATCCTGTTGGTGGCTCATATATACATCATTCACCTCTCTCTCTACATCCGGGACAAAAGAATTTTTTTCCGTCTTTCCATAAAGAGTGCTTTGCTGAATTTCTTCTTCTATGTAATCGTGTATTTCTTTTTTAGTTGCTACGATTTCTTCATTGGTCATTATTTTTTCCTGTGCCAGGAAATATTCAAAATTTCTGACCGGGTCTTTTTCCATCCATTGTTCAAACAATTCTTTCGGCACATATTTTACGCCACTCGCTTCTTCATGTCCGCGCATTCGGAAGGTCATACACTCGACGAGATAAGGCCGTTGTTCGCGAATGCAATATTCTCTTACTCCTTTGATGGTATCCATCACAGTGAGAATATTATTTCCGTCTATCGTTACGCCTTCCATCCCATATCCTTTGGCGCGGTCGGCCAGGTTTTCACAACGGAATTGTTCACGCACCGGAGTGCTAAGGCCATAGCCATTATTTTCTATAACAAAGATTACCGGCAGGTTCCATACTGATGCCACATTCAATGCTTCATGAAATTCTCCTTCGCTGGTACCACCTTCACCTGAAAAAGCAAGCGATGCTTTTTGCTGTCCTTTCAGTTGATAAGCAAGTGCGGCGCCATCTGCAACAGATAGTTGAGGGCCGAGGTGCGATATCATTCCACAGATATGATTCTGCTTCACACCAAAATGAAAACTGCGCTCACGACCTTTGGAAAAACCATCCAGGTCGCCCTGCCATTGGTTGATCAGATCGCGAAACGGAATTTTCCTGGAAGTGAAAACACCGAGGTTCCTGTGCAGCGGCATGATCCATTCATCATCCTGCATGGCCATCGATGCGCCTACGGCAATGGCTTCCTGGCCGATACCGCTAAACCATTTGGACACCCTGCCCTGCCGAAGCAGCAGCAGCATTTTCTCTTCGATCATCCGGGGTAATAACAGTGCGCGGTATATCTCGCGGAGTCCATCATCGGTAAGTTGTCTTCTTTGAAATTGCATAGAAGCAAATTTCAACAAATAAAACTGATTTGAGAAAAGGATTGTGGAAGGTTGCCAACCTTTGAAATAACGCTTACAAATTGAAATCAATTTGTTGAAGGTTGACAACCTATGCGACAAGGAATATTTAAGAATTTAACAAAAAAGTACAGGCGCTGTCGGTTGCATGCATGTCCCAATTTAGATGTAAGCTATTTTTCAAAACCATTACTGCAACACCACCTTCTTCCTTTCAGTATACGCCCCATCTTTTACCTCTACAAAATAAACACCCGGAACCAATCCTGAAAGATTCACATTGGCTTGCCTGGCATTTTTTACAGACAAAGATTTCTTTAAGCTGCCACCATTATCATATATATAGATTTGTGTTATGGCGCGTTTTGGTTGCATTGGTTTTTGTTCAGCCGTGGTTGATAAATTCACATCACATGGTGCAGGTATATTGGGCACTACTACAAGCAAGGTCCCATTGGAAGGATTTGGAGAAATTGTAAATTGTTCACAGCCCCCAACTCCTCCATTACAGTTAATAGATTTGAACCCAAAGGTTTTGGTAGTCGTGCCGCAAACATTAGTAGCTTCCACCTTATATACAGCTGTCTGATTTGGTTGCCAGAAATAAAAATTAATATTATTGCCACTTTGATTCCATGAGAGGCTCGAAGGAGAGGCGCTTACCCTTGTCCATGTAACACTGCTTGCATTTTGCACTGAGATATTCGTTTGTACATTATAGTTATTGCAAGCCAGGTTGTAGCTTGATGGACTACCTGTCCAGTATTGCAAAGAATGCTGACCATTTTGATCTGTGTAGCTACCTGAAATAATGGGTGTACCAACACTGATTGGTTTCGGAATAACCAAATTAGAGCAAGCGCCGGCAAGCGTTCCCTTCAGTGTTATGTTGCCACTTGATAGTTTACTTAAAGTAACGGTTTCACCATTAGGAGATAAAGAAACAACTCCTGTGGGAGTAACACTCCAGATTACAGAACAACCTAAAGGCAAATTATTAATGTGATAAGTTGAAGAAGAACAAAGTCCATCAGGTCCACTGATAGTAATGTTAAGAGGTGAAGGCTCAACAACAAGCAAAGGAACTGAATGGGCCTCTACAATTGAAACATAAGCTATATTGCCTGAAGTATTATCAAGCGAGGCTCTGGAAATGGAAAGTCCAATATATGCTCCTTTAGGATACCTTGAAAGGTCTGCTTGCGTGATTGTGAAGTTGCCATTATCAGGCACATTAAAGACTAAATCATTGATGGCATTTGGCATTCCACTAGCATTGTATTGTGAAATCCCTTTGTAATAAGAAATCTGAATCTGGACCTGTTGAAATTGATTGTTTGGATCAGGGGCCCAATTCAATTGGTAATCTCTAGTACGATCAACTGTACTACCTGGTAGTGCCATAGAAGTTGGAAAGATTTCTTTAGGAACTACAATAACTTTTCCTGTAAGCCTTCGCAGTGTTTGCCCTCTACTTGATGAATCCTGAATACTTACATTAACAGTGGAACCAAAAAGAGATTTTCCATCGCTCAAAGAATAATCATAACTGTATAGATTATTAGAATCAGTATAAAGAGTTTTGTTGCCTATTTGTATCGGCCCCGCATTGATCGGAATATCATTTTCGGTTATTTTTCCGAAAGCTTGAATTTTGTATGAACTATCACGGCGTGTTGGATTTATAGTAAATGAAGAAATAATTGCAACATAATTATCCTCTTCATAAGTTGTTTTAAATACATCATTGAATAAGACTTTCTTTTGAGGATTGTTTATCCAAACATTCTCGAGAAATGTACTTCCGATTTTAGTGAATGAAAAAATCGATACTAAGCTTAATGCAATAAAGATTGTCAAAACTATTTTAGATAATGATTTCATAATACTCTTTTTAAAAATTTATTGTACAGTGCACCCACAGGAATTGGGCTTGTTATACGTTCTTATTGTAGAACCTAAATCCCTAATTGCTTCATATTGTACAATAGAATATTCTTCACTCCATCTAGGAATGGCCGCTAAATAACTCAAAGGGCTTGTCGTGGTAATAGTATAAGGATTACATGTTGAATAAGGGGATTCCTGGGAAAAACTCCAGCCATTTGCACATTCGGAACAGTTTACTCCTTGAATGTTTACCTCAACAATGCCAATCTCACCGCTCCCACTCGGCATTGAAGCAGTGACATTAATTGGGAAAGTTGTTGTATTTGGGTCAAAAGTAATTGAGACATCGTCCAACGGAACTAATCTATTGCCATCATAATATTTGGTTTTGACATTGACAAACAAGGATATTTTAGATGTAGGTGCTCCTTGTTCCTGATGATTTATAAAGCAATCAAACTACTCGGGTTCTGCAATATTAAAAGTTGTTAGAGCAGTGGAGTCTGGAGGATTAGGCAATGGCGTACAGCTATCTAATCTGACAAAGCGATTAGCAGCAATGCAAGAGGTATCATATTGCTAGTCTTGTCTATTTTCATAACATAATTAGTTTTTGTTATCCTTATAGAATAATTTGTAGCTGTAGGAGAGACAAAGTGAAACTCGACCTATCGTATATTTAAATGATTCAAATTGATACTCTGGTGGAAGGAGAGTGATTGTAGCATTATCAAACTGTTTTTCCATTCCAAATTTGATAGCACTTCTTTTCTTATTGGTAATAAATACCAATACTTTGAAAACCTGAGCGTTTTTTTGACTAAAAAGGCCTTCATGAATATTGTAAAAGATTTTTCCTCCTCCTATTTCAAATCCTAATTTTCCAAATTCAAAATCTAATACCTCATAATCCAATAATAATATAAGTGGTATAGAAACATTTGTGCGTTTAACATTACTGAAGTATTTTTCTGAAATATGAAAATAGAACCCACTTCCGATACCAATTCTAATTTTGGAGTTTAACGAATAATCTGCAATAGCCAGAAATTTTAGATATGGATTTTCGAATCGTTTTCTATATAAGTAAGAAACCGAGGAATAGTTATTCTCTTCAAACTGGTGTATCTTAAATTTATCCTTCCCGACAGATTCCAAAACACCCATTTCCAGATTAATTGAAACTTTTTGTGCATTTAAATTCTTTGCAAAAACCAAAATCACAAAAACCAGTATAGGAAAGTGCTTGTTTCTCATAAATATTCTGGAAATTTTAAAAAAAATTAGAGTCATCCTTTAACTATTCTGAGTTCATACGATAGAAATATTGAATTTCTTTTTAGAGAATACTGAAATTCATCTTTGATTTCATCATCTTATAATGTAAATGCCACCTTGTTAATTTGCATCTCAAATCCAATTCTTAAACCCAAATTTTGCAGTAGCAAAATTTGGGTCTAAGAATGCTTGCGTTGGCTTGAAAATGAAATCTTCTTTTAAGAAATTGAAGTAGCGCTAAGAAATATATAGAAAGCAAAAACACAAATCAATTTGTGTTATAAAAAATGTTGCCGGCCGGGGTTTGTTTTTAATGCTGCCTCTTATCATCACGATCCCGTTGCAATGCCGTGCTGAAAAATGACAACATGAATCCAAACAGTAATGCCCACCAGAAATTCTCAATTCGTATTCCTTCCAGCAGGTAGTCGGCCAGCAAAATCATCAGCACATTCAATACGATGTAAAACAATCCCAGCGTAAGAATCGTAACCGGCAGTGTGAGCAGGAACAAGAGCGGTTTTACAAATACATTCAGCAATCCGAGTACAAATACAAATATTAATGCGCTGCCATAGCTGCTGATGAGTACATGAGGTTGCAACAGCAATGACAAAATATAAGCAACAAGTGAAGTAATCAGCAAGCGGATAATGTATGTCATACAGTAGAATTTTTAAGATCAGGTAACGGACAACACAAAATAGGCTTTTGGATCGAAGTATTTTTTGGCCATCGCCTGTAATTGTTCCGGTGAAACAGTTTTAATCGTTTCAATCACACTATAGAAAAACGATTCGTCCAGTCCTGTAAAAATCAGGTTCTTCCAGCGATCCATGATCTGGAAAGGCCCGTCCAATGATGCTAATTGCTGGCCAACCAGGTAATTCTTTACAAGGCTCAACTCTTCATCATCTACCGGCTCATCACAGAGATTCTGTAACTCTTTAAAACTTTCTGAGATGGCTGCTTCTGCTACATCCTTCCCTGCTTCGGTTGATATCAACCATGCTCCCGATTGTATCTGGCTCTCGATATAACTGTATATCCCATACGTAAATCCTTTGTCTTCCCTGATATTGGCCATCAGCCGCGATCCGAAGTATCCGCCGAGGATGACATTCAGCACCATTGCTTCTTTAAAATCAGGGTGTCTCCTGTTTGGGAATGACCTTGCAATACGAATGGCTGTTTGCACACCATTCGGGTCATTTGATACTACATATTTCTTAGGCTCACCGGGCTTCATTTCAAATTCCGGGAATGACCGTTCATTTCCGATATCTAATGTGCCAAATAATTCTTCCATCAAGGGGATAAAGTTATCAGGCAACTTGCCTGATGCAAATATTTTACAATCTCCATGCAGGAAATTCTTTTGATAAAAATCCACAAGGTCTTCGCGGGTAATAGCTTCTATATCAGCAATGCTGCTTCGCCTTCCATACGGATGATCTTTACCATACAACAGGCTTACGATCTCACGTCCCGCCACATATTCACACTTTTGAAGATTCACCTTCATTCGCTGAATTACATTTTGTGAATAGATGCTCAATTCCTGTTCAGGAAATATGGCATCAGAAAGCAACTCCTGCACAACAGGCAGTGTTTCTTTGAGTCGCTTTGTCAATGTTTGCAGCGTGATTACTGAAGATTCATGATAACTGCCGGTCTGTAAAAATGCACCATAAAACTCAATTTGCCGGTTGATCTCAAAAGCAGATTTTGAGGAGGTACCATTCTTTATCAAATCCGCTGTTGCAGATGCAATTCCTGTTTTGTCCTCATAACTGTTTCCTGCCTTGAACAACCATTCTATCTTCACTACATCTTCTGCTCCGCCATTCACATAATACAATGGCACTCCATTTTTCAATGTTGTTTTTTCATACGGAGGAAGGAATATTTCGAATGATGAAAAGTCTTTGGTGGCAGGCGCTACACTTCTGTCTGGCATACACTTAATTGTTTATTTTGTTTCGCTTTGATTCTTTCTGTAATAAAGAGTACTGGAGTTTTCGGCCCTGAACATTTCCCTCGCTGTGTTGAGAATGTCTTCCGCTGTTACGGCATTATAAAAATCCCATTCTGTATTGATCAGGTTGGCATCACCCAGTAATTCATAGATCGCAAGGCTGTTGGCGCGGTTCATCAGCGACACATCTTCAAAGGCCAGCATGCTTTCTATCCTGTTTTTTACTTTTTGCAATTCTTCCTCCGACAAAACATTGTTGAGCATTTCGCCAATTACTCTTTGGACTGCCGCATCACCATCTTCGATAGATACACCTTTTACCAACTTACCTTCTATCGCCACCAGGCCCGGATCAATACTTCCTGTATGATAGCAGGAAATATTGCTGAATAATTTTTGCTCTTTGACCAAAGATTGGTAGAGCCTGGATGATTTACCACTTCCCAAAATATCTGTGATCAGATCCATTGCATAATAGCGCTTGTCCATTCTCGAATATCCATGCCAGCATTTGTACAAAGCATCTAACGGAACATTCTCTCTCACCTCCAGTAACCGCGCTTCTGTCTGAAGGGGTTCCTGGGTTATTGCTCTTTGATATTTCTTTCCAGAGGGGATATCACCAAACCATTTCTCAGCCAATTCTTTCACTTTTTCTTCATTGATATTTCCGGCTACGGTTAGGATCGCATTGGCAGGATTGTAATGCTTATGAAAAAAATCTTTCACATCCTGCAGTTGGGCAGACTCCACGTGTGATAATTCTTTTCCAATGGTCATCCATCGATAGGGATGTACCTTGTAAGCTACCTCACGCAGTTTGTGCCATGCATCGCCATAAGGCTGATTGATATAATGTTCTTTGAATTCTTCAGACACTACTTTTTTTTGCACATCCAAAGATTTTTCTCCGAAGGCAAGCGACAGCATGCGATCACTCTCTAACCAAAGGGCTGTTTCAATATTCCCTGCCGGCAGCCGGCAATAATAATTGGTAAGGTCATTGGTGGTAAATGCATTGTTATCACCACCGGCTATTTGCAATGGTTCATCATAATCGGGGATATTGACACTACCACCAAACATGAGATGCTCAAACAGGTGAGCAAAGCCTGTTCGTTCGGGGTCTTCATCACGTGCACCCACATCGTACAATACATCGGCTACTACGAGTGGTGTTGTCCTGTCTTCGTGTACGATCACTCTCAATCCATTGGAAAGGGTGAATTTTGAATATGATATCATGGGGGCAAAAGTCGAGAAAAGAAAATGGATTGCAAATAATCTATCAAAAAATCCTGCCTACTTTGAATTTTATCATCTCAATTTTGTTTTTTCGGGAAATGATCATCCTGATTGTGGAGCCTACATTTTGAAGTTCGCTCTTATAGGCTGCCATATTCTGAGATACATTATTATTTATGGCAAGAACGATATCACCATTCTTCAGGCCTCCCTTATCGGCAGGCGATCCTTTTACAATATCATCTGCGATGATCTTTCCGTTTTCCAGGTACAGGCTCAGGCCTGTATAGCTGTAGTCAAATGGATCATGAAAGCGTGAGTTAGGCTTCAGCGCCACAAGCCTTTGTCTGTAATTGAGAATGATATTAAATCTGCGGAGGATATCATTTCCAACCAGGCCTCCGAGAAACGGATAAGACAATGCATTGAGTTCATCATCAAGAATGTTGGTGGGCACCCGGTTGAATTTGAAAGGGCCTAATTGGATTTGCTTAATGACCGTCAGTTGCATTTGTTTTTTACCACCCAGCCCCTGCACCTGTATGATCACCGGTTTTCTTTTTTTCATCAGGAAAAAACTATCTTCCAGGAATTGCTGTGTGAGCAGAAAGCAAAGGCCTGCGCCGGTGTCTAAGTAAAAATTAGATTGAATTTTCCGGTCATCTCTTATAATCATTGGCTGTATGGGCAATGCAGTAAAAATAGGCCGCAGATAGGTGTAACCTCGCGGATAATCGAATGACCCCTGCGAATACACGCTTATCATCATGTTGTCATAGTCAATTGAAACAATGTACCTGCTCAGGAAGCTGTAGCCGATTACACCATCTATTTTGATACCATACACGCTGGTGAGAATGTCGTAATCATTCACATAAAAATCGAGGCTATCGACAGAAAGTCCTGGGAAATGCAAGGAGTTGCCAGGTGCGAAATTCACCTCTCTGATGCCTGCAATTCCGCTAACGGTACGGCCGGAAGGGCGATTTGGGATTTTGAATTCTACGGTTGTCGAAGAGTCAATTGAGATAGCACCACTACCGGTGTCCAGTATAAAATTTAATGTGTCGGGTATTTTGTCAAACAGTGCCTTGATAAGTATTACACCTCCGGTAAGTTGAGTAAACGGAAATTTTGTAATCAATTCAGAGGGGTTCTTATCATACCTTTCCTGTGCATGTGCAGGCGCTGAGCTTAAACAAATCAACAAGAAGATAAATAAAGCTTTGTGCATTCAGTGCTGAAATTAGAACAATTTTTGATCAATAAAACTACCTTTGATCACAAAAATTAAAAAGTGATGTTCCTTAAAAGATCTGTACTCCTATCTCTCTTATTCCTCCCTGCTGCCATTACTAACGCACAAAAACTCAAGAAAAGCGAACAGCAAATAGTAACCAATCTAAAAACTTACATCGGTTACCTTGCTGACGATAAACTGGAAGGGCGAAGAACCGGTACCGCCGGAGAAAAATCGGCAGCAACGTATGTAGCCCGGCACTTTGAAGCCGCTGGCCTGGTCCCTAAAGGTGATAACGGTTCTTACATTCAGGCTTTTACAATAGATGAAGGCAGGATCATTTTACCACAGACCGATATGTCCATCAATGAAAAGAAAATGGATACAGCCGCCTGGTTTCCCCTCACTTTTAGTGCTGACGGCAGTTTCAGCGGAATGGTTGCTCCGGCCATACACGAAAGTCATGCCCCGTGGTTTTATGATATTAAAGACATCCTGAGTGATAATGCCGGCAATCCACACTTCGACCTTGGAGAAGCATTGAGAAAACAAGTGGAGCAGATGAAATCAAAGGGTGCCACTTCTGTATTGTTTTTCACAAGCGGGTCATCAGATCCTGAACTTGGCTTTAACGGTAAGTCGAAGGAAGACCGTTTGAGCATTCCCGTTATATATCTCAAAAAAGTTATTTCAGCAGAAATTCTGAAACACAAGGACGACTTTCTTAATATTGCAGGAACTGTAAAGACCGGAGAAAAGACGAGGGTAGGCCATAATGTTGCTGGGTTTATCAATAACGGAGCAGCAAACACAATCGTGATTGGTGCACACCTCGACCATCTCGGATATGGTGAAGACCACAATAGCCTTTGGGCCGGTAAGCCGGAAATTCATAATGGAGCTGATGATAATGCGAGTGGTACAGCATTAGTAATAGAGATGGCAAAACTGCTTAAGACTTCTAAATACAAAAACAACAATTATCTCTTAGTTTGTTTTTCCGGAGAAGAGTTGGGATTATTTGGTTCCAAATACTTTGCAGACCATTTGCCTGTTCCATTATCCACGGTAAACTTTATGATCAATTGCGATATGGTAGGCCGTCTCAATCCTGACACCAAGACCATCACCATCGGCGGATACGGTACCAGTCCTTACTGGTCGCATCTCCCTGCAAAAACAAAAACCATCGATGTAAAATTTGACTCCAGTGGTATTGGCCCCAGCGATCACACTTCATTCTACCTGAAGAATATTCCGGTACTATTTTTCTTCACGGGTACACACCCTGACTATCACAAACCTTCGGACGATGCTGACAAGATCAACTACACAGGAGAACTGTATGTGATACAATACATCATGGATGTGATCAAGGGAGTGAACAAAGCCGGCAAACTGCAGTTTCTGAAAACCAGGGAGCCTGATATGGGCAATAGTCCACGGTTTACAGTTACATTAGGCATCATGCCCGATTATACTTATAATGGACAAGGCCTGCGGGTGGATGGAGTGATAAGTGGTAAGGTAGCTGACAAAGCAGGGATGAAAGCCGGTGATGTGATTACCAGAATAGGAGATTACAATATACATGACATCAATGACTACATGAAAGCACTGAGTCATTTCAAAAAAGGGGACAAAACAACGGTTACCTACAACGAAGGCACTGAATCAAAAACAAAAAGCATTGAATTCTAAACGCCCCAGACCAGCCGTTGTAAAGCATTCCATAGACCAGAAGGATATGGCGAGAAAGTTTTATGATGAGACCCGATTGCTGGGAATTGTAGCTCCTCTCGAAAGTTATAAATTCTGCTGGCACCTGAATCAATTGCTGAATTTTGATTTTCGTACCAGGCCCGATCTTGAGATCAGTATGAACAACCGCGGACGTAGCTACTATTTTTCTATTTACCAGTACAAGAAGCCACTGACCTCCATAGTTCATTCTATTTATGAAAACAGGAATGACGGTGAGTACCTGTTACCTGAGCTACGGCACTTCGACTATCTCTGGCTGGTCAAATATGATGAAGTAGATGAGGAAGAGATGTCGCTTTTTATAGATTCCGTGAAGAGCATTCCCGTATTGCAAATGGTAACAGAGCTCACTATTGATAAACTAAAGAGCAAGGAGAACCTCTTTTTTTAGCCCGATAATTGTGATTCATTTTCGAATTATCTAAATAAACAGTTATGTGGAAAGAAGTCAACAACTCTTTATACAAAAGGTTTGTATTCAAAGATTTCATTCAGGCCATGACTTTTATGAATGCCATTGCCTTCAGGGCCGAAGCCATGCAGCACCACCCTTTATGGACAAATGTTTACAATCAGGTGGAGATATGGCTTTCCACACATGATGCAGGAAATACTGTGACTGAGAAGGATCGAAAACTCAGCAAAGTAATTGATGAGGTATTTGAGAAATTTAATGACTCAATAAAATAGTTTTCTCTACCTCCGGGAAAATTTTTTTAATAAATATCCCAGACCAATTCTACCGTCCTGGTATGATTCTGCCAAATTACCCGCAGGGCTGTGCAATCAATGAACTTATCGATTGCATTATCATGCCTTACTGAATAGCTCCTTCAAAAACTGGCCAAAGGATTTCTTATGATCTTTTTCGAGCATGAGGAGCGGTATGTCTCTTACAAGATTTTGCTGTGACACGGAGTCTGTACCATTGTACCAGCCTCGCACTACACGGCTTCTATCGAGCAGGAAAAAATTTTCCGTATGAATAAATCCTGTATCCACATCCGTATCTGCAACACTTGCCTTCATTTCCTGAAGCGCAAAGTTGTAGATGCTGTCTTTGTTGCCCGTTACGAGCCACCAGTTATCAGGGTTTACATCAAATTTTTCAGCCCACCATCTCAGGCGGGAGAGGCTGTCATGTTCAGGATCTACTGATATAGAAATAAATTGAACGAGAGAATCACTTGGCGCAAAGGAGCTTTGCAGCCGTTTCATACTCCTCGCCATAGTAGGGCAAATGGTAGGGCACCTGGTAAAGAAAAAATCCACAACCAACACTTTCCCTTTCAGGTCATCAAGAGATACTTTTTGTCCCAACTGGTTGGTAAGCGAAATATTCTGCACATGATGCCAGAGTGTATCAAATGTAGTCTTGCCATGATTTTCATTGACAACAACACTGTCATAAAAATAGCGGTTGGGCATCTTAATATCACGGTG